>JAUYPV010000141.1 GCA_030697555.1 Hyphomonadaceae bacterium
CCTGCTTGACGGCTTCAGCCTTGAACTCGTCCGTGTACTGCCGATTGATGCTCATAAACACCTCTCTCATTGCCATGAATTATGGCAACCGGGATGTCTACGAAAAGCTGGCCGGTCCACTGCAGCCTATTCTAGATGCGCTGATGGCCGGACTGACGCCCGGCGATCAAGTGCCGGGTGTCGGCGCGGTGGTTTACAAGGTCCGTGCCGCAAACCAGGACGCCAAGACCGGCAAGAGCGGCGGCTATCGGGTGATCTATTACCTGCAAACCGACACGCTGCGCGTGCTGCTGACGGTGTATGCCAAGTCAGAGCGCGCCGACATCACTAAGGCAGAACTCCAGACCATCCTGGCAGGGCTGTCCGCGCGCGACGGCTGAGCGACGCGCGCGCAGGCCAAAAACCGCACATCGGGGGGCGACCCAAATTTCCGCCGCACTCGCTGCGTATTCCGCGCCGATCCGGTCCACGATTCTGCGGCATGCCGGTCCAGCATTCCGGCGCATGTCGGTCCACGATTCCGCGTGATGTCGGTCCAGTCCAGTGAGGTGAGGCGGGATAACCCCGCTACCGTCGCCACTTTTCCCGTCGAAAAGGGGGGGCTGCCGGTGGCGCAATCGAGGTCCCTGGGTGTGGCCCAATCGACCGTGCAGGCGGCGGGGTGTCAGCGCCACTTTTGTCCTGGCCGCTAGTGCTTTCCTGTCAAAGACGTCAGCAAATCATCGAGCCGAACGGACAGCTCGGCATCCTCGGCAAAGGCGTGCAGTACTTTGTCGCAAATTTCCGCGAAGCCCGGATCATTGGCGAGTTCAAAGCCGAACTCGCCGAGGACAACCCAATGCACGAAATGTTTGCGTGCTTGTCTGCGACTCTGTTGCGTGATGGGCCCCAGCGCGCGCAGGCTTTCGACCAGACCCTGTCGCATTTCGAATGGCGCCAGGTCACTCCTCGGCGGCGGGGCGTCGGACTTTCCAGTCGCTCGGCCGGCGGAGGGCTTCGAGCGCTGGGATTTATCGAGTAGCGTCGAGCGAACTTCCAGCAGTAGTCGGTTCAGCCGATCAACTTCACCCATCGGGTTCTCGCCTGCATGGCTACCGGTTGGAATAGGTGCGACAGCTTACGCTCCGGCCGCACGGTGCTGCCATCGGCCGCGCGCCTTGACCGATCAGGAATCGAGATCGCCGTAGCGCCGGGCGAGATTGCTGCCGTATTGACTTGGGTCGGCGGTCTCGGTGCCTGGACCTTGGTCTGCGATATGGCGGCGAACGTTGTTGAGTACCTTGTCGATGTCCGCCCGCAGCGGTGCGGTCTGCCCCTGGCTGGCCTTGGAGGCAAGAGACAGTTGGTTTTCAGCGGTCTTGAGATCCGAGGCGGCCAGCTTCAGCAGCCCATCCTTGAAAAGGTACAGGGCGTGCTCCTCTCCCAGTTCATCCAGCGGCCTCCAACAGAGTGTGGCCTGCTCAAGATTGCTGAGCGTGTAGTGCAAGAGCCCCAGTTGGAAGTGGGCGGTTTCCAGGCTGGGGTCCAGTTCGACCGCCTTGGCCATCTCCACAATAGCCCGTTCCGTCAGTCCGATCTCGGCGTGCTCCGCCCCCAGCATGTAGTGCGCCCGTGCATTGGTCGGATCGACGATCACGGCGCGTTTCAGTTTGACGATGGCAGTGTCGTGCCGGCCGGCGGTGCTATCGAGCACCGCCAGCTGCAGCAATTCCTCGGAATCGAGGCTGGAAAGTTCGGAGTCGCTCATGGGGTTAGTTGATGATGGCAGGTGGCTACGGGGACGGCGTGACAGGCAGAGCCACGGCGCGGAATCCGATACTCGGGGCCCGGAAACCTGGGGCATTCAGAAACTCAGCGGCAGCGACCCCGGCAATGTCGATACTGGCGTAATCGCCGCCACGCAGTATCGCGGAAAAGCCATCTGAAAAGCCGTCGGCACCGTAGCCATAGTCGAGTTGACTGCGGGCGCCGTCGGACTGGCCGTCCCCATTTCCGTCCGAGTTGGCGGCACCGTCGAGATACAGGCCGGCTCCGGAGGCGGTACCCAATACCTTGCCGCCGACGGTTGGCTTCCACCAACCCGGCATCAGGCTGAGTGACACCGTGGAGGTTCCCGACACCGGGATGCCCAGGTAATCCAGCGGCGCGGTCAATCCGTTCACGAACCGGTCGCCACCCGCGCGTGACTTGGAGAGGCTGGTCGTCGATTTCGCGGCGATCAGGCCACGGGTCCATTCGGCGGCATTGCCGGCCAAGTCCCAGACCGTGGTCTGGTAGCTGAGCGGCACGCCAAAGTCGCGGGCCACGATTCCGTTGGGGATGCCGAGGGTGCGGCGCTGGGTAGGCCCCGAGTTGGCCGCGTTGCCGGTATCGCTGTAGCCATCGTCCAGGTGGGTGATTGCAAGTACGCCGAAAGGCTCGTTGTCGGAGTGGCCCTGGTACAGACGCCCTGAGTTGACGGCATTGCCGGTCCAGTTTGAAGGGGTATTGATGGCGATCGACACCAACTGCAGCCACTGCACTTCGCTGGGCAGGTCGATCGGGTAGGGGCCGCCAGTAGCGGCTGCCGAATCAACCGGCGAGCCCAGCAGCACAGCGCGTGCTTCCGCCCAGCTGATGCCGGTTTTGGCGGGCAAGGCCGGATCGAAGGAGGCCGGAGGCAGGCCCGCTCCGATTTCAAGATCGAGATACTGGTTGCCTCGGCAGCTGCCATCGGTGTCCGTCGTCGAGGCATCGGTTCCGTCGCCACCATTCAATCGCGAGCACAGCCGATCGGAAAAGCGCAGCAGCGTCGGGTTGTAGACCTGTGCGGCCAGCATCAACTCCGGAAGGTGCTTGATGGCGACCGTGCCCGACGCCGCTGAACGGGCTTCGAAGCGTGAAACATAGAAGCCAGTGTCGACCGTGCCGTCGCCATCGACGTCCCAATTGCCGGGTACGTAGACGAAGCCCGCGGCCAGAAGTGCCTGATGCCGGGGCAGGGCGCTGCTATCCGCTGCCTCATAAACGTACTGGAAGGTACTCGCCGCCGAATTGGGGTCCTTGCCGAAGAACAATTCTTCGATGGTCGGTTTCCCGTCGCCGTCCGGGTCCTGTTCCAGGATCGCTGCTGTATTGGTCACGGCGGAGTAATCGAGGCCACCCAGTGCTGCCGGAGTAGTGCGGTTGGAAGGATGCAACGCGCCGCGGAGCCAAGGCCCTGCGCCATTGCTGACGACATATTTGGCGAAGGCATCCTGCACTGCCTTTTCCAGTCCATCGTGCAGCTTGTCCCCATCACTATCGATGCTCAACGGATCGGTGCGGACGACGGTCTGGCCGTCAAACAGCTTGAAGCCGTTCACCTCGATGCCATCCGCGATACCGTCGCCATCGGTGTCGGTGTTCTTGGGCGAGGTGCGATAGGTGTTGACCTCCAGACCATCGGCCAGCCCATCGCCATCGGTATCCGCTTTCAGGGGATCGGTTTTCGAGACATTGACCTCGCTGCCATCGGCCAAGCCGTCGAGATCCGTATCACGGCTATAGGGATTCAGGCCGCGCGTTGCCTCCTCGTCGTTGCTTAGCCCGTCGCCGTCCAGGTCGGTATCGACGTTATCCATCGAACCGTCCCCATCGGTGTCGTTCTTGCTGGCGTCCTCAAAGACATTTGCCAGTCCATCGCCATCGCTGTCACCAAATAACTGTGCCGTGATACGGGTTGCGGAGTTGGTGTCGCCCCCGAGCTGGATGCGCCGGATCGGGGAGGCACTGCCATCACCCAGCGCCGCTTGCAGCCACAGTGCGTACTGAGCAGGGCTGCGCAGATAGCGGTCGTGAGTGCGGGACAACTTGCCGTCCACGACCTCCTGGAGGCTGGGGTCGAAGGCCAGCAGGTCGGCATGGCTGATCTTGCCGTCGCCATCAATATCGCCATCGGGGGCGGCTTTCAGCAGGAGCTGGGCGAACTGATCCAGCCGCTTCGCAAGTTCTGTTGCTTCGACGCCGGTGGTGTTGGCGCCGCTTGCCAGTGTCGTGAGCAAATTCAGCACGACGCGACCGCTGCGGACACGACCCGCTGGTGCGAAGGCCGCGACGGTCCCCTTTATTTCTGGCCCGGACAAGCCTTCGGTCGAGGCGACGGTACCGTCGTCGTTGGCATCGACGTCCCGTCCGCCGGTTGCGGAGAGGAGTAGCAGCGTGTCGGCAGCCAGCGAGTCCAGATCGAGGCGGCTATAGGTCACGATGCCTACTTTGCGGCCTTCGTCCGGCTTCTTGAGTTGCTGCGCGCCATCGACCGTACGCGTATCCACGTCCGCCGAGTACTTTGCCGTCGTGCCTTTGGCGCGCTCTGTACCCTCCAGCGTTTTGACGGTCAGTGTGGTCTCGCTCAGAGGCCCCAGGACAACCCAGGTTTCTGCCTTCTGTGACTCTGGCGTATCGGTTTCGGGCTTGGGATCGTTGCCTCCGACGCTGCAGGCGGTCGATAGCGCCGACAGCAGAAAGCAAGCGGAGAGACGGCGGACGGAATGAGTGGATATGGAGAGCATGGCTAGGCCTTAAATCGCACAGCCGTCGGCATCGACCCGCACCCCGTAAACGGTATTGGGGCAACGATCCAGGCTGTCGTTGACGGTGTCCTCATCGACATCGGGCTGATTGGTTCTGTTCTTGGAGATCGGTGCCGGTCGCCGGGCAGCCTCCTCGCCGACTGTTGCAAGTGCCGCCGTACTCATAGGAGGCGTGGCTCCGAGGTAGGGGGGATGCTTTCGGGCCTGGGGAGCCGCCGAAAAGTTGTATTTCAGCCCCAGGGCCCCGAAGGCATCGAGCGTCCCTTCCTCCGAGGCATACGGGTTTCCGTGGCTGTAGCGACCGCGGAATTCGTTGACGACCTGTAGGTTGGGAACCCAGGGAATCGGCACGGTGTAGCCAAGACCGAGACTGGCGCTGGGAGCGCGTCGCCGTTCGTCTCCCAGCTGCGAATCCACGATGCCCAGAGCTGCCGGTGAGTAGGTGCGGACAGGGCCAAGCTTCCCCCAATAGACGTTGGCGCCGAGATCGAAGGCCCGTTGTTTGAGCAGGCCGCCACCGTCGGCAGGCACAAACTCGTTTGCCTGATAGGACGCGAACCAGCCAAGGCGGGGTGTCAGGTCTTGCCCGAGTGTCAGCTGGAACGCCAGATCCTTACCGTCGTAACGACTGGAGTCTGGCTTCGCCGCTACAAACGTGGATTGCAGGAAGCTGCCGTTGTCTGCGAATCCTGGGGTGACCACCAACAAGCCGGCCACGCTGCAAGACCATAGACACACCGTAGCGCGCCGAATGGCGCGGTCGGACTTCGCAAATTTCATAATCCCTCTTGGAATCGCTTTATTCCCGTCTGACCAATTGACGCTGTTGGTCAAGCCCCTGAGAATCCCCGCCGGCAGTGTGTCTCATAAATCACAAAAAATGAACTATCAGGGATTGTTTGACGGGGAAGAGTTGTTGGCGTTGGCGCGGCTCGATATCCAGAAGGGATCGGTCGATGCGGCCTTGGCCAAACTCAAGCAGGCGCTGCTCGATAGCGCAGCGCCGATCGAGGCGGCGCTCGAGACTGCTCGTGTGTATGCCCAGCTCGGACTGCGACACAAAGCCAAGCCTCTCTATGAGCGCTATCTCAGCGAGCGCTCCGGTGACTGGGATGCGAAGTTCCAGTTGGGGATGCTTTGTTTCGAGTCGGGCGAATCCCTGGAGGCGATGCGTCTGTGGGACGAGGTGCTCGCCTCGGTTCCCGTGCATCCGCCAGCGCTCTTCTACAAAGGGCTCTGGCTCGCAGAGTCCCGCCGTGGCGAGGAGGCTGCATCGGTACTCGAATCGCTGCTCAGGCAGGTGGATTCCGAGAATCTCTATTTCGGACGCACACAGACGCTGCTGCGCTCGATCAAGGAGGGCACGGTCGGCGAACGGCCTGCGGCGCGGCTCCAATGACCTCGCCGGAGGTTAAGTCCCGCCTTGAAAAGCTGCTTGGCTATCTGGCTGCGGACCCCAGCAATCCACACCTGATTGCTGAGCTGATTCCCCTGGCTTTGAGGGCGGGGCAGCCAGAAGTCGCTCAGGCAGCGGTTTCCGCAGCGCTGAAGAAGACGCCCCAAGACGCCGCTGTCCGATTCCATGCCGGCACCTTGGCGCTGGCCACGGCTCAACCCGGACTGGCGCTGGAACTCTTTTCCCAGCTGTTGGCGGACGGCGAGGTGCACCCGGCCATTCAGTACAACGCGGCGTACGCGGCTTTCCGAAATTCCGAGCCCGCCCGAGCGCTCGAGCTGACCGAGGCTATTCCCGCAGAACTCGAGTCCCAGGTTCCGGAACTGCGGAAGCTGCAGGCACAGTGCCTGCATTTCCTGGAGCGCGAGTCCGAAGCGGTTGCCAAGCTGCTCGACTACACCGCTGCGGTTCCGGACGACGCCGAAGGCTGGGGCCTGCTGGCGATGATCGCCGCCGATGACAGTCAGGAGGATGTGGTGACGGTGGCGAGCGCTCGTGCGCTGACGCTGAATCCGGAATCGACGCTGGCGCATCTGGGCTTGGGCACGATCGCCTTGGATGCGCGGGAGGCCGATACCGCGCTACGCCATTTCTCCTTTGTCGTTGAGAGACATCCCGTCAATGGTCGGGCCTGGTCTGGTCTGGCGTTCGCCCAGACGCTACGGCTGGAACTGGCGGAGTCGGAGCGCAGCTTCATCAAGGCGGTCGAGTTCATGCCCAATCACATCGGCACCTGGCATGGCCTCGCCTGGCTGCAGATCCTGCGCAAGGACCTGATAGGCGCGTCCCACAGCCTGCAGAAGGCTATGGATATCGACCATAACTTCGCCGAGACCCACGGAAGCGTGGCGGTTGTCGCTGCCCTCGAAGGCCGGGACGCAGACGCGCGATTTTCGATGCGCCGGGCCCTGGGCCTGAACAAGGATTGCGCCTCCGGCTTGTATGCCCAGACTTTGTTGCAGGCCAGGAAGGGTGAAAAACACGCCTCGATGGATGAGCTGCTGGCCCAGATCTCGGCCTCGATGGGAATGACCGAGGGCAATGACCTGAAATCAGCGGTTGCGAAGTTCGTCGCCGACCTGAACTCGGGAAAAAAGTCGCCGACCGCGAAATCTCCAACGCGGACGCTGCACTGATGAACTCGGATCTCGTCCTTTCGCTGCTGCACGAGATGCTGAAGGTCGGGGCCGTGGTGGCGGGCCCACTGGTGCTGGCCGGCCTGGTCGTCGGGCTGCTGGTCAGCATCCTGCAGGTGGTGACCCAAATTCAGGAAATGTCCCTGACCTTCGTGCCGAAGATCGTGGTCATGGCGTTCATCCTGATGGTGCTAGGGGGCTGGATGCTCGCTCAACTGGTCCAGTTTGCGACCCAGCTCTTCGTCAATATCCCTCAGTACATCCAGTGATTGACTGGGGGGCGGAGCTGGCGGTTGTCCTCACCTGGTTGCTGGTGGCGACTCGACTCAGCACGGCGCTGATGTTCTCGACACTGATTGGATTCGCGGGGCTGCCTTCTCCGGTGAAGCTGATCTTCACCTTGGCGCTGTCGATCCCCTTGGCGGTGTCCTCTGTCCCCGTCGTACTGCCCAGTAACGACGTCAATCTGGTACTTATGTTCGGGCGAGAGCTGGCGGTTGGTGCTGCCTTGGGGTTCGGATTGCATGTGATCGCCGCCGCCATCCAGTTTGGCGGGCGCATCCTGGACAATCAGATCGGTTTCAGCGCCGGGGTGTTGCTGAACCCCCAGACGCGCAGCTTCGAGCCGCTGACGGGTAGCCTGCTGCTGATGGTGGCTGGCGCCCTGTTCTTCGCCATGGATGCCCATCACAGCCTGCTGCGAGGCTTGGCGTACTCCCTGAGTGTCACGCCGCCGGGCATGTCCACGACCTTGCAGTTCGAGCCGCTGCTGGCTCAGTTTGGCCTGGTGTTCACATTCGGCCTGCTGGTGATCGCACCCATCTTCATGGTGTTGCTTGCCGTCGATATCGCGGCCGCGGTGGCTTCCCGCAGCCTGCCCCAGTTCAATATCTACTTTGTCGCGCTGCCGCTGAAGGCGGCGCTGGGAATCTTCCTGTTGGGTCTGTTTTCCCCTGCCTTCGAGAAGGTGGTGACGGTATTGGTGACCGTTGTCTTCGGCGGCTGGCCTGCGATCCTGGGTGGAGGCTAGGCAATGGCCGAACAGGACCAGGACCGGAGCGAACCCGCTACCCCGTTCAAGTTGGAGGAGGCCAGGAAGAAGGGCACGATCGCAAAAAGCATCGACGTCACCAGCTTCGTCGTGGTCAGCGTGATTCTGATTGCAGTGATGGCCTTCGGCCTCTGGGTTAAGGCCGGAATTCTCGCGTTGTCGCGACGGGCATTCGAGATTTCTGCCGTTCCTGGGGGCACGCTCTCCGCGGCGGCTGAATTGTTGCGCACGGGATTCTTCCTGCTCAGTCCACTGTTGGCGGTTGCCGTGCTGGCGGCAGTCCTGGGAAACATCGTGCAGGCACGACCGACGTTCACGACCTTTCCCTTGAAGCCGGATTTTTCCCGACTCAACCCGGCACAGGGCTTCAAGCGACTGTTCTCGATGCGGGTCCTGTTCGAAGCCCTCAAGTCGGTGATCAAGCTGCTGCTGTTCGTGGCGGTCGGATGGATCGTCATCAAGGCCATGGCCCATCGGGCAGGGGAGCTGCCGGTCGTGGGGATGCCAAGCCTGGCGGCATTCCTGCAATCCGAGATTCAGACCTTGTTCTTTGCGTTGATGCTGGCGCTATTGCTGATTGCCGCGTTCGACTTCCGGTTCACGCTCTGGGAATTCGCCAAGAAGATGCGGATGAGCCGGCGTGAACTGAAGGACGAGTTCAAACGCCGGGAGGGCGATCCACTGATTCGCTCGAAGCGACGGGAGCATCAGAAAGCGCTGCGCCAGAAGCTGGGTTCGGTCCAGCGGGTCAAAGAGGCGGATGTCGTGGTCACCAATCCTCAGCATCTGGCCGTGGCGCTCAAATATGACGGTGCCTCAATGCACGCACCGCAGGTGTTATGCAAAGGTGCTGACGAAGTCGCCGCCAGGATCAGGGATGAGGCCTATCGGCACGGAGTACCGGTTGTCCAGAACGTCCGTTTGGCGCGCTTCTTGTTCCGGAAAGTAGGAATTGATGCCTATGTTCCGGAAGAAACCTACCCAGCCGTTGCCGCGGTACTGCATGCGCTGTATCGTTCAGACAGAAAGCAGTAATAACTAAGATTCAAGGGAAATCTGTGCGTCGTTTTGAACGCTATTTGGGGGCGCCGAGTGAGCTGTTGGTGATCGCGGGCGTGATCGCCATCTTGTTGGTGCTGTTTTTCCCCATTCCGGCCGCATTGCTGGATTTGCTGCTGGTCGCGAACATCAGTTTCGCGCTGCTGATCCTCCTGCTGACGTTCTACGCCGACAAGCCGCTGTCGTTCTCGACCTTTCCCTCGGTCTTGTTGATAGCCACCTTGCTGCGGCTGTCGCTCAATGTTGCTGCCACCCGTCTGATCCTGACCGATGCCTACGCCGGCAAGGTGATCGGCGCTATCGGCAGTTACGTCGTGGCCGGAAACTACCTCATCGGCCTGGTGGTGTTTTTCATCCTGATCGTGGTGCAGTTCGTGGTGGTTACCGCCGGCGCGCAACGTGTGGCGGAGGTGGCGGCCCGTTTCACGCTCGATGCGATGCCGGGCAAGCAGATGAGCATCGATGCCGACCTGAACATGGGGCTGATCAGCGAGGAAGACGCCCGCGCCCGCCGCAAGGAGATCGAGCGCGAAGCGAACTTCTACGGCGCCATGGACGGTGCCAGCAAGTTCGTCAAAGGCGACGCGGTCGCCGGCATCGTCATCATCCTGATCAACATCATCGGCGGCCTGGCGGTGGGTATGACCCAGCGCGGGATGAGTTGGGCTGAAGCACTGCACAGCTTTACCCTGCTGACCGTGGGCGATGGCATCGTGACCCAGATTCCAGCCCTGGTGATCGCGACCGGGACCGGCATCATCGTCACCCGTGCGGCGACCGACGCTTCGCTGTCGCGCGAACTGCTGATGCAGATTGCCCAGTACCCAAAGTCCCTGGTCATCGTGTCGGTGGCGCTGCTGCTGGCGGCGCTGCTGCCGGGCATCCCCGCGTTGCCCGTGCTGATTGTCCTGGGCTTCGTCGGGGCATTTGCGTATTTCGCGCTTCGCCGGGGCAAGGCTGTTGCCGATGCTGGTTCTGAGGACAAGCCGGCCACTTCTGCCGAAGACGATCTGCAGTCCGTGATCCGCCAAGAGCCCATCGAGATCGAAGTGCACCCCTCGCTGGTGCCGATCGTCGGTGAAGCGGATGGCTTGCTGATGCGTCGTTTGCAGGCTTTCAGGAAGCAGTTCGCTACCGACAGCGGGTTTGTGCTCCCGAAGATGCGTCTCCGCAGCGAGACCCGGCGCAACGTAGATAGCTATGTCCTGCGCTTTGCGGGCGCCCAGGTGGGGGCGGGTATCCTGCGCCCCGGCAAGGTCCTGGCGGTCTGCCCACCGGGCACCAGCCTGCGTGCCGAGGGTGAGGACACCAAGGACCCGACATTCGGATTGCCGGCACGATGGATCGATGAGGAAGCCGGTGCCGAGGCCAAGGCGTCCCGAATCACCGTGGTCGAGCCGCTCACCGTCCTGGTGACCCATTTCTCCGAAATGCTGCGGGGTCAGGTCGCGATGCTCATGAGCCGCGCCGAGGCCGACAAGATGGTGGCCAGGGTCCGGCAATCCCAGCCCTCGTTGGTTGAGGAACTGGTGCCAACCATCATGACGCTGGGCGATGTGCAGCGGGTGCTGCAGTTGCTGCTGGCCGAGCGGGTGCCCTTGACCCAGATGGACACCATCTTGGAAGTGCTGGCGGACCAGGGGCGAACCCTGAAGGATCCCGAGGTCCTGGTCGAGAAGGTGCGGGAACGTCTGGGCGCCCAGATTTGCCAGCGTCTCACCGATGAAACAAGTGTCATGCATGTTCTGACGCTGGACCCCGAACTGGATCGAGCCCTGCGTTCGGACAACCGTCCGCCGGAATCCCGAACCGGCATCGCACTGGAGCCCGCCCGTTTCGAGCGCCTGGTGCAGGCCCTGGTTCGCAAGACCGAAGAGATGATGGCGGGCAGCAAGTCCCCGGTGCTGCTCTGCTCGCCGGCCATTCGCCGGACGCTTCGGCGGGTTGCCGAGCGAGCGGTACCTCATCTCAGTGTTGTTTCCACCAGCGAGATTCCCGGTCAGTTGACCGTGAAATCGTTTGCCACCGTTGCGGCCTGAAGCGCGAGAAACCGGAATGAGCGAAGCGATACAAGCGGCCTCCCTCTCCATGCTGTCGGATCTGGAGCGACTGCGGTCCATCGGCAGCAATGTCGCCAATGCCTCGACCCCGGGTTTCCGGGCCGAACGCACGGTGCAGCGGGTCTTTCAGGATGCGCTTTCGTCAGCGGCGTCCGGCAGTTCGAACCTGGCGCAACTGCAGGTGTTGCTCGACTCCAAGGCGGGCGCCCTGCGTGACACCGGGCGCGCGATGGATCTTGCCATCGACGGTCCCGGGTATTTCCAGATCGACGTCGGCGGCGAGATTCTGTTCAGCCGCCGGGGAGATTTTCGGGTGGATGCCGCCGGCCGACTCAGCAATGAAGAAGGCCTTCCCGTGTTGGGCGAGGGCGGGGAAATCGTCCTGACCGGAGGCGGTACCGATTTTGAAGTCGATCGGCAGGGCGCCATCAGTGAACGGGGTCAGCGGATAGGCAAGCTGGCGATCGCACACTTCGGAGAGGGGGCGACCCTGACGCACATCAGCGGCGGCCTCTATCGCGCCTCTGAAGGCCCTGAGGTCTCGGATCGCTCGACGGTGATCCAGAAACACCTGGAAATGGCCAATGTCGACATTGTTCAGGAATCATTGAATCTGGTGGAGGTCGGGCGCCACGCCAACTTCATTGGACAGGCGATACGGGGCTACGACCAGATGCTGGATGTAGCCATCAACGAATTGGGACGCCGCTAGGCGCAAAGGGAGAGAAACAGATGCTGGATGCCATTTACGCTAGCGGATCGGGACTGATCGCCAATCAGACTCGTCTGGAAGTCCTTTCCAACAACATCGCCAACATCAATACGCCCGCCTTCAAGAAAGGCCGGACGCGCTTCGTGGATGTGGCGTACCGCAATCTGGCGGTACAGGGGGATCCCAATCAGCTTGCCCAGGTAGGGCTGGGGACTGCGGTCTCCGGAGTGCAGTCGGATTTCGCACAGGGTGACCTTCGGCAGACGGATCGCTCTCTGGATGTGACCATTCAGGGCAATGGCTTCTTCGAGGTCAAGGTCAATGAGTCTGAGCTCGCCTACACGCGCATCGGCGCCCTGCAGGTGGGTGCCGATGGCGAACTGCAGACCACCGAAGGCTATGAGCTGTCCGGCAGCCTCCGCATCCCGGCGGACGCGACTCGTATTTCCATCAGCGAGACCGGTGAGGTGATGGTGACCGTGCCTGACGAAGCGGCTCCGGTTTCGGTAGGTCAGCTCGAGCTGACGCGGTTTCTGAATCCCGAGGGGCTGGAGGCCATCGGCCAGGGACTGTTTCGCAGCACCGACGCGTCGGGGCAGGCCTTCTATTCCGAACCTGGCCTGGATGGGACCGGGGTTGTGAAGCAGGGCTTCCTGGAAGCTTCCAATGTCGACCTGGTGGATGAGCTCACCGAACTCCTCCTGGCACAGCGCGCCTATCAACTGAATGCGAAAGTGATCCAGGCGGCCGACGAAATCCTCGCGGAAGTCGGCAACCTCCGGCGCTAATCCGTGATCCGGTCTCTTCTTAAAGTCGGCGGTCTTGCCGTCGTCGTGCTTTCGGCGCCGATCTCGGCGTCGGCGCAGGCGGGTGACGACTGGACCTTGCTCGCTCGTCCCGCGCTGGAACGCAGCTGGGGTGTCGATGCGACAGCGCTCTCGGTGACTGTTGCTGCGGACTCACCAAGCGAGCAGCGGTGCATGGAAGGTGCGGCCGACCTCAGCGTCCTCCGGGTCTCGCCCAGCTCACCCGTTTCCGAAGCCAGTGCTTGGATCCAAGGGCGGCGCGGGCATCAGAGTGTGGTCTGCAGGGTGCGCGTGCACATTGATGGATCGATTCCGGTATGGGTCGCGCACCACGAGATCGGCATCGGTCAGATGATCGGTTCCGATGACCTGGATTTCACGGCCATGCCGTTGAAGGCGGTTCGCCAGTCGCCCTTGCGGAGTCTGCCTATCGATGCGATTGCCGTGGTCGCGCTTCAGCCGGGTGAACCGGTCGCGAGCGCCGCGGTACGCCAACGACCGCCGATCATCGCCGGGCAGCCCGTGCGACTGCAGGCCGCGGCGGGTAGCGCCCGAGTGGAGATCATGGCCGTCGCAATGACGGACGCGGCCCTCGGGCAGCTGGCTTCGTTCAAGACCGGGGGCGGGAACACCCTGCGGGCCCGGATCGTGGGTGCCGGCGAAGCGGAGGTAATGCCATGAATTTTCCCCGCATCGCCTACATCGTACTGCTGCTGATCAGTGCGGCCAGTCAGGCTGCCAGCCTCTACGATCCTGCCAATCCTCCGAACTGGACCACCGATCCCAAGGCGGCCCGAATCGGGGATCCGCTGACGGTGATCATCCTGGAGAGCTCCAGCGCGGAAAGTCGCGCCGATTCCAGCGAGCAAAATGATTACGCGCTCAGTGCCGCGTTGTCCGACTCCACCAACAAGATTGCCGGCGGCGTCGAGTTCGAACAGGACGGCGGCGGCAAGGGACGCACTACGCGAGGCGGCCTGGTCCGGGCGCAGATCACCGTGCAGGTGGTTGGGCGTACCGAGAGTGGAGACCTGGCCGTTCGTGGCAACCAGAACATCGTCGTCAACGGTGAGAAGCAGATGATCTCGGTCGAGGGGGTTGTTCGTCCCCTGGATATCGCCTCTGACAACTCGGTGCTTTCCACCCGCCTGATGAACGCGGACATCAGCTTCAACGGGCAAGGCTGGGTCAGCGATACCCAGAAGCCCGGCTGGCTCCGTCGGCTGATGAGGTTTATTGGCCTATGAGAATCTGGCAGCTCGCTGTTTTCCTGTTCGCCGCCGCGATGGCCTCGTCGGCGCAGGCGGCCCGGATCAAGGACATCGCCCGTGTCGAGGGGATGCGTGACAACCCCTTGGTGGGCTATGGCATCGTGATCGGCCTGGCTGGGACCGGCGACAGTGCCCGGTCGCAGGCCGGACTGCAGTCGGTCGAAAACACCCTGGCGCGATTCGGCATCAATGTGGACCGGAGCAAGTTCGGCAGTCGAAACGTCGCCGCCGTGCTGGCAACGGCCGATTTGCCGGCATTTGCCAATACGGGCGACCGGGTCGATGTCACGGTCTCGTCCATCGGCGATGCCCGCAGTCTCGCGGGTGGAACCTTGTTCATGACGCCGTTGCAGGGACCCGATGGAAAGACCTACGCGCTGGCGCAGGGTGCGCTGTCGGTGGGCGGCTTCCGCTACGACGCGTTTGGCAACATTGTGCAGAAGAACCATCCGACCGCCGGCGCGGTTCCGGGCGGCGCCACGATTGAATTGGCACCTGCCACGTCGGTGGTTAGCCGGGGTGGTTCGGTTTACCTGCTGTTGGCTCGCCCCGACTTCACCACGGCGCGCCGAGTGGCCCAGGCGATTGAGAACGAACTCGGAGCGCCCGGAGGCAAGGTTACGGCGGAGGGACCGGATCGTGTCGTGGTTCGACTGTCCGAGTCGGAGCGCCCTCAGTACGTGGCGATGATCGAGCGACTCGAGCGCTTGGAGGTCGATACCGATCAGCCGTCGACGGTGGTCGTGAACGAGCGCACCGGGACGGTCGTTTCCGGCGGTGACATTCGCCTGGAGCAGGTGACGATTGCCCAGGGCGATCTGCGGGTCAGCGTGGCGACCAGCTACCAGGTCTCACAGCCCACCCTGGTTTCACGGCCGGGTGATGGCATCCGGACTGTGGTTGTGCCGGAAGCCGACATCAGCGTCTCGGAAAGCAGCGGATTGCCCATCAGCCTCTCCGATGGCGCCACCGTCACTGACCTGGTCGTGGCACTGCACAAGGTCAAAGCCTCGCCCAGAGACATCATTGCCGTGCTGCGTGGCATCGAGCGCGCCGGAGCGCTCAACGCCCGCCTTGTTATCCAGTGAGTCAGAACATGATCGGAATCGAAAGTGTTACTCGGGAAGTGTCGAAGCTGGCGCTGGATGGCCTGTGGTTGCGTCAGCAACTGATCGCCCAGAACGTCGCCAATCAGCAGACCGCCGGCTTCCGACCGCTGAGATTGGAGTTTGAAAGTGTTCTGCAGAATCTTTCTCAGCAGCTGTCGTCCGACGGTAGCGGAGAGCTCTCACCGGAAAGCATCGCTGAGGCCCGTGAGCAGATCGCCGTGTATCAGGACACCGGCGCGGTCCAGATCGACCAGGAGATGGCGGATTCCACGATGAACGGAGTTCGGTACCAGGCCCTGCTCACCGCCTTGGGCAAGCTGTCGGCCTTGAATCGTGTTGCGATTTCCGGAGGATCCCGCTGATGGACTACGGTCAGATTCTTTCCATTTCCGCGGCTGGCATGAGCGTTGAGCGCCTGCGGCTGGAGACGGCGGCGCTGAACTTGGCGAATGCCAACCTGCGCAGCGGCAGCCCCACGACGGCTTTCAAGCCGAAGAAGGTGGTGGCGTTCGCGCAGGGCCTCTACGCCACAGATTTCGCAGGCCGGGAGAGCGTCTCTCCTCAGGCGATCCTCGAAGAAAGCACGCTTGAGCCCAAGCCCATTCACGATCCGGGCGACCCACTCGCGGACGCCGGCGGATTCGTTTACGCGCCTGCGGTCAATCCGGTGGAGGAAATGCTGACCGTCATGACGGCGGTTCGTGCCTACGAGGCCAATGTGCGGACGCTGGAAGCCTCGCGCGGGATGTTGCTGCGCGCACTTGAAATTGGGAGCGGGACATGAGGGTCGATGCGATCGAGGCACTGGGTAGCAGCGGACCTGCGGCTTCCCTGGAGGGGCCGGTCAAGGCCGCCAAGTCGATCTCGTTCGGGGACTGGATCAAAACCCAGGTGACGGAGGCGGATCAGGCGAGTCGTACCGCCGAAGCCTCGGTTCGTAGCCTGGCGCTGGGGGAGTCCGACAACCTGCACGAGGTCATGCTGAATCTCGAGCAGGCGCGGATGTCGATCGACTTGGTGGTGCAGGTCAGGAATCGCCTGCTGGAATCGTATCAAGAGATTGTGCGGATGCAGGTCTAGGGACTCTGCGTTGGGCGCAGTGGTGGGTTGCGGCAAGAACGTAGAAATGGGGATTGGGGAACGGAATGGCTTCACTTGATCAATGGAATCGCCTGTCGCTGGGGCAGCGAGTGGTGCTTGCCCTGGCGCTGGCCGGCATCCTGGTGGCTGCGGGTACGGCGACCTGGTGGGTACTGCGCGACGACTACGAGCCTCTGTTCACCAAGCTGGAGCCCGCCGAGGTCGCGGAGATCACCAGCAAGCTGGACGGTGAGCATGTGGCTTACAAACTCGAGGACGGTGGACACTCGATATCGGTGGCCGCCGGTGAGGGCTATCGGGTCCGGGCCAAGTTGCTGGAGCAAGGCGTTACCCCAAAGGGTGGGCTTGGATTCGAGCTGTTTGACAACGCGGATATGGGGCTCACTGATTTCGCTCAGGGAGTGAACTATCAGCGGGCCCTGCAAGGCGAGCTGGTGCGAACGCTCACGGCCTTGGAGGGGGTCGAGTCGGCGCGACTGCATCTGGTTCTGCCGGAACGCAAGCTGTTCGGCCAGGATCAGGAGAAGCCCAAGGCCGCCGTGACACTGACGCTGCGCGATGGCGCACGCCTCGCTCCCGAGCGAGTCGATGGCATTCGACGCCTGATCGCTTCATCGGTCAGCGGTCTGCAGGCCGAGAGCGTTCTGGTGCACGACCAGACCGGTGCCGAACTCCATGGCGCCAAGACCGATGGCGAGAGCGAGTTCAGCGAAGGCCGCCTCAAGGTCAAGAACGAGGTCGAGACCTACCTGGAACAGAAGGTCCAGCGGGCGCTCGATGCCATGGTGGGCAGCGGTCGCAGCTTGGCCAAGTTCGATGTCTCGCTCAATCTGAACAAGACCGACACCGTCCGCGACGAACCCGTGACCCTGCCGGGGCAGACAACGGGTGCGATTCTGCGATCCAAGGCCATTTCCAGTGCCACGGCCAAACGGCGCCCTGCGGCGGCAGCGCCGCAAGCCGGTGGCGACTCCGCGAACGCCGAGGCGGCGGTCGATACGGCGCCGGCGCCATCCTGGTCGCCCAAGACAACGCAGACCGAGACTGAGTACCAGGTCGGACGCTACAGCGAGCACACCAAGGTCTCGCCCGGGGAAATTGTCCGCATCTCAGGCGGTGTCCTTGTTCCCTCACAGTTGAGCGACCAGGACCTCGCGGCGGTTCGCACTTTGGTCGAGGGTGTCGTTGGCATCGACCCGCAACGCGGCGACGTCATCGTGGTCCAGCGCCGGATTGTTGATGCGAGCAAGCCGGGCGTCGAGGTTGACGAACCTCTACTGGCGGATGGCAAAGGGGCATCCAGGCAGGCAAATAGCCTGCTGCGGGAGCGCTACTGGATTGTAGTGTCCGCCCTGCTGGGCCTGATCGCAGTCTTGAGCGCGGTCTGGGTTGCGGGCCGTCGTCCCGCACCGGCGCTGACCGAAGCGGAGCGCGAGCAACAGCTGCTTCGTATTCGCGGCTGGCTGGAAGAGTCCGGCGCATGAGTGTTTCGGTCGTCAGCTATCGTCGGATCGCCCTGGAGCTTGCCGCACTCGGAGCGGCAGACCGCGAATGGCTGTTGGCGCGTCTTCCGGTCGAGCACCGGAATGCCCTGGTTCATGACTTGCTGGCGCTCAGCAAGCTGCGCCTGGATGTCGCGGTGATTCGCAGCTGGAACAGATTGAAAAGTGCTGCGAGCGATGCAGTTGCCGAAGGAGCTGAAGAGTTCGAGTTGATTGATGGGCTGTCGTCCAGAGCGGCGGCGCAGTTCCTCGCAGAATGGCCTTCGGATCTGCGCGAGGCCTTCCTTGGCCTTCACGATTGGAAGTGGATTGCGGACCTGCCGGCGCCGCTGCAGCCCAGCCCGCTGGGTCGACCCTCCGGCCTTACCGCCATTGGCAAGCAGTCCCTGGTCAAAGCCGTGGCCGCCCAAATGTCGAGAATCGGCTGATGTCGAAGATTCTCCGATCGGCAGACGCCACGGCTGCGACGCCGGTTCTGATTTCGGCAGGCACTCCCGTATGGGCAGCGGTCGAGCACGCTGTTGCCCGAGAGCCGGTCGTCACGCCGGAGATGCTTGCTGATGCGCAGCGAGTGGCTGCCGAGCAGCAACAAGCTCGCCGAGCCTCGGAGCTGGCTCAGCTTCAGAAGGACGCCGAAGAACGCGGCTATGCCGAAGGACTGCAACGAGCGACACGTGAGCAGCGGGCAGCGATGAGTACCAAGCTGAAGCGCCTGGACGAACTGTCCGCGAGCCTGGAAACCCAGCGCGCTTCCTTGCGTGACGAGCTGGAAGACGCAGTGGTGGAGATCACGCTGGCGGCATTGGTCCGGCTACTCGGAGAAGCGCGGAACACTGCGGCTCAGGTGCGCGAGATGACGATCCGCAGCATCGAGCGGGCCGGCTATCTCAAGGAGCCGCTGGTCGTGAAGCTGGCGCCTGAGGACTACGAGCTTCTGATTAAGGAAGCGGCGCAATCGGAGCCGTCCGTCGATCTGGCGTCCGTTAAATGGGAGCCGGATGCCCGAATCTCGCTCGGAGGTTGCATCCTCGAATCCCCGCGAGGTCACCTGGACCTTCGAACCGAGACACGGCTGGAACGTTTCAAGGATGCGCTACTGGACATCCGGAGGCGCGCCGAATGAGTCCTGCACCGTCACTGCGAGCCAAGTACGAACCGGCGTTGTCCGCCCTGGACGAGAACCGGCGCGCCGGAAGAATTCTGAGCGGCAGCGGCCTCATGCTGGAAAGCCGTGGACCTGATGCCGTTCTGGGCGAGGTGTGCGAGATCTACCCGGCTGCCGATCTCCCGCCCATCCGTGCGGAGGTCATTGGCTTTCGGACCAACAGTGTCCTGCTGATGCCCTATGGCGACGTTCGCGGGGTCCGGCCGGGCAGCGAGGTGCTGAGTACGGGACGTCAGGCCTCGGTGGCCTGCGGCGACGCGATGCTGGGCCGGGTGCTGGATGCATTCGGAAACCCTATCGATGGCGGGCCAGCGCTCAATCTCAGCCGGCATGTTCCCCTGCACGCCAGCGCGCCGGTGCCGACCGAGCGTCGAAGGATCTCCAGCCAACTGGAGACGGGTATCAAGATCGCGGACTGCACACTCCCTGTCGGAGTGGGCCAGCGCGTCGGCATTTTCTCCGGTAGCGGCGTCGGCAAAAGCACGCTGCTGGGAATGCTGGCGAAGAACGCCAAGTGCGACTGTGTGGTGCTGGCGATGATCGGCGAACGGGGCAGGGAGGTGCGCGATTTCATCGAGGAGTACCTCGGAGAGAACCGCAAGAAAGCGATTGTGGTTGTAGCCACCTCCGATCAACCCGCACTCACGCGCGTGCATGCCGCGCTCACCGCCACCAGCATCGCGGAATATTTCCGTGATCGCGGCCAGAATGTTTTGCTGTTGATGGATTCGCTGACCCGCCTGGCCATGGCACAGCGTGAAATTGGGATCGCTGCGGGCGAGCCGCCGACGGTACGCGGCTATACGCCCTCGGTTTTTGCTCTGATTCCGAGGTTGGTGGAACGGACCGGTCTTGGGGCTCATGGGCGAGGGGGCATCACTGCCTTCTATACCGTCCTGGTGGATGGAGACGATTTCAACGAGCCGCTGACGGATCACGTCCGCGCGTTGCTCGACGGACACTGGATATTGAGTCGCGAGTTATCGCAGGCCGCCCAGTTCCCACCGGTGGACCTGCTGCGAAGCAACAGTCGACTGGCCCGCGCCCTGTTTACCGAACCCGAACGTAAGCTGCAGGAAGACTGCGTCTCGCTCATGGCACTGCATGAGCGTTCGAGGGACATGATCGAGTTCGGTGCGCACAAGCCGGGTAACAACCCCGCACTGGATAGAGCGGTTCAACTGGTGCCGAAGCTCAAGGAGTTCTTCCGCCAGGGCATCCATGAGATTGTGCCGCGAGCCACCTCCGCCCAGCGCTTCTCAGCGCTGCTGAAGGCGGCCTAGCTCATGAAGACCTTCCCGTTGCGAGTACTGGCATTCCAACTTCGCCGAGAAGAGGCGGAGGTGTCGGAAAGCCTCACGACGGCGCGTCGGCGTCACGAGCAAGACCTCGTCGCATTGGGCTCGGCCCAAACTGGACTGCAGGGCGTTCTCGAACAGGGCCGTCAGCTGCTGGCCGGAAGCTCGTTTTCAGACCGGCGCCTGCAGTGGGAGCAGATCACGTCATGGACCGACTACCAGGCCCAGCAGGTCGATGCAGCCGGCGCCGAGGCAGAGAAGTCCCGACGGGCCATGGAAGAAGCCATTCAGGCGATGCGCCTGATTCGGCAACGCGGCGATGTTCTGGAGCGCCGGCGGCAGCAATGGCAATCGGCCCTGGAGCAGGAAATCGAGAACAAGCTCCATCGGGAGCTGGATGAGATGGCTGGAGGACGCTTGCGTGGATAACGTCCGCTCGTTCTTGTCTGGAGTGCTACCCGCCGAGCGTCGGACTCCGACTGCAATGGCTCCGCAAATGCGGAATGAGGCTTTCTCGCAGTTTCTTGATCGTTGGTCCGGGTTTCGCGAAGGCAGTCCCGAGGCGAAGGCAGGACAGGCGCCGCAGGCCGGCGTCGAAGTGAGCGATTGCACTGCCGCGAAAAACGCGGGGATGGCCGGGTCGGAAGTATCACTGTTGCAGTCAATGGCGAAGACGGGTTCGCAGGTGATCTCTGGACGGGCCGAGGCCGCAGCCGTCGGATCGATTCAAGGGATGTGCGAGGCGAGCGCTCGTTCTGGGGCGGCCTTCTGGCAGGCCAACAAGCCGGTTGTCGGGTCTTCTGCCGCCAGCGAGAGCGGTAGTGCCGCGACCAATGGCCGACTAGAGAAGTATCACTGGAGTCGTTTGGCGGCTTCGGTGGTGACCGATCCTGTGCTCGGCGCTGCCTTGGTCATCCGTGGCGATTCGGGCAGTGCGCGATTGCTGAAAGCCAATTTGGATCGGCTTCATGCAATGGCGCAGGAGTTGGGGATTCCGCTGAGCGGTGTTGTGGTGAATGGTGATCATGTAGTGCAGACAGTGAGGGGGAACGGCAATGGCCATTGATGCTATCGGCGGTAGTTTCGGCAGCGGAGCGGGGCTTCTTGGGACTCAGCAGAGCGGCGTGAACCAGGAGCAGTTTGTTCGCTTGTTCCTCACGCAGCTTTCCTTCCAGGATCCGTTGAAGCCCGCGGACAACCGCGAGTTTCTGGCGCAGTTGGCCCAGTTCACGAACGTCGAGCAGACGCGAATCCTGAACGAGAACATCGAAGGGCTGCTGAGCGTGCTGTCCACCAACCAGAGTCTCGATCTGCTGGGACGGACCGTGGAAGTCTCTGCCCCGAGCGGTACTCAGGTGGGCACCGTCACTACCGTGTCGCTGGTCGATGGTCGTCCCAGCCTGACGCTCTTGCAGCAGGACGGAAACGTTCTGCAGGACGTGAGTCCGGTCAGTATCCGCCTCGTGCGGCGCCAGTAAGGAGCAGGCCATGACTATCTTGAGTAGCCTCAATACGAGCCTGACCAGTCTCTTCACCTTTTCGAAGTCGCTGGACGTCATCAGCGACAACCTCGCCAATCTCAACAGCGCTGGCTTCAAGGCCAACGAACTGCTGCTCCGCGATCTCGGAAATGCTTCTCCGGAAAGTTTTTCTCAGAGCTATGCGGAGCGAGGCCAGGGCGTTGAGGTAACCGGGACCATTCGTCGATTCACCCAAGGCGAATTGCGCCAGACCGGCACCGATACCCACCTTGCCATCGATGGCAGTGGCTTCTTCGCCGTCATGACCCCAGATGGCATTCGTTACACCCGGGCGGGTCAGTTTCAGGTTGATGCGGAAGGCAAGTTCGTCGATGCGGTGTCCGGGGCTGTTCTGCAACGCCTGTCCGATGGCAACGACATCGCGAATCTGGTGATCAGCCGGACCCGGACCTCCCCCCCTCAGGCCACGAAAACGGTGGCGCTGTCGGGAAATCTGTC
>JAUYPV010000149.1 GCA_030697555.1 Hyphomonadaceae bacterium
AGCTGACCTCCCCTTTTTAAGGGGAGGCGAACATCGCTCCGGCTTCAAGCGAAGCCCCCAACGGCGAGGGCCGCTACGTCAGCCGTTGTTAGCATTGTTAGCATTGTTGTCGTTTTTTTGAATCCGGCGCGCGGCGCGTGCGCTCAAGACCGAAAATCCCACTCCGCGGCCCATGCCGCGAGAACACGAACTCATGCGGCCTGCCCAGCGGCCCAGCCCGAGCTCCAGGCCCACTGAAAATTGTAGCCGCCGAGCCAGCCCGTCACGTCGATGCACTCGCCGATGAAATAGAGTCCCGGAATGCCCTTCGCTTCCATCGTCTGCGACGACAGTCCATCGGTATCGATGCCGCCCAGCGTTACTTCGGCCGTGCGCCAGCCCTCGGCGCCGTCCGGCTTCACGCGCCAGCGATGGATCGCATCCGCAACCTCGCGCAGCTTCGCATCCGAAAGATCGGCCAGGCGCGCATCTCCGAACGTGCGCGCCGAGATCTGCTCGGCAAGGCGCTTGGGCACGAAATGCGCCAGCGCATTGGAAAGCTGCAGCTTCGGCCGTTCCTTGCGGTCGACTTTCAGCTCCTCGAACGCATCGCGACCAAGCGCGAGATCGACCACGATCTCCTCGCCCTCGCGCCAGTAGGACGAGATCTGCAGGATCGACGGACCCGACAGCCCGCGATGCGTGAACAGCAGGCCTTCCTCGAACTTGGTCTTGCCATGGCTCACCCGCGCCTCCACCGAAACGCCAGCCAGCTCCGCGATCGGTTTCAGCATCTGCTCGTGGAATGTGAACGGCACGAGGGCAGGGCGTGGCTCGACGATCTTCAGTCCGAATTTCCGCGCCACGTCATAAGCGTATCCGCTCGATCCCATCTTCGGAATTGACCTGCCGCCTGTCGCGACCACCAATGCGGAACACGCGATCGGCCCGACCTGCGTGTCGACACTGAACCCGCCGGCGGTCCGTTCAATCTTGCCCGGCTCGACGCCCAGTTCGAGCTCTCCACCCGCCTCGCGAAGGTCATCGAGTAGCATGTCGATGATCTCTTTCGCCGAGCCGTCGCAGAACAGCTGGCCCAGCGTCTTCTCGTGATAGGCAATCCCGCGTTTCTCGACCCGTGCGATGAAATCCTTCGCCGTGAACCGCTTCAGAGCCGAAACGCAGAAGCGCGGATTTTGCGACAGGAACTGCGCCGGGTGCGCGAGCGGGTTCGCATGGATGTTGGTGAAGTTGCACCGCCCGCCGCCCGAAATGCGGATCTTCTCCGCGGGCTTCGCCGCATGGTCGATCACCAGCACGCGCCGTCCCCGCCGCCCCGCCTCGATCGCGCACATCAGTCCGGCCGCCCCCGCGCCGATGACAAGAACATCCGTGCTGCGGCTCATGTCGGTCCCGATAGGAAGAGAAAGTGGCGCAGGCTGTTGGTCTTAACCGTCAGGCGCCCGCTTCCATCGTACATCCATCGCCTGGCGCGTTGCAACGCGCCGGGCGGCGGCCGGACGCGGAATGAGGGATGGCGGCCGGCATTGCGTATCTTCTCCAGTCATGCGGGGCTTGCGCCGCCGTTCCGTATCCAGGGCTCACCGACATGGACCGACCTCGCTCTTTCTCCCTGGATCGCCGCCGTTTTCTGCGCGCTACGGCGCTGGCCGGCGGCGCCGCGGCGCTGAGCGGCCTGCGGCCAAGCTGGGCGCAAGCGAACACGCCGGGTCTGAGAGCCAGGCATCGGGTGCGCTGTCGCCGCTGTCATTCTGCTTATGCGTGATCGCCATGTTCGTCGGATGCAACAGGAAGGCCGGCAGCCCTCCACTCCGGCAATCCGTCTTCAAGCCGGCGGCTCTTGAAGCCGGATGTGCGCAGCAGCGCAACCGCCTCGAACGCCATGACGCAAAAGGCCCCCCGGCAATAGGCGACCACTTCCTGCTTTCGCGGCAATTCGGAGAGCCGTTTCTTCAGTTCGCCAACCGGGATGTTGATCGCTCCGGGAATGTGGCCGTCCGCAAATTCATCCGCCGGCCGCACGTCCAGGACGGTGACAAGGCCTTCTTTGAACCGCTTGCGCAACTCCGTGCGTGAGACTGGCTCCATCGCGTCGCGCTCATGAAAATAGCCGCGTACGACACCGTCAACCTCCGCGACGTTGCGCTCGGCGACGCGGTTGATGGCGTGCATCAGGTCGAGCACGCTGTTGTCGGCAAGGCAATAGAGCGTGAACTTGCCATCGCGCCGCGCAGCCAGGAGACCGGCCCGCCTCATCGACTGGAGGTGCTGCGAGGCGTTGGCGATTGAAAGGCCCGTCCGCTCCGCGAGGCCTTCGACGGTCCGCTCACCCTGTGCGAGGTGTTCGAGAATGGCGAAGCGATGGGGATGCGCCGCAGCCTTCGCCACGGCCGCAAACGCTGTGAGCAATGTTTCCTTGACGCTCGGTCTTGACATCAGTTTGTTTTCTCTCCATCATTCAAGTGAATAATTGAATGTCTTCGCCTGACATGTCAACCCGCAAAGGAATCTTCCGATGAACCCGAATAAAGCGCTCTGGGAGAAGGGCGACTTCACGCGCATCGCCGAGTCCATGCGGCAGAGTGGAGAAGCGCTGGTTGCGGGATTTGGAATAACCAAGGGGCTCAGGGTCCTGGACCTCGGCTGCGGCGACGGAACGACGGCTCTTCCAGAGGCGAAGCTCGGAGCGGACGTTTTGGGCGTCGATATCGCGAGCAACCTTGTTGCGGCTGGGAACAGGCGCGTCAGTGAACTGGGACTCACGAACATCAGGTTCCAGGAGGGCGACGCCTCCAACCTGCATAACCTGCAGGACGCCGCCTTTGATCTCGTCGTGAGCATCTTTGGCGCCATGTTCGCGCCAAAGCCATTTGATGTGGCAAGGGAAATGGTGCGGGTAACCCGGCCCGGCGGTCGGATCATCATGGGGAATTGGATTCCCAATGATCCAACCCTGGTCGCACAGATCCTGAAGATAAGTTCCGCCTACTCGCCGCCGCCGCCGGAAGGTTTCATCAGCCCGATGACGTGGGGAATCGAGGACAACGTGATCGCGCGATTTGGCGAAGCGGGCGTACCGAAGGAAAAGATATCCTTCCTCAGAGACGCCTACACCTTCAACTTTCCCGGCCCGCCATCGGCGCTGCTCGGGGCATTCAGGACATACTACGGACCGACCATGAATGCGTTTGAGGCTGCAGAAAGGGATGGCCGAGCCGGTGATCTGCTGAAGGAACTGGATGCTCTGTTCTACAGCCAAAACAGAAGCTCCAGCCCCAACGTTACGTCCATTCCCGCCACCTTCTTGCGGGTTACTGTGAACCGTTAGACCCACGCTCGTGGCCGGGCATCGGCCTGCTGCAGCAGGAAGCGCCGATCTACATCAAGGAGCGTCGCATGATACTTCGCCAATTCCTGCACACCGAGCCGGTCGCGATATCTTACTTGTTTGGCTGCGGCGGCAGAACCTCAGGCGCGGTCGTTGATCCCATCGGCGACATTGAGGTTTACCTCGACGCTGCCGCGAAGGTCGGAATGCGCATTCTCTATGTGATCGACACGCATATCCATGCGGACCATGTCTCCGCCGGTCGCGCGCTCGCGCAAGCGGCGGGCGCGGAGTACGTCCTTTTCCACGACGCCAAGGCCGCGCCGCCCTTCCGCGGCGTCCGCGATGGCGACGTGCTCGAGCTCGGCAATGTGACCATTGAAGTCATGCACACGCCCGGACATACGCCGGAGCATATTTCCCTGCTCGTCCGCGATCGGACGCGTTCCGAAGAGCCATGGTTCGTCATGACCGGCCACACGCTCATGGTCGGCGATCTTGGCCGCACCGAACTTGCTTCCAGCGCAGAGGAAGGCGCCCGTGTCCTGTTCCGGACGGCGCAACGGCTGAAGGCCCTGCCGGATCATCTGGAAATCCTGCCCGGCGCTTATTCCGGATCGGTCTGCGGTAAGAGCCTGAGCGGGAAGCCCACATCCACGATCGGATTCGAGAAGCGTCACAACAAGGCGTTCCGAATCGATGACGAGGCGGAATTCGTGCAGCGCATGACCAGCGATGTTCCACCGCCGCCTCCGCGCGCCGCCGAACTGCGGACCCTCAACGCGGGCCGTCCGGCTGTAGAAGCTCACAAATGAGTCTGCCCGGGCCGGGAAAGGACCCCGGCCGCATCGCCCTCGGGCTTCGCGCCAACTGGCGTCAGTTCGCCCTCCTCGTACTGATCAACGCCTTCGTCGGCGGCATGGTGGGCATCGAGCGAACGGTCGTACCGCTGATCGGCAGCGAGGAGTTCGGGATCGCCTCCACGACGCTTGTCGTCTCCTTCATCGTCAGCTTCGGGGTGGTGAAGGCGTTCGCCAATCTCGTGTCGGGCCAGCTTGCCGACAGGTGGGGGCGCAAGCACGTGCTCGTGCTCGGCTGGCTTTCCGGCATACCGGTCCCTTTCATGATCATCGCGGCGCCTACGTGGGAATGGATCATCGCCGCCAACGCTCTTCTCGGCGTCAGCCAAGGCTTCGCCTGGTCGATGACCGTGATCATGAAAGTCGATCTGGTCGGCCCTAAATCCCGCGGCCTCGCCGTTGGTCTCAACGAGTTCGCTGGCTATCTCGCTCTTGGACTGACGGCGTTGGCGACAGGCTACATCGCCTCGATCTACGGCTTGCGACCGGCGCCGATCTATTTCGGCGTTGCGTATGTGATCGCAGGGACGGTGCTCTCGATCCTTTTGGTGCGCGACACGCGCGGCCACGTTGCCCTGGAATTGAGCCAGGCATCGGTTGCGCCATCGCCGCTGTCATTCCGGGAAGTATTCGTCCTCACGACATTCAAGGACCGAAACCTATTCGCCGCGTCACAAGCCGGGCTCGTAAACAACCTCAACGACGGAATGAGCTGGGGGATATTCCCTCTGTTCTATTCGGCGTTCGGCTTGGGACTCGATCGCATCGGGCTCCTCAAGGCCATCTACCCCGTCACGCAGGGTCTGCTCCAGATCGCGACTGGGCCGCTGAGCGATCGTTGGGGGCGCAAGGGCTTGATCGTGGCCGGCATGTGGGTGCAGGCCGGGGGCTTGTTCCTCACCGCCATGACCCGCGACTTCTGGTGGTGGCTCGCTGGCAGCCTGCTCCTCGGCATTGGCACGGCGATGGTTTATCCGAGTCTCATCGCCGCCGTGTCCGATGCCTCGCATCCCACCTGGCGCGCCCGTTCTCTTAGCGTCTACCGGTTCTGGCGCGATCTCGGCTACGCGATCGGCGCCCTGGCGGCCGGTCTCATAGCCGATATGTTCGGTCTTGCTTCGGCCATTGCCTCGATCGCCGCGGTGACTTTTCTTTCCGGCGTGATTGTCGCGGTCGCAATGAGGGAAGGAGGGCTCGAGCATCTTGCGGCGGGCGCCGGGGCCAACAACAAAATCCAGAGTTGATCTGAATCACAGCGCACGGGCGATCCTTCGATAGTCAGTACTTTCATGAAGGTACTATTGATCTTGAACGATGCGCCGTATGGCGACGAACGCTGCTACAATGCGCTGCGGCTGGCGCACGCGTTGCACAAGCACGATCCCGGCGGCGAGTTGACCGTCTTCCTGATGGCCGATTCCGTTCTCGGCGGTAAGGCCGGCCAGAGCACGCCCGGCGGCTATTACAACGTCGAGCACATGCTCAATCGCATCCTCTCCGGCGGAGGGCGCGTCCTGCTGTGTGGAAGCTGCATGAATGCGCGGGGCCTGCTTGATGACGAACTGCTCGCCGGCGCCGCGCGGAGCACGATGGACGAGCTGGCGGCGATCACGCTCGCGACCGACAAGGTCGTCGTCTTCTGACGGGAACATCTGGCGCAAGCCGCGGCGGCGGGTTACGTCAGCCTGCATGTCGGGCGCGGTCGAGATTCTTGAAATCCTTCTTCACGGCGTCGCGATCGGGGCGCTTGGCGCCACCGCGTTCGGTTTCGGCCGCTATGAGGCTAGCCATTCGGTTCGGATTTCCGGTGTACTGTTCTGCGTCACCATCATTGCCTATGCGATCATCTCCTCCGACCTGATCAGGAATGCGATCGGTCCGTCTCACGTGGTGTTGAGAATCCTGTCTTTCGGCGGCGTCGGCGCCTTCTGGACGTTTGTGCGCGTGCTGTTCGAGGACCGCCGGCTGTCGCCGCTCCTGTTTGCGCCCTATGCCGGTCTGACCCTGCTGGGCGCCGCTGCCTCGCTCACCCCGGCGGAGATCCAGCCAGGCCTATGGATTGTCCACAACCTGGCCGAGGTGAGCCTCGCGGGCTTCGCCCTGTTCGTCATCTGGCGAAGCTGGCGCGGCGATCTCGTCGAGGCCCGGCGCCGCCTGCGCGGACCGTTCCTGGCCGGCGCAGCATTGTTCATCGTCACCTTGTCGGGCTTCGAGATCGGTGAAGAACTCGGTATCGCAGCAGACTGGTATCCGATGGCCGGCGCCGCAGCGCTGGCCGCATTCAGCCTCGCAGGCACGGTCGTGATGTTCCAGGTCCGTCCGGCGTTGTTTGGCGCAGCCGTCGCCCGTCCCGTCAACGTCGAAGAAATCGCCGGTCCCAACGTGGCCGACCGGGCCGAAATGGCGCGGGTGACGGCGCTGATGGACGGGGGCGAGGCGTGGCGCCGCGAGGGCCTCACCATTGGTGTATTGGCCCAGGACCTTCAAATCCCCGAACACCGGCTCCGCCGCCTGATCAACGACCACCTCGGACACCGCAATTTTGCATCCTTCGTCAACGCCCGAAGGATCGACGCCGCCAAACGCCTTCTGTCCGACCCCGCGGAGGCGCGTAAGACTGTGTCCTCCATCGCTTTCGACCTCGGCTTCGGTTCGCTTGGACCGTTCAACCGGGCGTTCAAGGAAGCAACCGGCCAGACACCTACCGAATGGCGGCGGTGCGCGCTGGAAGGCAGCTCGCCGAATCCAAAAAAACCTCGCTGATTTTGAAAACGGCCAGCGTTTTCCGGCTTCGCCGAGACGCGCAGGCGCAAGTCGATGTTCGATGACCTCCGAAGCTGAACGCCGAAGCTGAACGCCGAAGCTGAACGGAGGACCGGCATGGACTGGCTATGGGACACAGCGGAGCGCTGGCTGCATTTTGCCCGGGTTGATCTGACCCGTTATGTCATCTTTGCGGTCGGCGTCTGGCTGGTCCTTTGGGTCGCGCTGCGCGTGCCAATGCGGGGCCGGAAAATTCGGGATGCCAGTCCGCCTGCCCGGCAGATGATTCTGGAATTTCTCTTCTCCCTTCGTACCATCGCGCTCTTTTCTACAGTTGGGTTCTGCTTGTTCGCAGCAGAGCAGGCCGGTTTCCTGCCGGGACCGGCCCTGGCCGCGAGCTGGGGCTGGCCATGGTTCGCCATCAGCCTCGTACTGATGATCGTGGTCCACGACGCCTATTTCTACTGGACGCACCGGCTCATTCATCACCCAAGGCTTTTCCGCCGGGTGCACCTCCGCCATCACCGCAGCAACAATCCGTCCCCGTTCACGGCCTACAGCTTCGACTTCTCCGAGGCGCTGGTGAACGTCTCCTTCGTGCCAATCTGGATGGTCCTGGTGCCCACCGACTGGCCCGTCACCGGCTTCTTCATGCTCCACCAGATCGCTCGCAACACGCTGCAGCATTCCGGCTACGAGATCATGCCGGCCCGCCGCGACGGCCGGCCGATGTTCGATTGGCTCACCAGCGTCACGCACCACGATCTCCATCACGCCGAAGCCGGCTGGAACTACGGCCTCTGGTTCACCTGGTGGGACCGGCTGATGGGCACGGAGCACCCTGACTATCACGCGCGGTTCGCAGCGGCGGTGCGCAAGCGCCTGGACGCTCCACCCGCCGCCGCAAGTATCGCGAAGATTGCCTCCTTGCTGCTGCTCGGGGCCGCGCTGACCGGCGGCATACCTCGCGCGGCGGAGGCGCAGACTCGTCCGGACATCGCAGGTCGCTGGGCGACGCAGGGATTTGGCTCGATCGTGGAATTCAGCCCGTGCGCCGGCGCTGAAGCGACCATGTGCGGGCGCATCCTGTGGCTCTGGGCGCCAACAGATTCTGCCGGCCGCCCTCGCACCGATAGCCACAATCCCGACCGGGCGTTGCGCTCGCGTGGCCTCGTCGGCGTCGAGATCGTTCGCGGTCTTCGCCAAACGGCCCCCGGCGTGTGGAGCGATGGCGCTCTCTACAATCCCGATGACGGCCGAACCTATGCCGGCTCAATCAGTCTCAAGGAAGGATCGCTCGAACTGAAGGGCTGCGCCATGGGCGTATTCTGCCAGACGCAGACCTGGCGGCGCACCGCAGACGTCGTTGCTGCCGCTGGCGTCGCACAATGAAGCGTCGTCGTCTTTTGAATGTCACCTGGAGCTTCGCGCTCTTAGGAGCGCAATAGCGTCATGCGAAGGCCTCGATTCATTGCAGCTCAGGCCCGCCACGCCAAAGGGCCGCTGGGCCGCCTGATCGCCTCGATCATGGCGCGCGAAACGTGGGCGGAGAACCAGCGCGCCATCGAAGCGCTTGGCATCAACGAGGGTGATCGCATCCTGGATGTCGGCTGCGGTCACGGCCGCAGTCTGGCGGTTCTCGCCGCGCGGGCGCCGAAGGGTCGCGTTACAGGCGTCGATCCCTCCGCGCTCATGGTCGATATCGCGGTTCGCCGAAACCGAGACCTCGTAAAAGCGCGGCGGGTAACCGTCGCGATGGCGGAAGTCGACGCCTTGCCCTTTCCGGACAGCTCGATCGACAAGGCGCTATGCGTGCACGTCCTCTATTTCTGGGACAGCCTCGATGCCGGTCTGCGAGAGATCGCGCGCGTACTGAAGCCCGGTGGACGCCTTGCGCTGGTGTTCCGATCAGCGGCCGATGAACGGGCCGTTGCTGCCTTTCCAAAGGATATCTATCGGTTTCCGACAGAGACCGCAGTCACCTCTGCATTGGAAGCGGCAGGTTTCATCATCGATCGATCCGAATCTTGTGATGAGCCTCGACCCCAAGGCCCCGCGCTAGTCACGGCAACGCGCTGCGGCTGAAGGCTCGTGACGGCCTCCCGCTATCGGCTTTCTTGAACGAACTGCTGCTTTCCCGCCGCGAGGCGTATCAGGACGCAGAATGGGTGTTCCCCGAGGGGAGGGCAGACAGGGCGCATCGTCGAAACGAAGAGGTTCTATGGCCGCGTCGAACAAGTAGCGGGGGTTCCATTCACGCTGCACGATCTCCGGCGAACGTTCGTCACGATACGTCATCGCGTGGAATTCTGATGTCATCCTCGCGGCCACGGCGGATCCCGCTCTGCCATCGCCACCTGAGGGTCTAGTCGCGAGCCTACGGCCAGCGAGACAGAGGCGGGGAAGGCATGGGCCGAAGCTCGTCTTAAACAGCTGCCCGGCGGCGATCCGATAACGGCTCGCCATATGAGGCAAGACTTCTTCATCTAACCCCGCAATATGAATTGGAGCGTCTGCGAGCACCATTTAGTAGGGCAATTTGTGGTTGGAACAGTCGGAAAAGTGGTGCTGCCTAGGTGACTTGAACACCTGACCCCCGCATTACGAATGCGGTGCTCTACCAGCTGAGCTAAGGCAGCGCCCGGCGATTGGACCGGAGGCGGGCGCTATAACCCGGACCGGGTTAACAAGGCAAGGATCGGCCGCCGCCGGAGGGCAGCGGCCGGGTTTGGCTTGGGTTTTTCGGCCTAGGCCGGCTTGCGGAACCGGAGCGTGTGGCGGTCGCTTTCGCCGATGGCCTTGTATTTCTCGGCATTGAAGTCGGCCGGGGTGGCGACGCCGTTCTGCGAGGCCCTCGAATTGGGCGGCAGGGTCCAGACGCCGAACGGATGATCTTTCGTGTCCTTCGGGTTGGCGTTGATCTCGGCTTCGGCTTCCAGAACCAGCCCAGCCTTTTTCGCAGCCTCGACGATCGTGGCCTTCGAGACATAGCCGTTGCTGGCAGAGCGTCCGTTGGCCACGGTTTCCGGGCGCGGGTCGGCGCGGTGTTCCTCGACGCCGAGCACGCCGCCGGGTTTCAGCGCCGCGGCGAAATCGGCCATCGCTTTGTCGACCATGCCAGGCTGCCACATCCAGTTATGGATGTTGCGGAAGGTCACGACCATGTCGGCGGATCCCGCCGGAACGAGCGGGCCGGAATCCTTGTTGAAGAGAACATAGGTCTGTTCGCCCCATGCGGCCTTGTCGGAGATGTTCGCGATTGGATTGCCCGTCGCGACATACTTACCTTTGGTCGCCTTGGCGTAGGGCGCGAGGAGTTCGGCGTAGTAGCCCGAGCCAGGGACGACCTCGACCACGGTCATGCCGGGCTTGAGGCCGAAGAAGGCCAGCGTCTCAGCGGGATGACGGTGCGCGTCGCGTACCTTGTGGGCCTGCCGGCGCGCCGGGTTGGCTATCGCGGTGGTGAGGTTCGCGTCGGCGGCGGCCACAGGTTTGGCCGACGGTGATTGCGCCGTTGCAGTCAGCATCACTGCGGGCGCGGCGATGAGCATCGCCGAGCAGAGCAGGGCGAGTGTGGTTTGGCGTTTCAAGCAGGTCCTCCCAAAAAAAAGCGTGTGCCCGTCCAGGGCATTGGGAGGGACCATATGGCTCGGCCTCATAGCGACAAGCGTGGGGCCGGACACATAAGCGCCAGCACGATGACAGCTGCGTATGTAACGGTGATTTCGGTTCAGCCCTCGGTGCCGGCCGACGTCGCGCCCATCAGTCGAACGTTCAGCACAGCTAGCCTGTCGTCGAGATCGGCGCGGCGTACGGTTTGGTCGCGCCAGGTCGCGAATGCCGTGAGGGCAGGCTGGGGCAGGGCAGCGATCGACGCGGCTGCCGAGCGAAGATCACCCTCGTCCAGCGAGCGGCGCGCCTTCAGCATCAGCTCCGCCGCCGGCGCTTTCGTGTTTGCCGTGGCTGTGTCGAAGGAGGCGCGCAGCCAATTCCAGCCGTCGTCGGAGGGCTCGCCGATGATCCGTCCGGTGATGCGTACGGCGGTGTCGAACTCGCGGCGCAGCTGTTCCGTGGTCGGCGCGCCCTGGCGTGCGAGACTGTCGAGCGAAGCGATGTCCTGATCGGCCGGCAGCAGTGTCGCGAGCGCCTGTTGTTCGCTGAGAAAGGGCGAGCCGCGCTGGGCGGCAAGCTCCAGCACGGATAGCGCCTGGATCATTGCGGGCTGCGGACCGGTCCGCTCGGATCTCTGGATGACGACGGTGTCCTTCCGCAGAAGGCCCAGGCTGGCGGCGCGTTTGCGCTGGGCCTCGGCCTCGTCCTGGACCACGGCGACATCGGTCGAAAGCGAATTGAGACCGCTCTCCAGTGCGATGAGGGACGCCTGCCTCTGGTTCAGCGCCGCCGTCAGCGTCGTGTTGGCGAGGTGAAGCTGTTCGACCTGCGCCTGCAGGTCGGAAACCGACCGCAGCACCTGCCGCGTTGTCTGTGGGGCGGCGGTGTCGTCCGCGATGACGGATTCCAGCCTGTTGATCCGGCTCAGCAGGACGCCCAGCGGCGTATTTGCGGCAGTCGTTCCCGGCTCGGCCACGCCATTGGCGCCGCTGAGTTCGGAAAGCTGGCCCGCGACAGTGTTCAGCTCGGCGCGAATCGACGCTTCCATCTGGTCCTGCCGCGCCAGCCTTTCGGCCTGGCTGTCCAGCCGCGAACGAAGCGTGACGACGTCATCGCTCATCTGGGTGGTGCGCGCCACGACCTCGCTTTGGCTCCTGGCCAGTTCGTCGATCTCGCGAGCGAGCGTTCCGGTGAAGGCGCCGGAGTTGGCGCTGGTTGCGACGATCGCCATCACTGCGCCGAGCAGCGAGGCGGACGCCGATGCGATCAGCAACTGGGTGAGCGTGATCGCCTTGCTGCGCATTGGCGCAGGAGCGAAGGATCGATTCGATGCGTCCTGCACGCCATCGGTCGGCGCGTAGTCAGCGTCGATCGTTTCGGGTTCGGTTCGATCCAGCCCCTCGTTCGTCACTGCCGCCATCCTGACCGGCTCTGCGCAACGCCGATTCCCACTCTAGCGGTGCGTCGTGACATTTCTCAACCGGAAAGCGAAAGCCGCGACAGGGCGTCCAGCAACGCCGCATCGTCCGGCGTGGCGGCAATCTCCAGCCTGTGGGCGAGGTTTGCGAGCGGCGCGGCGGCGGCGAGCGAGATGGCTGCGACATTGAGCGCGGCCGGCGCCCGGCCTTTGGAGATGAACGCCGCCAGGATAGACGCTCCGCGCGGCGAGTGGATCAGCACCGCCTCAAAGGCAGCCCGGCCGCCGAGATGCGCTATCAACGCGGTTCCGGGTTCGATGACCGGCTTCGCGCGGAAGGTTGGGACAAAGGCGGCCGAGATACCCTTGGAGGCGAGTTCGCCAGCCAGGTCGCCACGGCTTTCCTCGTTGCCGGTGTGGAGCAGCCGGGCGCCGCGAACGAGCTTCCCCCCAATCAGGACGGCCAGAGCCCCGAAATCGCCATCGGCCGAGATGACGTTGGCAAACCCGGCCGCCAGCGCCGCTTCGGCAGTGCGTCCGCCAACACAGAAGACAGGCGCATCCCGTCTCGGTTCGAGCCCTGCAAACACCCGCACGCCGTTGGCGGACGTGAAGGCCAGCGCATCGAACGGTGGAAGCACAGCGGCCATCGGCTCAATTCCGAACAGCGGCTCCACGACAGGCTGGTAGCCCAACGCGGCAAGCCGTCCGGCTGTCTCCGACGCGCCGGGTTCGGAGCGCGTGACGAGGATGCGGGGAGGGGAGGCCTTGCTCACGCGCGCACCATCCCGCGCCCCTGACCCAAGAGCAACCCGCCGATTCCATCCGCTGTCTGCTGTGACGCGCCGCGATGCGTGAGGCTGGAACGAGCGGGCTGGCACGATCCGCGTGGCGCGTGAACTCGACTAGCAGGGCGCCGGCCGCTATCCCCTGGTCATGGCAAGCCTGCGCTTCGACGGCCTCTATCATTCCGGTGGCGACTTCCTTCGCTTCTATCCGGATGGCGACGTCGTGGTCGCCAGTTCCAACGGAACGCCGGAACAGATCGCACAGTGGATTTCGCGGACCAGCGACACGCCTGTCGGCTATTCGGTGAAGGGCGACCAGATACGTTTCGATCTCTGGATCGAGCGCGGCGAGGACGGACTGATCGGCGGCGCGATCGTCTATTCCGGCAGGGTCGCTGACGACGGCCTGCATCTCCGGGTTACCAGCGAAGTCACCAACTACGATGCGACGAACGTCTACAAGTTTTTCGCCGCGAAGCTGAGCGGCTAGCCGAGATCGCGATCACGTTCCGCGGCAACCTTTTCCGCGAGCGAAAGACCGAACGCGCAGGCCTCGTCTTCGCTCGGCGAATGGTCGAGCCTGCCTTGCGCGCGCCAGCGCCGGTCGCCTTCGTCCGAGAGAACTTCTCCGACCATATCGGCGCCGTTCGCCGTGAGCATGAAATGCGCCGCGATGGGCGTACGGCACGATCCGTCGAGACGGCGCAGGAAGGCACGTTCGGCTACGGCAGCTAGACGCGCGGGCTTATCGTCGACCGCGGCGACGGCTGCCGCGAGCCATTCTGGCGCCTGCTTGTGCAGCGTGACGCCGATGATGCCCTGGCCGGCGGCGGGCATCATGTCTTCGACCGGGATGATGCCGGCCGCCTTGTCGATCATGCCGAGGCGGCGAAGGCCGGCAGCTGCGAGAATGGTCGCTTGCGCCTCGCCCTCGGCCAGCTTGCGCAGGCGCGTCTGCACATTGCCCCGGAAGGTCACCGCTTTCAGATCAGGCCGCACGGCTAGCAATTGCGCTTTCCTGCGAAGGCTCGACGTGCCGACGACCGCGCCTTGCGGCAGGTCGGCGATGCGCGCCCACGGGCCGATCAGGCAGTCGTGCGGGTCTTCGCGCGTCAGGTAAGCGGCGAGCACGAGATGCTCTTCCAGCTTCACCGTCACGTCCTTCAGCGAATGGACGGCGACATCGATCTCACCTACCGCCTGTGCTCGATCCAGCTCCTTGGTGAACAAGCCCTTGCCGCCGGCATCCTGCAGCGGCTTGTCGAGGATCTTGTCCCCTGTGGTGGTGTAGGGGTGAATCGAGGTCGTGACGGCGCCGCCGGACGCCTTCACCAGCATCGCCGCGAACAGGTTCGCTTGCGCCAGCGCCAGCGGCGATCCGCGCGTGCCGATGCGAACTGTATGGGTCTGCGCCATGGGGTTCCTTCAGGCTCGCTCGCGGCGTACAAGCGCCGCCGGAATGACGCAAGATACTACTACTATTACTGTACTCGGCATTGAGACGAGCTGCGATGAGACCGCGGCGGCGGTGCTGCGCCTGTCGCTGGAGAAGACGGAAGTCCTGTCCGAGCGCATCGCCAGCCAGACCGAAGACCACGCCCTCTATGGCGGCGTTGTGCCGGAGATCGCGGCGCGCGCCCATGTCGAGCGGCTGGATGGCCTGATCCGGCTGGCCATGAAGGACGCCGGCATCGGCTTTGGCGACCTCAGCGGCGTTGCGGCGACGGCCGGGCCGGGCCTGATCGGCGGGGTGATGGCCGGCCTGGCGACCGCCAAGGCGATCGCCCTCGCGCGCGGGATACCGCTCGTCGCGGTGAACCACCTCGAAGGCCACGCCCTCAGCCCCCGCCTGGCGGACGATGTATCGTTTCCGTATCTGCTGCTACTGGTCTCCGGCGGGCACTGCCAGTTCGTCTCGGTCGAAGGCGTCGGCAAATACCGCAGACTGGGGTCGACCATCGATGACGCTGCGGGCGAGGCATTCGACAAGACGGCCAAGCTTCTCGGTCTTTCCGGGCAGGGCGGCCCCGCGGTCGAGCGCGAAGCAGCGAAAGGCGACCCTGACGCTGTCGACCTGCCGCGTCCGCTGCTCGACCGGCCCGGCCTCGACATGAGCTTCTCCGGCCTCAAGACCGCCGTGCGCCGCGCCGCCGAGGAAATGCCGCTGACCGACAAGCGCCGCGCCGACATCTGCGCCGGCTTCCAGGCGGCGGTCGCCGACATCCTCGTCGTCAAGTCCGCGCGCGCAATGGAGCTCGTGACGCACATCCACAATGCGCCGCACACCTTCGTGGTCGCCGGCGGCGTTGCTGCGAACAAGACGCTGCGTGCGCGTCTCGAAGCCGAAGCGCGCCGCGCTGGCTTCCGCTTCTTTGCTCCCCCATTGCGCTGGTGCACCGATAACGCGGCGATGATCGCGCTTGCAGGCGCCGAGCGGCTGCGTCTGGGCGTCAATGATGCGATGGACACGCCCGCCCGAGCCCGCTGGCCGCTAGATGAGGCGTCTGCCGCGAGCGCGCCAATCTATGGGGCGGGCAAGAAGGGCGCGAAAGCCTAGGCGCCTTGAGGCGCCGGCAACTTGCCCTTGCAGAGATCTTCGCGATCCCAGCCCACCGACACCTGAAGCGTGATCGGCCGCACCGTCGAACTCGACAACAGAATCCACGCCGGCTTTCCGCGCAGCTCGAAGCAGTAGGATTCCTGCCGGAAGTCGCCGACCGGATCATTGAAGCCCGGCCCCGAGTCGAAGCGCGTCGCTAGCGGACCGGCAACACTCGGAATGAACGCCAGAACAGTCTCGCGGAATTTCGCCGCATCCGTGAGCTTCGTATTGCGGAAGGCGCCGGTTGCAACGAGATAGCAACCGCCTTGCTCGTCTTGCTGGATCAGCACGCTGCCATTGCCGTACATGAGCGCGGCGGACTTGCCTCCGATCTTGCCCTGACGCGCTGAATGGCCCTTGAGTCGGTCGTAGATCGAACCGCCTTCTACGAGATACGGCAAGCAGCCCGACTGCAGCGCGACCGCAATTGCGTCGCTGGTGCTGGAAAGCGGATTGGCTTGCGGGCCGGGCGTTTGCACACATGCGGTGACCGCCGCGACGGCGCTGGCAACGAAGCACGCGCGAATACTGCTTGCTGTCATGAAAGCTCCCCATCCCGCTCCGCTGGAACTTAGGCCGCGGCTGCGGAGGGAGCAACTGCGGTCAGGCAGCCGGGCGCTCGCCTTTCGCCTCGGAATCAGCGGTAGCGTCACTTTTGTCGAGTTGCCGACCTGGCGCCTTCGTCCGGTCGAGTTCGGCGGCAAAGCCGTGGTTCACGTCGCGGTGCTTGGCCTCGTCGGCGCGCACGGCAATCACCAGGTCACGCAGCTTCGCTTCGGGCGACATCTTCCAGTAGTCGATGGCCATCTGTGGCGCGGCAACGTTCTCGAAATTGCCGGCGTCAATCTGCTCGAGGAACTGCGTGTAGGAGACAATGGCCTCCTCTTCGAAATACCCGACCGTCCGATGCGCTGTGCGCGGCGCGAAGAGGTAGAGGACGAAATAGGCGTTCCAGAACACGCCCTGTGCAAAGAGTACGAGCAGCCGCTCGAACCATGTCGGCTTGAACAGGGCGACGAACGCCATCAGGTGCATGCGCTCGTTCTCGGCTTCGTCGAGCAGCTCCCTGATCCAGCCTTCATCGTCGCGCATGCGGCGCAGCGACTTCAGGTGGTTCATCATGCCGCCGACCATGCCGGGCACTGCCGCCACGGTTTCGAGCACGATGGCCCGATGGCCATACCTCTTGGCGAAGAACGTGTCGGCGAACCAGCGAAGCGTCCGGGTGATGCCGAGCGCGATTCGGTCGGACATTCCTTCAGCTTCGTGGTGGCGAACCAGATCGATCATGACACTGATATGGATTAGTTCGTCATCTTCCCAACAGGGCGTGTCGCCTTTGTGCGCGAATGCCGCAGCTTACTCGTCCGTCAGCGCCTTTGTAACCGAATAGGCGCCGCCGATTTCGGTCTCGTAATAGCCTGTCGCCTCGTCCAGCGGGTATTCCTGCGCCAGCAGTTTGAGGATGCGCTGGTCGACGGTGTCGCCGTGGCAGGTCATGCACGGCTCGTCCATAACCAGCGGACGCATCCAGCGGAACACACGTCGGTCGCCTTCCTCCACGATGGCCGAGGCTTCCATGATCGCAGGATCGAGCCCCGTCTCACGCCAGAAGCCGAACAGCTCCATCTGCTCGGCTTCCCAGTCGTCGGCGGCGTTGGACGGGTTGCGCGGGCGCGTCGAGACGCGGCTGAACTCGAAGCCAAGCCGTTCGCCGATCTCCTTCGCGTAGGACGGCACATGGTCGCGATAGGCGAGGTAGACCGCGACCGGGTCCTCGTCCCGCTCCAGCCGGTCGAGGATCTCCATCTTCAGCCGGACGTCGAACGAGAAGCCTGCCTGTCTTGCAAGTAACATATCGGCGGGGGAGGGCGCCTCTGGCTCAGGGGAGCAGGCGGCAGCGAGGGCGAAAGCCGCCACCGCCATCAGCCGCAGGTTGTTGCGCACGAGCATCCCGCCTCCCGGAAACCCCGTGAGACATAGGGCCAGATGCGTGCCGAAAGGAACCCTGCCCCCATCCTCCCGTTACTTTGGCGGGTTAGGCTGGAGTTAGGCGATGCCGCGCAGGCAGAAGCAGATGACGTGTCTCTCGAGTGGCCTGGTGGCGCTGGCCGCTCTCGCCACCGGCGGCATGAGCTCCGCGGCCCCCGACAGGCCGTTGCAAATGTCCAACCTCAGGATCACCTCCGGCGGCATCGCCGGTTATGAAGTCGTCGATGTCGAAGGCGCCCGCGTCGGCGAAATCGTCCAGGTCAATACCGATGATCGCGGTCGCGCACGCTGGCTTCGCGTCGCTCTCGACGATGGCGGCGAAGTTACGCTTGCCTCGTTCCGCGCCATGCTCGATTCGCGCCACGAGACGGTGCAGCTCAAGCTGCCGTACGATCTCGTCGTCCGCCGCGCCGAGCCTGAAACGCTCAGTTCACTTTCAGCTTGAACTTGAACCGTTTGTCGTCCGGATCGGCCTTGTCTTCCCATGGCCGTTTCTGAACTAGCCCGATCTCGGCTTCGCCCGGCGCCACCGCCTCGATCACCAGCACCTCCCAGTGATTGCCGCCGGCAAAGCCAGGCAGCATCTGCGCCGACGTCGTGGCGCCGCCCGGTCCGTCGCTGACTTTCACGAAAGCCGGAGGCGCATCCGCACCCCACACATAGCCCGCAGTCGGCACTCCCGAGAGCGACACCGACATCTTCTGGCCGACCTGCATCTCGACCGACGCGCCTGCGTCTTCCTCGTTGAGGTTGCGCACGGCGCCGTCGACGGCGGGAGCGGGCAGGGAGCGCGACACGAAATTGCACGTCTTTGAGATTGCGCCGGACGTGTACGAAACATTCTGGCCGTCGAACACCAGCGCCGTCGTCTTGTCCGTGAAGGCCATGCCGCTCTGATTGTCGGCATCCAGCGGCAGGTTGGCCGGTTCCCCGCCATCGAGCCTGACGAGCGCTGCATGCTCTGCGCCTTGATCCAGCACAACGTCCAGCTTGCCGCCGCCCTCGCATTCGAAATTGAGCGCATTCTCGAACTTCGCGGCGATCGCGGGGTCAACGGTGGGCCCGGCCACGGGCGTCTCCGGCTCGGGCGGCTTTTCCGGATTGCAGCCGCCCAGGGCAAGGCCAAGTCCGGCCGCCGCGGCAATCGCCCTGATTTTCATCGCAGTCCCCTGATCTGTCGCGCCACAGTCAGGCTCCCGCTGCGCCAAGGCAATCCCCTACCGGCGCCCGCGAATCCCGATAGACCCGCCCAGCAGCTGAAACCTAAGGGGGTCGTCATGCCCGAACTGCAGGTGATCCTTCAGGCCCTGGCGGCCATGTTCGCCGGCGGCGCGGCGGCATCCGGCTGGACCGCGGCTGTGGTCGTCGCCAACACCGCCTTCGACGGTCTCGATCATGGCCGCGCCGACCGCATGCTGCGCAAGGTACTGGTGTCGGCCGCGGGATTCCAGGCGGCGCTGCTCGGCATCGCGGCGGGCTGTGCGCTTTTCGCTGGCGCCACCATCGCCGGCATCATCGCGGCGGTGGCGGCGCTTGGCTTTCTCTCCAACATCTGGACGCTGGCGCCGCGTCGCGACCGCGCGCCTGAAGGTCTGAAGAAAAAGAACTCAACCATGCGCGTGGTTGCCGTCGCCCTCACGCTCATGGTGACGGTCACCGCCCTGACGGCGGCGATCTTCGCCGTGCTGGGCGCCTGACCGAGCCGTCTAGACGAAGCAGCTCATCGTCGCCGTCTGCACCACCGGACTGATCGCCGGGTCGGAACTGATCTGCGCAGGCAGCATGCCGGTGAACCGCCGGTTCTCGTACACCGCCTTGGCGACGCGAGCGAATTCCTCCGGACTGAGCTCCTTCTCGATGGAAGCGACGTAGCAGGAGCACTTCTCCTGCGCGCCGCCCATACGATCGAGGCAGACTTCCGTGAACTCCGCGCGGCCCGCCTCCGCCGCTCCACACGCGCCAGCCACAGCGGCCAGCGCAAGGGACGCTACAAGTGAAACAGGACGTTTCATCGATACTCCCTTCTTTCTGTCCGGTCTCTTCTTTGCCGGATGCAAAATGAGGCGATCAGCGAGGCCGGAAGTCAAACAGAGAATCGCTCTCAACTCCTTGTCATTGCTTGCCGTTTGCGGAATGCCGCAAAGGCAGGATTGCCGCTCCAGGTGACCGAAAAATCCCTGTCCAGTCCGAGCCGGCCGGGCGTTTTCGACGCAGCAGACTTAGCCCGCCGGACTTGTGGGAACCCCTCGGGCCCCGAATATAGGGGGTGCGGAGACGTCGATGCGAATCCCCCATTGGGCGGTCTACACGGTCCTTCTGAGCATCATCGCGGTCACCTTGTTCTCGCAGCAGGGCGGCGAGCGCGAGAAAGACCGCAATTCCGTCGCCGCCTACCTGGAAGAGACTGCCTCGGCGCCGGCTCCGTCCGGCAACCTGCTGCCCGAGGCCAACCCGTTCGACGAGGAGGTGCTGGTCCAGGTCGGCGACGCCGAGGACGGCATCGGCACTGCCTTCGCCATCAACAAGTCCGGCCAGTGGATCACCGCCCGCCACGTCATCGATGGCTGCCAGCGCGTGGGCCTTGCCGTGGGCGACGGGCGCATGGTGCGCGTCGATGAAGTCCGAACTTCCGAGAACTCCGATCTTGCGCTTCTCATCACCGACCGTGCGCCGGCGGCGCTCCAGCTCGATCTCGACCGCGTGCTTCGGGTCGGCGAATCCGGATATCACGTCGGCTTTCCGCAAGGCCGGTCTGGCGAGGCGCGCTCCGAACTCCAGGCGCGCTCGAAGCTGGTCACGCGCGGACGCTATGTGATGGAGGAGCCGGTTCTGGCCTGGGATGAAAAGCAGCGCTCGCCCGGCATCGAAGGCACGCTCTCGGGCATGAGCGGCGGCCCAGTGTTCGACGCCGAGGGCACGGTGATCGGCGTGACGATCGCCGAAAGCCCGCGTCGCGGGCGCATCTACACGGCCGGCCCTGATTCAATCAGCCGCTTCCTCGCCGCGCAGGGTGTCATTGCGCCCGGCGATGAAGCGCGTCCGCTGGCGGCGACCTCCTACACGCGCGAGGCCGACAGGCTGCGCGACGAGCGCGCGGTGGTGAAGGTGCTCTGCCGCGTGAGCGATCCGTGAAGGCAGGTTTCGCCGACAGGCTGGTGGACGCAACGCGCAGGCTTGGCCCGCTATGCGTCGGCATCGATCCGCATCCTGCCCTGATCCCTGCGCTGTTTGGCGAGGCTGGGCCAGAAGCAGCGACGAAGTGGGGCAGGGCGGTCGTCGCCCAGTGTGTGGGCCGCGCCGCCGTGGTGAAGCCGCAGGCCGGACTGTTCGAGCGCTGGGGTTCGCGCGGCATGGCCGCACTGGAGCAGGTCTGCCGCGCCGCGACCGAAGCCGGCCTCATCGTCATTCTTGACGCCAAGCGTGGCGACATCGGCACGACGGCGGAAGGATATGCCGAAGGCTATCTCGGAGTGGGATCTAGCTGCCCCTGCGATGCGATCACCGTGAACCCCTATATGGGTCTCGACACGCTGGAGCCTTTCGTCTCGGTTGCGGAGAAGACTGGCAAAGGCGTCGTCGTCCTCGCCCGCACGTCCAATCCCGGCTCCAGGGATTTCCAGGCGAAGCTAGTTGCCGATTCTGAAGGAAGGGGCGAACCGCTCTACATCCACGTCGCGAAAGCGCTCGGCCCGATGATCGCAAGGCTCAAGGGCGAAAGCGGCTGGTCCGGCCTGATGCTGGTCGCCGGCGCGACCGGTCCGGAGGACGCCGCAAGGCTGCGCGCCGCGGCGGGCGATGCACTGTTCCTGGTGCCCGGCTATGGCGCGCAGGGCGCCGGCGCCCGCGACGCCATGGCCGGGTTCGTAAAAGGTAAAGCCGGGCTCGAAGGCGGCGTCGTCAATGCATCCCGTTCCGTCGCGATGCCCGAGAGCGCCAAGGGCGCAAAAGCCGCGAAGGACTGGGATCGCGCCGTCGCGCTGGCGATCGAGGCGGCGCAGGCCGAACTGGTCGAGGCTGCGCGCCTCTAGCGCACCCCTTGCGGCGGCGCTGCCCCGGCGGAATACCAATCCCTTAACCAGCAGAGATTATGGATAGACCGCTTGCGGCGGTTATCCAGATGACCAGGGCTCATTATCTCCAGGCGGCGGCCATCTCCGCCCTTATTCTGATCGCCACGCTGGCGTTCGACGTGCTGATCAACGTCGTGATTTGGCCGGTTTCCGAGCCCTATTCGCCTTTCTCGACCATCCTCATCACCCTGGCCGTGGCGCCTGGTTTCACGACCTATCTGATCTACCAGAACGTGCGGGTGCGCCGGGCGCAGGCTGCGCTCAAGGCCGGGCTCGCCGAAGTCGAAAACGCCCGCGACCTCGCCGAGGCGGCGACGCGCGCCAAGAGCGAATTCCTCGCCAACATGAGCCACGAGATCCGCACGCCGCTCAATGGCGTGCTCGGCATGACGCAGGCGCTGGCCTCGCGCGAACTGGACAGCGACAGCCGCGGCATGGTCGCGACCATCCAGGAGTCTGGCAACACGCTGATGGCCATTCTCAATGACGTGCTAGATCTCTCCAAGATCGAGGCCGGCAAGTTGGACATCTCGCCGATCGATGGAAGCCTGCTCCACACACTGAAGAGCGTGCACCGTCTCTTCCTGCCCCGCGCGGAAGAGAAGGGCATCGCCTTGACGCTCACGGCGGGCTCGTTCGACGCCGAGCGCCTGCACTACGATCCCGTGCGCGTTCGCCAGTGCGTTTCGAACCTGGTCTCGAACGCGGTGAAATTCACGCGGCGAGGCAATGTCGATATCGCGGTCTCCGCGTCGGCGGTTGAAGGCGGGCGCACGCGCGTCGAGATCCGCGTCGCCGATACCGGCGTCGGCATGGACGCGGAAACGCAGGGCCGCCTGTTCGAAGCGTTCACCCAGGCCGATGGCTCGACCACGCGCCAGTTCGGCGGCACCGGCCTCGGTCTCGCGATCTCGCGGCGGCTCGCCCGGCTGATGGGCGGCGACATCGTGGTCGCCAGCAGCTCCAGCGCAGGCTCGGTGTTCACCTTCACTTTCTTCGCGGACACGGCGCGCAACGCCGTTGCGGAGGACCCCGGTGAGAAGCAAGCAGGCGCCAGCGGCGTCAAGAAGCTCAGGGGCGCCCGCATCTTGCTCACCGATGACAACGCCATCAACCGCCAGGTCGTCCGGCTCTTCCTCCAACCGCAGGGCGCCGTGCTCGCCGAAGCCACGAACGGCAGGGAGGCACTCGATCAGCTCGCGCGCCAACCATTCGATCTTGTACTGCTCGATGTCCACATGCCGGTCATGGACGGGCCCGAAGCGATCCGCCACATCCGCGCCTCGACCGAGGCGTGGCGCGACCTGCCGGTCATCGCGCTCACTGCAGACGCCATGAGCGGCGATCGCGAGCGCTTCATCGCCTTGGGCATGTCGGGCTATGTCTCCAAGCCGATCGACCAGAACGAGCTTCTTTGCGAGATCGGTCGCGTGCTCGGCCTGGCCGCTCCCGGCATCCTCCCGCGCGAGGACAGGCCGCAGGCCGACGCACACGCGTTTGACGACCTCCTCGGCGACCTCGACCGCATCGCCAGGGCCTGATCTAGCCAAATCCATCGTTCGACGCCTGCCGCGAGCCGTTCTGCGCTTCGCCGGATCATACGAACCCTTTGCCAAACGCCCTCAACAGTGCTGAAAAGTCGGTATGTCCGGTGACAGGACGAGGGAGGGTTTCATGAAGTTTGGCGCCATTCTGCTGGCGGGCGCGGCCATGCTGGCCGTTGCATCCTGCGGTGAATCGAACAAGCCGCTTCCAGCGATCACGGCGGCCGAGGTCAATGGCGAGGCCATCATGGCCGCCGACCAGCGGCCGGGCGACTGGCTCTCACACGGCCGCACCTATTCCGAGCAGCGCTTCTCGCCCCTGAAACAGATCACCACGGCCAATGTCACCGAAACCGGCCTCGCCTGGTTTGCCGACCTCGACACCAACCGCGGCATGGAATCGACGCCCATCGTCGTCGATGGCGTGATGTACGTCACCTCTGCCTGGTCGGTGGTCTACGCGCTCGACGCCAAGACCGGCGAGCGCAAATGGAAATACGATCCCGGCGTCGACAAGGCGCGCGGCGTCTCCGCCTGCTGTGACGTGGTCAACCGCGGCGTCGCGCTGTGGGAAGGCAGGGTCTATGTCGGCACGATCGACGGGCGGCTTGTCGCCCTCAATGCGAACGACGGCACCGTCGCCTGGGAGAAGGTGACGGTCGACCAGTCGAAGCCCTACACCATCACGGGCGCGCCGCGCGTGGCGAAGGGCAAGGTCATCATCGGCAATGGCGGCGCCGAACTGGGCGTGCGCGGCTACGTCACCGCCTACGACGCCAAGACCGGCGAGCAGGCCTGGCGCTTCTTCACGACGCCCAACGCCAACAAGCAGCCTGACAACGCCGCTTCAGACAAGGTCTTCGCCGACAAGGGCAACGCCACCTGGGACGATAAAGGCGAGTGGACCGAAAGCGGCGGCGGCGGCACGGCG
>JAUYPV010000152.1 GCA_030697555.1 Hyphomonadaceae bacterium
CTATCGAAGCCCTTCTCGAACCGTTTCGAACTCACCGCGCTTGACTGGCCCGGCAGCGTCGAAGCCGAAGAGATCGTCGTCACGGTCGACTATCTGGGCTTCCTCCCGAACCACCCCTGGGCCACGGCACTACGTGTCCGGGACGGTGAGGTGATGCTCTCCAGCAATCCGGACGACAAGAAGACCATCAACCCGCAGGCGCTCGTCGACGCTGTTGAAGTCGACAACGTGGTTCTCCGATTTACGCGCGGCAAGAAACTCCGCGAAGTGACCATCGTCAAAGCCAGCGGCTCCTTCTCGAGCGGCACGGTCTCGGGCGAAGCCACCGCCGGCAAAAACCACATTACCTTTGAGAATCTGAAGCGCGCAGGCGACGGATCGCTCGATGGCATGGTCACGGCCAAAGGCGAGAACCTCAAGGATCTAGCCGAAATCGTCGGCGCCTCCGCCCCCGATACCCCGCCGTTCGACGTCAACGGCGTGCTGCGAATGCGCGAACGCACCTGGTCCGTCTCCAGCATCGATGGCCGTATGGGCGACAGCGACATCGGCGGCGACGTCGCCATCGACCTCAAGCCGAAGAAGCCGTTCCTCACCGTCGCTCTCAAATCGAACAAGCTGGACTTTGACGACATGGGCGTCGTCTTCGGCATCCCGGTCGGAACGGGCAAGGGCGAGACGACCAACGAGGAACAGCGCGACGCCAAGGCGAAGTTCGATCGCTCGGCCCGCCTGATCCCGGACACCAAGATCGACTTCGCCCGCCTCGCTGCGGTGAATGCCGACATCTCCTTCGAAGCCCCGAAGGTCATCGATGCCCCGATGGCCATCAATGCCATGACGTTCAAAGGCACGCTGCGCGATCAGGTGCTCGATTTCAAACGCTTCGTCGTCCGCACCGGCAGTACGGGCGACCTTGACGCCAAAGTCCATATCGACGCACGCAGCGACCCAGCAAAGACCAAGGCCACCGGCAAGCTCGACAAGCTTCCCATCACGCGCATCATCAATACGAGCCTGGTGCGCGGTACGCTCAACGGCGCATTCTCGCTCAACATGACCGGCTCGGGCTTTCGCGAAGCCTTCGGCTCGGCCACGGGCGAGGCGGGCATTTGGTCCACCAACAGCGAAGTCGCCAAGATCGCCACCGAAGCGGCCGGCCTCGACCTCGGTGAAATCGCTCTGCTTCTCATCAAGAACGATGACCGCGACTACCTGAAATCCCGCTGCCTCGCCGGCAATCTCTCCTTCCGCAATGGCGTTGCGACCATCAAACCCGCGGTCATCGACAACGAAGACAGCCTCATCTACGCCACCGGCGGCTTCAACCTGAAGACCGAGCGCCTCGACATCGAAGTCGGCGCCAAGCCACACGACGTTTCGATCGGCAAAGTGTTCGGCGACATCAAGGTCGAAGGCACGATGCGCAATCCCGACATCAAGGCGCTCGATGAAAAGACAGTGCTGCAGGCCGGCCTGAGCGCCATCCTCGCCGGCATCACCGGCGCCCTCGGCGCCCTTCCCTTCGTCGAGTTCGGCGGCGAGCCCGACGCCCCCTGCCAGCAACTGCTCGCCGACAGCCGGTCGCTCTCCAAGAAGCCCGTGACGCCGCCCGTCTCCAAGAAATCAGAAACGCAGAAACAAAAATCCTGACCCCTGCCCTACGCCCGCACCCAGCCGCGCACGCCGTCATCGCTCTACCGCGACATGTGGGGACCGACCGGATCCATCTCCGACGGCATCCTTAGGGACTATGACGGCGAATGGCTGCTGGAGCGCATGGAATGCCCCGCGCTTTTCCTGGCCGGCGAATTCGATGAAGCCCGTCCCGGCACGAACCAGCCTTTCGCAAAGCGCGTCAAACGCAGCGAGTTCAGGAGGATCCCCGGCGCCGCCCACGCGACCCAGTACGACGCGGAAGAGGCGTAGGCCAGGTCGGTGCGCGACTGGCTCAACCGCTTCGACTAGAAGCGCATCCCGCCAGACACGATCTTCGTGAACATTGGAACATCGATCGGCGCGTAGCTGCGCTTGTCCGGATCGGCAACGAACAGGGGGTCGGCGGCCTTCTTCGGGTCGAAGCCTTCCGTTACCAGGTCGACCTTCCTGTATTTCAGTGTTCCCGTCGTATCGACCTCCGCCTGAAGGCGCAGGAAGACTGGGCGCGCATAGGCCGGCAGAGTCGTCATCAGGTGCATATAGAGCCCGTGCAGATCCACGCCGTCCTGCGGCGTGATCGCCGCCATGCCCGCGCGGCCCTCGGCGCCGGGTACCCGCACGCCATAGACAATAGCGTGCTTTACGCCCGGCATGGAGGAGATCGCCATCTCGACCTCGCTGGTCGAAACGTTCTCGCCTTTCCAGCGGAACGTGTCGCCCACGCGGTCGACGAAGTAGATATAGCCGTCCTTGTCCATCTTCATCAGGTCGCCTGTGCGGAACCACAGGTCGCCCTTCTCGAACACGTCGCGCAGCAATTTCTTCTTCGACTGCGCCTCGTCATTGTAGCCATCGAAACGTTGCCGCGGTTCGCCCGTGATCGGTCCCACCGCCTCGCCCGGCTCATCCGGATCCGCCTCGATGCACAGCCCATCTGGCCCGCGCACCGGCTCCTCCGTTTCGACGTCGAACTTGACGATCCGGCCCTTCAGCTTGGATCTCAGCAATCTCGGAATACGCCCCACGGCGCCGATCTTCCCGTCAAGATTGAAGAAGTTCACATTGCCTTCGGTTGATCCATAGAACTCGACCAGCCGCTTGATCCCCGTGCGCTCGACGAACTCCGCCCACACATCTGCGCGCAATCCGTTGCCGAAACCCTTGGTGATCTTGTGACTGTGCTCCAGCGTTGTTGGCGGCTGGTTCATCAGGTAACGCCCCAGCTCACCGATATAGACCAGCATGGTCGCGTTGTTGTCGATCGCTTCCTGCCAGAAGTGCGAGGCGGAAAACTTCCGTCGCAGGATCAGGCACGCGCCTGCATTCATCGCCGTGCCAACGCCGCACATCCCGCCAGTCGCATGATAGAGCGGCAGGGTGAGCAGAATGCGGTCGCTGCGGTGTGCGTCGGTTGCATCCACGAACACCCTCATCAGCCCGCGCGCACGGACGCTGGTGATCTTGGCCGCCTTGGGCAACCCAGTAGTCCCCGACGTGTAGATGTAGAGCGCCACCTCCCCGCCCTTCACGCCCGCGCGCACCGACTTGTCCGGCCGCGTCGTCGGCATGCCGTCGACCACCGCATCGATCTTCGTGAGCCCGGCCACATCCCCGCCCAGTACAAACGCGCCCAGCTCCAGCGGCGTGCCTGCTTTGGCGGACTCGAAATTCGAAGCCAGCGCCGGGTTCATCACGATCGCCCGCGCATTCGTGATCTTCACGCAGTGCGACAGGCCCGGGCCCGTAAGGTTGTGGTTGATCAACGCGGTCTTCACCGCGATCTTCGCCATGCCCGCCCAGAAGGCGATGTAGTCCGGCCGGTTCTCCATGAAGAGCGCAACGCAATCGCCCGCCTTCAGCCCGACCGAAGCCCCCCAGTGCGCAAACTGGCAGGCGCGCCGGTCGAACTCGGCGTAGGTGATGTCCTGCCCTTCGAACGAGATGAAGACACGCTCGTCATGGTCGTCGCACGCTTCTTCCATCGCATCGGCCAGCGTGTATTCGACCTCGGGATCGAACTTGCCGATCGCGCCGATGATGCGGCGGAATCCGCTGATGTAGATCCAGTCGCTCTTGATGCCGTCGATCAGATTCATGGGATGCGCGAAGCCGGACGTCAGGGGAGTTAAGGTCTACCAGCTTGCTATTAAGCCCACGTTGACGATGGGCTTGCTGGTTCCTCTGGATTTGGGAAGGTACGCGTCACGTACAAGCCGCACGGTCATGCTGCACGTGCGTTGCGCGGCCCTTCAGCGCAACAGCGACAGCGCCCGCTCAAGAATAGCATCGCGCGTCTCCGCCGCGGCAAGCTCAGCCTCGGTCACCACAACGTCAGGCGCGGCGAGCTCGCGCGGCGTGCCTTCCACCGAGTAAAGCCGTTCGACCGGCAGCCGCACGCTCACACCCAGGCAAGGAACCGGAAAGCTTTCGATTGCCCCACGCAGGCCCGCCATCGGCGTGCCGACAAGCGTTGCGCCCGCCGCCGACCGCAGCCCGATCGCCGCCCCCTCGCCCATGGATCCGGTCCAGTGATCGACCAGCACGATCAACTTGCCCTGAAAATGATCGCGGCGGCCATTCACCCGCTCGATCCAGCTTTTCCCGCCACGCTCATGCTTCTGATAGCCGCGCTGCCCGTCGGCAAACCACGCCATCAGTGGCTTGGCCACGACCGAATCCCCGCCCGAAGGCGTATCGCGCAGGTCGAGAATGATCGTCTTCGCCTTGCCCGCCTGCTTCATTATTCCGCTGAACACCGGCGTCAGGTCGGTATTTCCGATCGAATTGTGCAGCCGGATCAGCGCCACGTCCGGCCGAGGAAAGTTCAGGGAAGCCAGCCCCTCGTCCTTTTCCACGGGCTGGGACAATCGCGCCTCCACCGCTCCAGCGCCGCGCGCAACAATCACCGCATCGTGCGAATGCGTGCCAGCCAGCGCCACCCGCGCCGCAAACCCGCGCATCGCTTCCGCATATTCAGGCGTAGCCGGCGGCGGCTTCAACGCTTCGCTCACGGGCTGCCCGTCGATACGCTCGATCACCATGCCCTCCCGAAGTCCAGCGCCCCGCGCCGGCGAACCAGACCTCACTTCGGCCACCACCAGGTCGCCGTTCCGGCTTTCCACCCACACGCTTGCATTGCTCGGAACCAGGCGCGGCGACAGAGGACCGTTCTTGCTCAGGTGCGCGTGGTGATCACCCAGCGCATAAACGAACGCCTCCAGCACGCGCAGGTGTTCCGCCTTCGTGGCCGCTGCGCGCGCCTGCGTCTCCAGATCCGCATAGACGCTGTCCGCCGTGACGCCGCCGCCCAGTGGATAGGCCATCGAGCGTTTCGCCGCATCCCGCATGGCGGCGAGATCCGTCAGCGCCGCCGGCCTGGCCGCACATTGCTCGGCGGACGCTGCATCCGGTTGGGCGACGCAGGAGGCGAGAAACAGGACGAGCGCAAAAGCGGAAATACGCGGAACCATCGACAAATCACCAACCGGAATCAAAAGAGGCGGACAATGGCCTTGCCGCGCCAGCAAATCGAGGAATTAAGTGCGGGTCCGCGCTCCACTTTGCCCAGCCGACATCCGGCGTCTAGACTTGGGGCGATCCTTCCGGAGCCGTCCATGCGAAATTTTCTTGCCCCAACTAGCCTTGTCATCTGTCTCGTAGCCGCCGCCTGCGCGCTGCAGCCTGCCCCCTCGGCACAGACGCCGCCCAACAACAGTCCGATCCAGATGAACCGCGACGGTCCCGCCTCGCGCGGCCCCGCGCGGAACCTCAGTCCGCAGCCCGGCGAGGAGGTCACCACCATCCGCTACTGGAAGATCAAGAAAGGCGCCTTCCCGCAATTCCTCGAGGCGTCGCAGACCGGCGTCTGGCCCTTCTTCGAAAAGATCGGCGCCCGCATCGTCGGCATGTGGCAGGTGATCCCCGCGCCCGGCGCAAAGGAAGCCTCAGCTGACTATGACGAAGTCTATCTCACCACCCGCTATGCCAGCCTCGACCACTGGGCCGCGACGCGTGACGCAGCCGCTCTCGGAGGCGATGGTCCTGACTATGCCGCGCTCCAGAAAGCCCTGGCCGTGCGCCAGTCCCTCACCATCGAGACGAAAGTCACGTTCATGAAAGGCGCCGTCGGCCCGCTGCCGCCCGTATTCATGCCCGGCACCGGTGAGAAGTTCGCGCCCGCGCCCTAAAGCATCGCGCCGAAAAGTGTGCAGCGGTTTTCGGCAAAAGCGATGCGCAAATCAAAGAGCTAAAGCGAGCGCGCGATTCTTGAATCGCGCACGAAGCTTTAGTCGAGCTCGCTCGCCGTCATCACGCCGCCCTCGACCAGCACTTTCAGCGCAGGGTCGATCGCCGGCCGGTACTTCGTCCACCGGCCCACCGACGACGCATAAAGCGGCTGGCGCACCTGCGCCGCGCTCGCCGTCGCCACCGGCGAAGCATTCTTGTCGAACTGCAGGCACGCTTTCTCAAAGCCCAGCCCGCAGAACTCAAGCATCCGCCGCGTCTGTCCTTCGAGATCAGACACGACATCCTCATACGCCACCTCGCAGAACCGGTCCTTCGGCAGCCGTTCCGCGAACACGCGCATCATCGCGTCGAACCGCACATAGTATCTCGCCGTCGCCTCCAGATCGAAGGTGTAGTCCAGCAGCCCACCGACCGCCGCGAACTCCTGCCGGTAACTGCTCAGCACCACATCCGCCGGATGCCGGCGCAGCGCGACCACCCGCGCCTCCGGCAATGCGCGCAGGATATGCGCCGCAAGAAACGCATTGAACGGCTGCTTGTCCACGAACCGGCCCGCGAACCCCTGCGTCGCCCGTACCGCATTCATGTACCCCGCACCGATCGCTTCGGAATCCGCACCCGCCGCTGTATCGATCGTCTGATCGGTGATCACGCCGCGCGCCATTCCCGCCGCGCGCCGCATCGACGCCACGAAGTGATTGGTCTCGCCCGCCGCCTCCACTTCGCTGTGCGACGTCAGGATGCGCTCGACCAGCGTCGTCCCTGTTCGTGGCATGCCCACCACGAAGATCGGCCGCGCCCCGCGCAGCCCGCCCGCCAGCTCCATCCCCGCGCTGCGCACCGCAGCATCGAACCGCGCCGCATCAGCGCCCGCATCATAAGTCCCGCGCCAGGGCGCCTTCGCACGCTCCAGCCACGCCAGCGACTGCGCGCCCTCGCCTACATCCTCATACGCTTTGGCCATCGCGTGCCCTACCGTGTGCAGGCGCTTTGCGTCGCCGCGAACCGCCTCCGCCAGCTTCGTCAGCCGCCCGATCTCGTTCGCCTCGCGCGTCTGCTTGGTAATCTGCACCAGCCCCGCCCACGCCAGCGCGTTCGACTCGTCCAGCTTCAACGCCTCGCGGTAAGCCGAGCGCGCCTCCTCCATCCGCCCAAGAAACTGCAGCGCCGCCGCATAGTTGTGCCAATAGCCCGTCCACCGCGCGCCCTTCGCCGCGCGCGCGTAAAGCTCCACGGCCTCCACGTGCAGCCCCGCGCCCGTCAGCACCACTCCCGCCGTGTCGAGCGTGTAGGCATCCGCACCCACCGTTCGTCCCAATTCGCGCGCCGCCGCCACCGCCTCCTCGGCGCCCCCCGCCCCCGCCAGCGCACGCGCACGCGCTGCCTTAGGCCGAGCGAACTCCGGCTTCAGGCCAATCGAACGGTCGAGATGCACCAGCGCCCCCGCTGCATCCCCGTCCTGCAACGCGATTTCGCCCAGAATGTAGTGGGCTTCGGAAACATCTGGGGCGAGCCTCACAATCTCCTCGCACAGCGCCCGCGACGCGCGCCGGTCGCCCGCCGCCAGCCTCTGCGCCGCAGCCGAAAGTTTCGCGCCAATCTCCGGCGTCACTTCGCGCAAGCCTCCGGCTTGATCTCCGTCCGCGTCAGGCGCATCGGCGCCGTCCCGAGATTGGTGATCGAATGCGGCCCCTCAGGCCCGGAATAGACCGTCCGGTATCCGGGCGTCGGCGTCACTTCGCGCTTCTCCACCTCGACAAACTTGCCGCCCTCGAACCTGTACTCAGTATAGAGAAACTTCGCCCCCGCCCCGCCGCCCGTGTCCCCCATCATCACGCTCGGCAGCGCATGGATATGGATCGGCTCAGATGCCAGCGGCGGCACCAGCACTTCCAGCACCCGCACATGATCGTCCTCAAACAACACAGTGTGCGAATAGGGCGCCGCCGTTACCGCGTCATAGGGATTGCTCTTCGGATTGCACAGCGTCTCCTGGCTCGGCGCCTGCGCCGACGCGCCGCCGGCAATCGCCGCAAACACCGCCGCTGCCCAGAGTTTCATGGCCTGCTCCCGCACCAGCAGCAATTAAGCGCGTACAAATTCGCTGCCGCAAGCCACCCCCTGCTTGACGGCGCTGTCCGGCCATGGATTAGCCAGCGGCCGGAGCTGCACGATGACCCAACCCGCCTTCCGCTATGCCACGCAGGCCGACGTGCCCGCCCTTGTCGCCCTCATCGAGCGCGCCTATCGCGGCCCGGAAACCGCCGGCACATGGTTTTCGGAGGCGCACCTCCTGAAAGGTCCGCGCACCAGCATCTCCGACATCTCGGATCTCATCGCCCAGCCCGAGTCGCGCTTCCTCATCGCCGAACTGGAAGGGCAAATCGCCGGCTGCTGCCTCCTGCAGAAGACCAAAGCGGTCGACGGCCAGAGCGGCAAGGACAGCGACGCCGCCTATTTCGGCATGTTCGCCATCAACCCTACGATCAACGCCACCGGCCTCGGCAAGACCGTGCTCGCCGAAGCCGAGCACCGCGTGCGCGAGCTTTGGCGGGCGAAGGCCATGGTGATGACCGTCATCAATGTCCGCACCGAACTCATCGGCTACTACGAACGCCGCGGCTACAAGCTCACCGGCGCCCGCCATCCCTTCCCCTTCAACGAAACCACGGGCGAGACGACCCGCGACTTCGATCTCGTCGAGATGAAGAAGGTTCTCGTCTGATGCCACGCCCCAACTCGGCGAGGTATGTCGCCCTGCTGCGAGCCGTGAATGTCGGTGGCCGCAAGGTGACGATGAACGAGCTCAAAGCCACCGCCACGAAACTCGGCTACGAAAACGCCCGCACTCTGGTCGCCAGCGGCAACCTCGTCTTCGACGCGAAGAAAACCGCGCCCGCCAAACTCGAAGCCGCCCTGGAAGCCGCAATCGAGAAAACTTTCGGCCTCAAATCGGAAGTGATGGTGCGCGACCCGGCCGAATGGGCCGCTATCCTCAAGGCCAATCCCTTCCCAAAGAAAGCCAAGGACGACCCTGCCCACCTCGTCTGCGTCGTCTGTAAGGACAAGCCCGACGCAGCTCTCCTTGCCACATACCTGGAGTCGTTCCGTGAGAAATACGACAAGGGTGAACGGCTCAAAGTGGTCGGCCGCGAGATCTACATCGACTACGGTGACAGTATCGGCCAGTCCAAACTCATCCTCCCCAAGAAAGTCTGCACCGGCACCGCCCGCAACTGGAACACGATGCTGAAACTGGATGCGATGCTGAACGACTAGGCCCCGAGCAGTTTCCAAATTCCGAAGAAGAAGGCGACCAGAAGGGCAATGATTGCGATCGTTCCTCGATACTTCGTTCCGAGAGTTTCGATCAATTGGAGAGCTGATCGCTTAGGGGCTGGGACAGATTCTACACCAAGCATTCGATGCGACTGAGCTAGCCTGTACGTCTGCGCGTTTGCGTGAGAATGCTCTCGGCTAGCGTTGTAGAGCACGACATCTCGTGGAAACCCTCGCCCTCTCAGCCGCTTGTCAGTATCCACCGCGCGCTCGATCGTCTGTGTGATAAAGCTGAGCAGCAGACCTTCGGCCCCATCGAGAGCGGAGAAGCGCCTAATCGCTGGGTAGTTGATGGTCGCGGTATCCCATTTGCGGAATACGCTATGAATCTCCTGAGTCAGATACCGGCCGATCGCAAGCCAGTAGATCTCGCGTGCTTGGCCCTCAAAGGCGGTATTTCCGAACGTGATCCGACCTCCCTTGAAGTCCTCAACATTCACGGATCGATCCGGCATGTTGATCTGGTGCCAAGGAAAAAGCCATTCGTTAGAGAAGCGCAGGCGCTCGATATCGAGCTGTGCGACTAGCTCAATCTCGAACGGCGTCGTTATCCGCCGCGGCTCAACCTGAGCATCTTCTTTAGAGCGTTTGGCCATTTCTCGACGAACAGGAGGAGCACTTCGAATCCCAGACGCTGAGATTAGCACAACTAGCTGTCCCACGCATCGCGCGCCACTTTCTAGGTTCTTGATTCGACCAGCAATCGTGTATTCGCTAAGATTGGGACGTGCCGGGAGGGCGTGATGATCCTTGAAACCATCGAAGTCGGCGGCTGCCGGTCTTACATCATCGGCTGCGGCAAGAGCCACGTCGCCGCCGTCATCGATCCGGAGATCAGCGCCATCGAGCGCTATCGCGGCATTGCCTCGCGCCACGGCCTGACGATCCGCTACGCCATCGACACCCACACCCATGCTGACCATTTCTCCGCCGCGCGCGAGATCGCCCGTGCGCTCAACGCGCAAGTGGTGATGAGCCATCGCTCTCCCGCGCCTTACATCGACCTGCACCTCGACGATGGCGACATGTTGCTCATCGGCGACATGCGTGTGCAGGCGATCGCCTCGCCCGGCCACACAGCCGATTCGATCTGCCTCGTCGTGGAGGACCATGTCTTCACCGGCGACACGCTGCTGATCGGCGGCACGGGCCGCACCGACCTGCCCACCGGCGATCCCGACCAGCTCTACGACAGCCTGTTCGGCCGCTTGCTCAAGCTCGATCCGGCGACCCACGTCCACCCCGCGCACGAATACAAGGGCCGCGCGTCCACCACCCTCGGCGAGGAGATCGCCAACAACCCGCGCTTGCAGAAAACCGACCGCGCCGAATTCGTCGCCATGATGCGCGCGCTCGACATCAAGGCCCCGACCCACCTCACCGAAGCGCTGCGCGTCAACATGAGCGGCCGCAAATCGGTGTCGCAACTGCTGGCCGAAGCCGCCGCCGCTACACCCTTCATCTCGATGAGCGAGCTTTCCTCGCGCCTTGCCGCCCGCCGCAACGATCTCATCGTGCTCGATGTCCGCGAAAAGGACGCTTACGACGCAGGCCACTTGCCCGGCGCCATGTTCCTGCCGCGCGGTCAGCTCGAGCTGCGCGTCAACGAAGCCTTCCCGGATCCCACCGTGCGCATCGTCGCGGTATGTGAATTCGGCAAGATCTCGACGCTCGCCGCCGCCACGCTCCGCTCGCTCGGCTATATGCACGCCGCCGCCCTCGACGGCG
>JAUYPV010000164.1 GCA_030697555.1 Hyphomonadaceae bacterium
GCTGCGGCGCTTGTTGCTGCCATGTCTCTCGCCGCGTGCGATGCTGGCAACGTCCTGCTCTGGCCCTGGGTCGAGAGCGACAAGACTGCGAACGCCGATGCGCCGCCACCTCCTCCGCCACCGCTAAGCCCGGTCGATCCGCTCGATCCCGACGCCACGCAGACGGCCGACGCCGTGCCCAACCCCAACGCCAACACCGGCGCTCCAACGGACGGTACGCCCTTCAGTGACGGCAAACCGGAGAACCCGAGTATCGACACAGGCGATGCGAGCCCGCCGGTGAGCGCAGAAACCGGCGAGGAGCTGCCGCCTCTTCCCGTGCCAACCGAGGAAGCCTCGACGCCGACTACGCCGGCCGAGCCTCCGGTCACAACGCCGGAGACGCCGCCGACAACCACGCCAACCCCCGCCCCTACCCCGGTCCCCGCCTCGTTCTACTATTTCCGGCCGGGCAATCTTGCGCCGAGCAGCGGCACGGGCGCGCTGGAGGCGGCTGCGCTCGTTCCCGACATGGCGTTCCCGATCAAGAGTGCGCCGGCCATAGCCCAGACCCAGGTCTATCGTTATGGCGGCGGCGTGAAGGGCGGCGACCAGTGCGACGTGCGCAACTTCACGGCGCCCTGGCGCGACAACTACTGCGAGGCCCGCACAACGACCAACAAGACCCCCTGGTGCGCCAAGACCGGCGTCCACCTCGGCCAGGACATCCGCGTCGGCACGCCAGACGGCTGCAAGGCCGAGCGCGCAACCAAGGCCGCCGACCGCGCCCGCTACGAAGTCGTCGCCGTCGAGGACGGCGTCATCTCCAACGTCGGCAGCTATTCGATCACGCTGCGCGCCGACTCGGGCGGCCGCATCTACCGCTATCTCCACCTCAACATGGCCAAGCTGAAGGTCGCCACCAACCAGACCGTCAAGAAGGGCGATGTGATCGGCTATGTCTCGAACGATTTCGGCGGCACGCCGACGACGCTGCACCTCCACTTCGAGATCAAGCTGAACACAGCGGAAAACGGCTGGCAGTACGCCCCGCCCTATACGTCGCTCCTGGCGGCCTACCAGCGGCGCGAAGCCAATGAGGGCGAGCGCGTCGCCGACGACTTCGCGGTGGCGAGCGCGCCGCGCTAGCAGGCGGAGCATGACGAATGGACATCAAGCTCGATCCCAGCCGCCGCGAGCGCGTGACCGTTCGCCTGCAGCAGCTTTTCGCGAAGGAGTTCGACGACCCGCTGAGCGACTTCCGCGCCAGTGAGATCGTCGACCTGATGCTGAAGACCCTCGGCCCGGCCATCTACAACCAGGCCGTCCAGGACGTGCGCGCACACATGCAGGGCAAGCTCGACGACCTCGACGGCGAGATCTTCGCAGACGGCGACGCCTAGCCCGCAGGCTGCTCGACCAGCGTTTCGCGGATGTAGCAGGCGAGAAAGTCGGCGAAGGCGCGCACATGCGGGTGCGCCTTGATCTCCTCGCGCACGATCAGCCAGAGCTCCGACACCAGCTCCTTCGGCGGCTCGAAGCAGCGCTGCAGCTCCGGCTCCACATCGCCGATCACCGTCGGCAAGGCGCCGAGGCCGAGGCCGCTCTTCAGCGTGGTGACGAGGTTCGACATACTGTTGCTGCGATAGCGGATCGGCGCGCCCTGCGCCGCCCCCGCCAGCCACAGCGACGCTGGCAGCTGCGCCATGCGCCCATCCAGGCCGACGATATCGTGGCCCGTGATCTCCTCGCGGCCGGCAGGCACGCCGCGCTCGGCCGCATAGCTGCGGCTGCAATAGACGGTCCAGTAGATGTCCTGCAGGCGGCGGCCGACGACGCCTGCGCCTTCGGGGCGGGATCCGCCGCGCAGCGCCACGTCCGCATCGCCACGTGCAATGTCGAGCCGCTCGTCCGAGACAAGCAGCTCCACGCTCACATTGGGATGCTCGCGCCGGAAATCCCTGAGGCACGGCGCGATGAAGCGCGTCGCCAGCACCTCGCTGGTCGTAAGCCGCACCAGCCCCGAGAGCGACCGCTGCTGCGCCGCCAGCGCACTCTCGAGTCCCCTCGCCTCCTGCTCCATGCGTTCGGCGGCTTCGGCGACCGTGCGTCCCGCCGCCGTCAGCGTGTTGCCCGAGCGCTGCCGGTCGAACAGCGGCACGCCGAGTTTTTCTTCCAGTGCATCGAGCCTGCGGATGACGGTCGTCTGGTTGACGCCAAGGTCACGCGCAGCGCGCAGCGCCGAGCCCGCACGCGCCACCGCCAGAACATACCGGAGATCGTCCCATTCCACGGGATCAATACTGCATTTCCGCAGCCCCGGTGCGCAAGACTGCGCATTGCAGGCCAAAGCCAATTGGCGCCATCTCCCCCGCCATCAGGGCGCGGCACCCGCCGAAGACCCGAACCGACGTCAGAATCGGAGAAAAACGATGACGCCTCCTCCCCGTACCGCCTGTCTTGTGTTCGCCGCCTTCCTCGCCGCCTGCACCACCCCCTCCAAACCAGTCTACAAAATGACACTGGCCGCCCCGGCCCGGGACGAGCCGACGCTCGCCGAAGTCCGCACCGCTACCGAACGGTTCCGGGATGTGAACGTCGCGCTTGCCGAAGGCTATATCCGCGATCCTTTCGACCTCTGCGACAGCGCCGAGATGATGGGCAAGCCGAAAGAGCTCGGCGCGATGGGCATCCATTATTTCCGCCCGGATCTCGTCGGCGTTAGCGAACCGCCGAATCCCCGCGTCAACGGCAACGGCACGCACACCGACTTCCTGAAACCATCCATCCTGATCTACGAGCCGCAGAAGGATGGATCGCTCAGCCTCGTCGCCGTCGAGAATCTCGTCTTCATCAAGGCGTGGGAAGCAGGCGGCGCGAAGGACCGGCCCAGCTTCCACGGCGTGCCATGGGACAAGATGGCGGACGATCCGGCGACCGCGATCGACGAGGCGCACATGTTCGAACCGCACTACGACCGGCACGTATGGCTCTATCGTGACAACCCGAACGGCGTCTTCACACCCTTCAATCCGGCGGTGAATTGCCAGCACCACACCGGCGCGAAGAAACATGTGATGCCCCCGCAGACCGCAGGGACGGAACCGGACAGGTTCGACGTCGCCAACGCGATGCCGCCGCCGATGCATGGCGCCTCGCACAGCCATAGCCACTAGCCAGCGGCGTTCACGCGCGCGACAATGACGCCAGAATTTCCTGGGAGGATTTCGAAATGACCCTCAAGCTCTACATGCACCCCGTCTCGACGGTGAGCCGTCCCGTCCGCCTCTTCATCGCCGAGAAGAACCTGCCGGTGACGGAAACCGTCGTCGACCTGATGACCGGCGAGCACATGAAGCCGGAGTACGGCGCGATCAATCCGTCGAAGCAGGTGCCGGTGCTCGAGGAAGGCGATTTCCGCCTGCCGGAAAGCTCGGCGATCCTCAAATACCTTGCCTCGCGTTTCGATTGTCCGGAATACCCCAAGGACCTGAAGCAGCGCGCCAAGGTCGACGCAGCGATGGACTGGGTCAACACCATGCTCTACCGCGACCTCGGCTATGGCCTGCTCTATCCGCAGATTTTCCCGCACCACAAGCGGCCAAGCGACGAGCAGCAGAAGGGCACGGTCGCCTGGGGCAAGGAAAAGTGCAAAGGCGCACTCGCGATCCTCGACAAGGACATGCTTGGCAAGAACGACTACCTCGCCAACAACACGATCTCGATCGCCGACTATTTCGGCGTCTGCATCGTCACCGCCGGCGAGATCATCGGCTGCCAGTTCAACGACTATCCCAATGTGAAGCGCTGGATCGGCAACATGCAGAAGCTGAAGTCCTGGGCGAGCGTCAACGAAGTCATGTACGGCTTCGCCGGCTCGCTCAAAGGCCAGCAGTTCGAGACAGTCTGAGAAGGATCGGTTGATGGAAATCCGCGGCCTGCATCACAACGCCTACCGCTGCCGCGATTCGGAAGAGACGAGGAAGTTCTACGAGGACTTCCTCGGCTTGCCCCTCGTCAACGCCTTCGAGATCAGGGAGACGAAGACCGGCCGCGAAACCCGCGTGCTGCATTCCTTCTACCGGATGACTGACGGCTCCTGCCTCGCCTTCTTCGAAGTGCCCGGCAAGGACGGCGCGGATTTCGAGTTCAAGCCGCAGCACGATTTCGATCTGCACATCGCTCTCGAAGTGCCGCGCGCCGACCTCGAGCCCTGGATGGCCAGGGGCAAGTCCAGGGGCATCGAGACCCGCGGCATCGCCGACCACGACATGATCGACTCGATCTACTTCCGCGACCCCAACGGCTATGTGATCGAACTCACCGCCAAGCGTCCCGACCACGACGCTCAGATGGACCCTGCGGCCAACAAGGCACGCGCCCATCTCGACGCGTGGCAAGGGACGAAACCAGCGTGAGCCGCCTTCCCTACGGTGACCTTGACCGCCGCCGGACTTCGGCCTGACCGTCAGGCTCGAAGCTCGGGAGGCGGGGATCACCACGCACAAGGCGCCCTCGCTGGGCACGAAGCTGGCCTACGGCGTCGGCGCCGCCGCCTTCGGCATCAAGGACACCGGCTTCAGCTATGTCCTGCTGATGTTCTACAGCCAGGTGATCGGCCTCGATGCGCCGCTCGTCGGCCTCGCTCTCACCACGGCGCTGGTTCTCGACGCGATTCTCGATCCCATTGTCGGCTACTGGTCGGACAATTTCCGCTCGCGCTGGGGCCGGCGGCATCTCTTCATGTATGCCTCGGCGATTCCCATCGCGATCAGCTATTTCCTGATGTGGAACCCGCCGAGCGGCTGGGACCAGGCGGCGCTGTTCTGGTACATCCTCGTTCTCGCCATCCTGACGCGCACCTTCCTCGCTTTCTTCGAGACGCCCTCGGCCGCGCTCGCGCCCGAACTCTCGCGCGACTATGACGAGCGCTCGACGCTGCTCTCCTACCGTTCCTTCTTCGGCTGGACCGGCGGCAACGCCATGACGGTGCTGGCCTTCTTCATCCTGTTCCCGAGCTTTGCGACGACGTCCGATCCCACGTCTGGCCAGTTCAACCCGCAAGCCTATGCGGTCTATGGCGGGATCGCCGCGGCGCTGATCCTCGCCTCCATCCTCATCTCGTCCCTCGGCACGCATGGCTACATCGCCCGCCTCTCCCAGCCGCCGCCGCGCGAGCGCCTGAAACTCAGCGACGTGTTCCGCGAGATGTTCGAGACGCTGGCGAACAGATCCTTCCTCTCGATCTTCGTCGCCGCGCTGTTCGCCAATGTCGCCGTAGGCCTGGGCAGCGCGCTTTCCGTCTACTTCTCGACTTACTTCTGGGGCTTCACGCCGATCCAGATCGGCTTCATCACGCTCGCCATCTTCGTGTCGGCGCTCATCGGCGCCTCGCTGGCGCCCGTCCTCACGCGCACACTGGGAAAGAAGCGCGGCGCCATTGTCATCGGGCTTGCCGGGCTGGCGATCTCGCCTGCCGCAATCCTGCTGCGTCTCCTCGGCATCATCGAGGGAGGAGGCGATGATCTCACCTTCTGGGTCGTGATGATCCAGGGCCAGATCTATGTCGTCACCGTCGTCTGCTTCCAGGTCCTGATGGCCTCGATGATCGCGGATCTTGTCGAGCAGTCCGAACTCAAGACCGGCCGCCGCTCCGAAGGCGTCTTCTTCGCCGCCAACACTTTCATCCAGAAGATGACAACCGGCGTCGGTGTCATGGCCGCCACGCTTGTCCTCGCCCTCGCCAACTTTCCCGCCGGCGCCGATCCGTCACAGGTATCGAATGACGTTCTGCAAAGCCTCGGCTGGAACTACCTGCCCGCCATGCTGTTGCTCCACCTCGCCACCGTCGGCTCGCTGCTCACCTATTCGCTGAGCCGCCAAGCGCACGAGGAAAATCTTCGCAAGCTCGAGCAGACAAGCGCGTCATCGTGACTTGCCTTTTTGTGGCGGGGCTGCCCCTGCGGCGCCTCCTTGCCGCCCCCGATACCACCGCGTAGCCTTCTAGCCAGCGCAGGAGCCCGTCATGATCAGCGATGCGGTCAAGCAGCGGTACCAGTCGATCGTCGCATCCGGCGAAGGCGATCCGGCAGCGCTCGCCCGCGCCGCCAAGCAGGGCGACCTTGCAGCCACGGCGGACCTCGGCGCTCTCTTCGCCCGCGCCGGCTTCGTCGAACCTGCGACCATTCTCGATGTCTATGACGCAGCCGCAGCCGGCTGGTTCGGCGACGCCCCGCCGCCGGTGTCGCTGACCGGCGGTTCGGGCACGGTCAACCCCGCGCTCTGGCAACCCTTCTGGGACTTCCTCGACGACGAAACGAAGATGGACGCGGGCAGCTTCACGATGCGCACGGCTGACCTGGGCAAGTTCGTAGACGAAGGCTTTCCAAAGCGCGCAGGCGACGCCAGCCTCGCCTATCCCGGGGTGCCCGATGCAGTAAGCCAGGGCTGGCCTGAAAGATTCCAGATGTCCGAACTCGCCAGCTGCCCGAAAGGCTCGCTCGGCGCCGAATTCCACAGCCAGATCGTCGACAACAATTTCGATCTCGAAGTGCTCGACCGCGACGCGCTCGGTCTCGCAAAACTCCGCCCGCCGCTCGACTATCTCAACGTCCGCATCCTGCAGTGCCACGATCTCTGGCACATCGTCGGCGGCTACCACACGACGGCGCTGCACGAGGTCGGCATCTCCGCCTTCCAGCTCTCGCAGTTCGGCCACAACTACTCGGCGCAGTTCCTGGCCTTCATCACCACGAAGGCGGCGCTGAAACAGCCGCAGGGCGCCGCAGGCCTCCTGCTTGAGATCATCCTCTCCGGCTGGCGCCATGGCCGCCGCTCGCCGCAACTCCTCGGCGTCGTCTGGCCCGATTTGTGGAACGAGCCCACCGACAAGGTCCGCCAGCGCCTCGGCGTCACGGCCTACCAGTCGCACATCCCGCCCGACCTCGTCGAACAACTGGAAAGAGCCAGCGCCTGACGCCATGAGGGGCGACGGCATCCGGAGGCGGGCGTGACTCAGAACGATTCCCGCAAGGGGCCCGGCATCCTCTTGCCGATCCTCGCCGTCGTCTCCGCCATGGCGGCCTTCCAGATCGGCGCGGCCTTCGCCAAGAACCTTTTTCCTTCCATCGGACCACAGGGCGCCGCCGCGCTTCGCCTGCTCTTCGGCTCCATCATGCTGCTCGCGCTGGTTCGCCCCTGGCGCAACTGGCCGAAGAACCCGCCGCTTCTTTCCCTCGCAGGCCTCGGCCTCGCCATGGCCGGTGCGATCCAGATGTTCTACCTCGCGATCGATCACTTGCCGCTCGGCATTGCCATCGCGATCCAGTTTCTCGGACCGCTCGCCATTGCCGTCTTCGGCTCGCGCCGCGCCATCGACCTTGTATGGGCCGCGCTCGCAGCCGCGGGCGTCTGGTGCCTCGTCGCGATCAGCTCGGACGGAAAGCCGATCGACCTCGCCGGCGTCGGCTGGGCGCTCGGCGCGGCCGTGAGTTGGGCGAGCTATATCCTGCTCGGCCGGCGCGTCACGTCCGTGTTCGGCAATTCCACCGCCGCCATCGCCGTCAGCATCGCCGCCATCGTCATCCTGCCGATCGGCTTTGCGCATGCGGGCATGGCGCTGTTCGCGCCGGAGCTGATCCCGCTCGCCCTGGCTGTCGCGCTGTTCTCGGCGGCGATCCCCTTCTCGCTCGAATTCTTCGCCATGCCGCGCATGCCGCCGCGCGTCTTCGCGGTGTTCATGAGCCTCGAGCCCAGCTTCGGCGTCCTCTTCGGCTTCCTGATCCTCCAGGAGCGCCTGACGCCGTTCCAGATCGCCGGCATCGCCATGGTGATCGCCGCCGCCGCGGGCGCCGCCTGGAGCGCAAGGCCACGCACCGCGCCTTCCAGTCCTGCGGACGCGCCTCTCACCTAGGCGAATCCCGCAGATTTTTCTCGCGCCTTGCCCAGCGGCCCCGAACCTGCTTGGAAGCGGCCAGCAACAGTTTCGGAGGCGGATAGATGGCGCAGCTTGCGCTCGTGCGGCACGGTCAGAGCCAGTGGAACCTCGAGGACCGCTTCACCGGCTGGTGGGACGTCGACCTGACACCCGTCGGCGAGGAAGAAGCCCGCGCGTCCGGCAAGCTCCTGAAAGCCACCGGCGTCGACTTCTCCCGCGCCTATACGTCGGTGCAGAAGCGCGCCATCCGCACGCTCGACCTCGCCCTCGACCAAATGGACCGTCTCTGGCTGCCCGTCACCAAGGACTACCGTCTCAACGAGCGCCACTATGGCGGCCTCACTGGTCTCAACAAGAAAGAGACCGCGGCCAAGCACGGCGACGCCCAAGTCAAGGTCTGGCGCCGCTCCTACGACGTGCCGCCCCCGGATCTCGAGCCCGGCTCCGAATTCGACCTCGCGAAAGATCCCCGCTATCGCGGCATCGCCATCCCGAAGACCGAAAGCCTCAAGACGACGCTCGCCCGTGTCCTCCCCTACTGGACGGTCGAGATCGCGCCCAAGTTGAAGGCCGGAGAGAACATCGTCATCGCCGCACACGGCAACTCGCTGCGCGCGATCGTGAAGCACCTGTTCGAAGTTCCCGACAGCGAGATCACCGAAGTGGAAATCCCGACCGGCAACCCGCTGCTGATCGATCTCGACGGCAAGCTGAAGGTTCAATCCGCGCGCTATCTCGATCCGGCGCGCGCCAGGCCGCTTCCGCCATCATGACAACCGGCTCCCCTGACGAGCGCTTCATGGCGCGGGCAATCGAGATCGCCCGCGCGCGCCTCGGCAGGACCGCCCCTAACCCATCGGTCGGCTGCGTCATCGTGCGCGACGGCGCGATCATCGGCGAAGGCGTCACCGGCGATGGCGGCCGCCCGCACGCCGAGGAGATTGTGCTGCGCGCACTGGGCGATGCAGCCAAAGGCGCCTGCGCCTATGTCACGCTTGAGCCCTGCGGCGCCCGCACGTCCGGCTCCCTCTCCTGCTCCCAGCTCCTCGTCGAAGCTGGAATCTCCCGCGTGGTCGTCGCCTGCGCAGACCCGCACCCGCTCGGCGCCCACGGCATCTCGCGTCTCGGCGCATCCGGCGTCGAAGTGATGCTCGGCGTCCTGCGCGAGGAAGGCGAGAAGCTCAACCAGGGCTTCTTCAAAGTGAGCCGTACCGGCCGCCCCTGGCTCGCCATCGACGCCGACACATCGAGCTATGACGGCGAGTTCGATCTCGCGCGCAACGAAACCTACGAAGCCGCCCTCGACCGCCTCGGCAAAGAAGGCTTCACGCGCGTCTATGTCCTGCCGGGCACCGCCCTCGCCGCACAACTCAAGGCGCGCGGGATCGTTGACGAAGACAGGTCGGGAATAGGGAATGGGGAATAGGGAGTAGCGACGCTCTGCATCACACTGCTCCCTACTCCCTAGTCCCTACTCCCTAGTCCCTACTCCCTACTCCCTACTCCCTACTCCCTACTCCCTACTCCCTACTCCCTACTCCCCATTCCCCATTCCCCACTCCCTTATCCGCACAAACGAAAACGGGCCGGCGATGAGCCGGCCCGTTCGAGGTAATCTTGTTTTGAGCCGCGCCTTTGGCGGCGCGGCCTGCAAACGCTTAGAGGGTCTGGATCTGCGTCGCGGCCATTTTGCCGGAGCGCTTGTCCTTCTCGAGCTCGAAGCTCACACGCTGGCCTTCGTTGAGGCCGGCGAGTCCTGCGCGCTGGACAGCAGAGATGTGAACGAACACATCCGCGCCGCCAGACTCAGGCTGGATGAAGCCGAAGCCCTTTTGCTCGTTGAACCACTTTACGGTGCCGGTAGCCATGTAGGTCTAGTCTTTCGATACGTGTCCGCGGGACCGGGGGGACCCATGGACTATTAGGGGACGCTTGCAGCCGCGCCCGGGGGGGCCGTCAAAAACTTTGGGGGGTCGGTAGGCCAGATCCGGAGCTCGATCCATCTCGGGATTTGGATCCCAGTAGTCGAGCAAGGAGAGCAACCGAACCTGTTCAGAATTCGACGACGGCAGCTATTGCACACCCGGGCCTCCTTGAAAAGACAGGGGCTAACGGGTGACATAGAGTTTAGGCTGTTCACGGAGCAAACAAGGCGGCGCGAGCCCTTATCCTGTCGCGCGTTCCTGCTTAACTGGGATCGATGTCAGCACCGCTTCTCCTCGATCATCGCGCCGTGATTTCGGTTAGCGGCGCCGACGCCGAGACCTTCCTGCAGGGCCTTGTTACTGTCTCGACAATCGATGTGGCCGAAAACGAAACACGGTATGGCGCGCTGCTGACGCCGCAGGGGAAAGTCATCGCCGACATGCTGCTGACGCGCACGGCAGACGGCTTCCTTCTCGATTGCGACGCCTCGGTCTCGCCCTCGCTCCTCAAGCGACTGCGCCTCTTCAAATTGCGCGCGGCCGTTGCGATCGAGGAACGTTCCGATCTCGGCGTCATCGCCTTCGACGGCTCACCCGATCCGCGCGCCGCCGGCGCCCCGCACCGCCGCATCGCGCCACGCGCCGCCGCGCTCACGGGCGACCCCGCCACCTACCACACCGAGCGCATCGCCAACGGCATTCCCGAACAAGGCATCGACTTCGGCGCCGAAGACGTCTTTCCTGCCGACATCAACATGGACCTGCTGGGCGGCATCGACTTCAGGAAAGGCTGCTTCGTCGGCCAGGAAGTCGTCTCGCGCATGAAGCGCCGTGGCATCACCCGCCGCCGCACCTTGAAGGCCATCGTTCGCGTCGGCACACCCGCCCCCTCGCCCATCCTCGCGGCCGGCTTCGAAATCGGAACGCTGACGTCTATTTCCGGCGTTACAGCCCTCGCCCGCGTGCGAACAGACCGCGTCGCCGAAGCCAACGCCAAGGGCGAGCCCATTACCGTCGCAGACAAGCCCATCCTGCTCGATCAACCGAAATGGCTCGCCCAGGAACTCGCCGCCATGGCCGAAGCCAAGGAAGCCAAGGCCTGAAAGTCTCCTTAAAGAAGCTCCCATGAAGAAACTCGACGACATCCCCTGCGGTTGGGCCCCCGCGCACGACGAGCTCTACCGCTCCTACCACGACCATGAATGGGGCGTGCCCGAGCGCGACAGCCGCGCCCTCTGGGAAAAATTCCAGCTCGACGGTTTCCAGGCCGGCCTCTCCTGGATCACCATCCTCCGCAAGCGCGAGGAGATGCGGCGCGAGTTCGACGGCTTCGTCCCCGAGAAGATCGTGCGCTGGAACCAGAAGCGCATCGACAAGGCGCTTCTGAACCCGGGCATCATCCGCTCACCCATAAAGATCGCGGCCACCATCAACAACGCGAAGCTCTATCTCGAGATGCAGGAGAAGGACGAAGACTTCTCCGGCTACGTCTGGTCGTTCGTCGACAACAAGCCGATCGTCAATCAGCTCGAACACTGGAAGAAGGTGCAGGCCAAAACGCCGCTCTCCGAACAGATTGCCAAGGACATGAAGAAGCGCGGCTTCAAGTTCTGCGGCCCCGTCATCGTCTACGCTGTCATGCAGGCCATGGGCATGGTCAACGACCACGAAGCCCGCTGCCCACGCCACAAGGAGATCCAGAAGCTCGAAAAGACCCGCCGCAGGGCCTGAACTTGGCGGACAGCCGTCCTTGCACTAGACTGCGCGCGGTCTTTGAAGGGAGGGCGACATGATCCGCAGTATTGTGAACCGGCTCCCGGCATGCATAGCCGCCACGCTTGTCGTCCTGGCGCTCGGCGCCTGCAGCGCACCCCCGGCGGCCAATACCGAAGCCACCGCCGTATCCACAACCGAAGTCGCAACGCCCGCTCCGGCGGACGCACCAGCGGCCCCGCCGCCCGTGACCGATCCCACCGCACCGGGCGTCGATCCCTGCAAGCACCCCAGCCCGCCGAGCTATTGCAGCAACAACTAGGCGCGCGTCGCGCCAGCACAGGGAGGCAACATGAACCGCCAGCTTGTCCTCGCTCTCGCCGCCACCGGCATTCTGGCAGGCGCGCCCGTAGCGGTCCCGCAGGCGCCGCCGGTCGCGTTCAAGCCGGCAGCGCCGCCGCCGACATCTCCCGCCCTCGCGCCGCCAGTAACCGGACCGGCGCTGACAGCGCCGATCATCGTTCCGGTCCAGCCCAAACCGGTTACAGCGGCGCCCAGGCCGCAAACCTTGTCGGACTCTTTAAAAACCGGAAGCTCCTCCAGCTCGGGCGCCGCCGCCAGTCCGCCACCCGGCGCCGAATCCGCTGACATTCCGCAGTCCGGGGCTGGCTACGACCCTTGCCTGCATCCCACCAATCCGCCGAGCTACTGCAAGCAGGACGCGCAATGAATGAGGCGCGTAGCGGCGAACCGTTCAAGACGAGCGTCGCCGTCCTGACGCTGGTCGCGGGACTCGCTGCCGCGATCCTTGGCTATTTCGAATACAAGGCCAACCAGCAGGACACGCGCGTCGAGCGCGTGATGCGCTACTCTGACATACTCCGCGGCAAGAGCGAAGGCTATCGCGACTATGCCACGACGCTGAGCAACTTCAGCTTCGCCTACTGGACTTTCCTCGACACACCAGGCGCCGACGCCGAGAAGTTCGTCACCGACACCATCAAAGCCGATCCGGCGTTGCGCGAGGCGGTGACGGGCTACACCCGCTTCTTCGATCTCCTCACCATCTGCATCGCGGAAGATCTCTGCGACGAACGCACGGCCCGCGCCCTGTTCGTCCACGACCTGGAGGAATTCCACAATCTCACCTTCCCCTGGTTGAACGTCGAGCAGCAGCAATACGGCGCCCATGGCGGCAAGCCGCTGATCTGCCTGCGCAATCATTTCAGGAAATCGAAGACGCCCGCGCCGCCTCCCGTCTGGCAGATTGTGCGGCCCGCCGGTTCCTGCTCGGACACCACGGAGTAAACCCAATGCCACGTCTCGCTCTTATTGCCTTCGCCGCCCTCGCGCTTTCCGGCTGCATCAACTGGCAGGGCGGCTACGACCAGGCCGCGCGCAACGAGTGCGGCAGGCTCGCCAGCCCCGACGAGCGCCGCGCCTGCCTCGACGCCGTCGAGCGTAACGCCAGCGAGAAGCGCGCCGACCGGCGCACCTGACATTACCGCACTCTAAGGACAATCTGCTTCGCCTGTGTCGCATCACGGTGTTAGGTTCTCTACGAAGCGCCGTGGGGACCAGGGATGACCGACTTCAAGACCATCATGCGCCGCGTGATCACGGGCGATGACGCCAAGGGCGAAAGCCTCGTCATCATCGATGGTCCGCCATCCGCCCTGAGCGGCGATCCCGATGTCGGCGGTCTGTTCGACATCTGGCACGACGCCGCTTCCGGCGCGCTCTACCCCGCCGATCATTCCGATCTCGGACCGACCCGCAACGTGCTGTCGCCCTCGTCGGGCAGTGTGAAGGTCCGCTGGTTCGTCATCCCGCCGCGCCCGCCTGGCGTTCCCGCCGAGACCCTCAACGCCATCACCCGCGAACGCTTCGCCGCGTTCGAGGCCGAGGACCATCTCACGGACCAGTCCAAGCATCCGGCGATGCACAAGACCGAATCGATCGACGTCATCTGCCTGCTGCAGGGCGAGGTCGACCTCGTGCTCGACAAATCCGTCACCCGCATCAAGCCCGGCCAGATTGTCATCCAGCGCGGTACCAGCCATGGCTGGGAGGCGCAGGGCGGCCCCGCCCTTCTTCTCGCCGTTTTGATAGACCGCCCCCTGAAAAGCGGCGCCCGCTAACCCATCTCAAGCGTTCCTGAGTAGAGGAGTATCCGCCCATGACGAGGTCGATGACCAGGTTCCTGCTCGCCGCCCCCTTCCTCGCCCTCGCGGCCGGCGGCTGCATGTCGGACAAGCCGCCTACCGAACTTTCGCAGGAAGCCGTCTGCCTGCAGCATTTCGAGAACGACCCCGTCGAGCGCGACCGCTGCCGCCAGTCCGCCGCCACGCGCAACGACACCGTCCCCGACGTCCGCCCGCAGGATCTGCCCATCCGCACCGGCGAGATCGAGCGGTAGCACCGTCAGCAAGCCCGCCCTCGTGGCGACTGTGTTGTTGGTCAAGAGCGTTGGGCGGGTTTCCAGGGCTCGTCGTGCTTGAGGATGGCGTTTGCGGCGACGATGAGTTTGCGTGCGATGGCGATGAGGGCGACCTTGGCGGGTTTTCCGGCGGCG
>JAUYPV010000165.1 GCA_030697555.1 Hyphomonadaceae bacterium
GCTGCGGCGCACCCTCACGGGCCTATGGTCGGACATGGTCGGATCGCGTCCACGATAGACAAGCGGACACGATCCGCCCCGATCCATCCAGAATGACGCCAATCTCCGCCGCCGTAAGGTCGGTCAGACCGGACGGTTACGTAGGAACGCCGACGCGACTATCTCTGGCTGCAGATTGAGTGCGTTAGCGATAGCCGGTCCACCGAGTTTGATATCGATCTGGCCTTGCGCGATCTTCACCTGCTCAACGAGGGCGAGCGCCGCAGCAGGATTGAGAGTGACTGCGAACGCCTTCAACCGGCGATCGAGATCGGAAATGACCTTAACGCCCGGTTGCCCGTCGATGATTCGTGTGGCGACTGCCGCGGCGCCCAAGTGGTCCATGACGATGGATACAACGGTTTGTTCCACATGAACCGCCGGTAAGCGCCAGCCGCTCGATGCCAGTTCGCCGCCCTTCTCGATCAGGCACTTGGATACGTAGTATCGGCGTCGACCATCGCCACTGGCCGCATGGCTCGGCGTCAGCCGCTCGCCAGTTTCGTCAACAATTCTGCCGGCGAGAGGCGAGGGATGACAAGCGTTCCGGCGGCCGCGCGCGCGTCCCCCAGGTTGCGAAATCAACGTTGCTTGAATCTCGTCCCACGCGGCTGGGTCGATGAGTGGCTGATGCTGGCCGGGAAAGGTCTGTTCTTTATGACGGATACGTCCGGCATAGATCGGGTTGGTGAGCAGCCAGTAGATGCCACCCCGCGTAAAAGACGGCCCATCGGGATACTTTGCTGACGGCCGGCCTCGCAGACCCAACTGATCGGCTGCGAGCTTGGCCCGAACGATGCACCGATGCTCACGATAGAAATCGAAGACATGCCGCACAACCGCGGCTTCGTTGCTCTCCAGAATGAGTTGGCGCTCCTTGGATTGGTATCCAAGCGGCGGCACGCCGCCCATCCACATCCCTTTCTTCTTGGAAGCGGCGATCTTGTCCCTGATGCGTTCGCCCGTGACCTCTCGCTCGAACTGCGCAAACGAGAGGAGCATGTTGAGCGTTAGCCGGCCCATCGACGTCGATGTGTTGAACGACTGAGTGACCGAGACGAATGAGCACTGCGCCTTTTCCAGCAGTTCGACCAGCTTGCCGAAGTCCAACAGGGAGCGCGTCAGGCGATCGATCTTGTAGACGACCACCATGTCGATCCTGCCGGCTTCGATGTCCGCGAGCAGACGCTTCAGGGCAGGTCGTTCGAGTGTTCCGCCGGAATAACCGCCATCATCATAGCGCGTCGGCTGTGCCTTCCACCCTTCATGCTTCTGGCTTGTGACATATGCGCCGCAGGCTTCGAACTGGGCATCCAGCGAGTTGAAATCCTGTTCGAGACCCTCTTCAGATGATTTTCGCGTGTAGATGGCGCAGCGGACGATGCGGCGATCGACAGTCATCGGCCGTCCCGCGATTTCAAGCCGAAGAAGCGTGGCCCAGACCATCGCGCGCCAGTGATCTCGTACGCGATGGCCGTAAGCGATTTGTATTTTTTGTCCCGATAGCGGAATCCCCCATCGACGATGTCGACGATGTTTGCGACGCCGTTCCATTCACGCATCAATTGCGCGCCTGGGCGCGGACGGCGGGCGGGCTTTGCTGTCGACGAGTTTTTCAATCGAACCAATTCTTCCTTGGTTCGCCTGTTCACGGCGCCGACTTGCGCTGCCTGCAGCTCATACGCGACGCCTGATCGCAACAGCTGAACAGAGAGGCTTGGGGGCGGTGGTCGGCGAAGTAGCTGCGCCCACCTAGCGACCAAACCTTCTCGATCGCATGATTGAAGGCATGCAAGAGAAGCATCCATATCCTCCGTCACCGACCGGCCTCCGAGTGAATCCGGTACCGGCTCCGGCCATTGTTGGCGGTGAAGCGCTCGACGTTAAAGCCATTCTTGCGCTGGCCGGCTATGGCCGCGCGCACGGTATGCGGCAGCCAGCCTAGGGCGGCTGTCAGACCAGTTAGCGCTTGACCTTCCTTCCTGCGCAGCAGGGCGACGAGTTTCTCTTTTTTCGACCTTGGCGGCGATGCTGACGGTGAAGTCGAGACGACGCGCTGGTGGAGGATATGGCGGCGGGAAAATTTTGACATGGTCGTCTCCTAAGTGCATCCCAAGTCGAGATGGCTGGGGCTGCACTGAGACGAGCCCGGGCTTTGTCGGGCAACACGATTTCCGCTCTGATTGCGTTACAAGTCCAGCGGTTTGTCACTGGTTCAGAATTTATTCGCGGGTCCGAATCCTTGGCACCCAGCCAATGGGTCTCGGTCACTCACCGCTCACCCGCATTGGCGCGGGAGCTTTCGACCACGCAACGCAGCAGCGCGCGTGTTGCCTAAGAATATCCTCAGCGCGCAACTTATGAAGGGTAACCGAGCAGATAGTTTAGGACGGCAACCCAAGCGGCTGCGTGCGTTGCAGAGCAACATCCTCGGTGCTGCCTGTTGATGCCTTAGTGCCAGTCTCGGGGCTTAAGGATGGCCAAGGTTTGCGAATTCGGCCATCATGCTGGTTTGAGGCAGGCAGCTGATGGGACTGGGGGACATTGTCGAGACAACCAGGTAAGCGCGACACTGTACGGCCCTCTCGTGACGGGCATGAATTTCACGAGATATGGGCCGCGCGCCGATGCCTGAACCTCCTCTTTCCACAGGACGGCCTGTGCGGAATTGCCGTGGAGGATCTGAGCCCGCTGGAGGAGACGGAGCACGGTGCGGCCGCTGAGGAAATCGCTGATCTTGTTCTGTACTATGGCGCTGGCCCAACATTTCTTCAGGCCGACAAGGTAGAAGTCCTCCAGTTCAAACACGTCGCAGACGCCGCGGACGGTCACCTGACAGCGAGCGGGCTGACCAAAACCATTGCGAAGTTTGCCGAGCTCGAACGGGACTATCAGGCTCAGCACGATGCGCAGCTGGTGAGGAGCCGACTCCGCTTCACATTTCTCAGCAATCAGGACGTATCACCCAATCTTGCAGCGGCGCTGCACGAGGTTCGGACAGGGGCGCTATCCGGGGACAAGCACGCTCAGAACCAGGCCGCAGATCTGATAGCAGCCTCCGGCATGGACGGGGACGCTGCGAAGGCGTTTTTTTCTCGCGTTTCGATCGATGCGGGGCGTGAAGATCTGTCGACGACCTCCCGTGCTCTGCGGCACACAATCGTCAGCTGGTCAGATGCCAACGACATGCAGGCGCGGGCGAGGCTGGGTGACCTCAAACAGCTGGTGCGGGATAAGGCCGGCGGCAAAGGTCGTGGCCGCAATCTCATCCGGGCGGTTGACGTCCTCCCGATATTGGGCGTCCAGGATGAAAAGGAACTGTTCCCGGCCAGCGACTATTTTTTGCCAGCAGATCCGATTCTCGCGCGGGTAGAGCTTCCTGAAGCGCTGGAGGCTATCCGGTCTGCTGGCTGTCCGGTCCTGATCCACGCCGATGGCGGTGTGGGCAAAACCGTATTCATACAAACCGTCTTCGGACAGCTGAGCGCCAGGTACGAGGCCGTTCTGTTTGATTGCTTTGGCGGAGGCGCGTACCGGAGAACTGCGGATGCGCGCCATCGGCCTGGAGTGGGTCTGCTCCATATCATGAACGTTCTTGCATCCCGCGGTCTTTGCGACCCGATGCTGCCGTCAGTTGCTGACACGAGAGCCATCCTGCGCACGGCGCGGCTGCGCCTCGTGCAGGCGGTAGAATCCGTCCGAACTCACACCCGAAAGGACGGACTGGCGATCCTGCTCGATGCCGCTGACAATGCTGCGATGCAGGGCCTGGATCTGAATGAGGCGGCTTTTCCGAAACTGCTTCTTGAGATGCTCTCAGACGATCCTGTCCCCGGCGTCCGGGTAGTCGCGAGCTGCCGGACGCATCGTCGCGACATCGCTATCGGCAAGGCACGGGTGCATGAAGTGGTGCTCAAGGCCTTCACGGTCGCCGAAACGCGGCATTTCCTGCTGGCCCGGCGGAGTGACGCAACAGAAGCTCAGATATCGGCGGCCTTCAGCCGTTCGCAGGGCAATCCGCGCGTCCTTGCCTACACGATCGACAACTGGAACGACGTGATCCTGAACCGGGAAACAGACGCGCCCATTCCACTGAACACGATCATCGCCGCCCGCGTCTCCTCCGCTCTGGAAAAGATCGAAGAGCAGATGGAAGCCCGCTCTGGCGAGAAGGATCTGTTGCTCTCGGCGCTGGCGCTAATGCCGCCTCCCGTACCCCTGGACGAGCTTGCGTCAGCCCTGGACTGGTCAACTTCGGCGATCTCCGGATTCGTCGCGGACCTTGCGCCGCTGCTTGAGCACACAAAGCTGGGTTTGATTTTTCGGGACGAACCGACCGAGACCTATATCCGCGAGCAGTTCGGATCCAACGCGGAGCACATCCGCCAGCTCGCCGCCCGGCTGGCATCCCGGCAGAGCAGCTCAAGCTATGCTGCAACGGCCCTGCCTCATCTTCTGGTTCTGAGCCGAGACGTCTCGACCGCATTTGATCTTGCTTTCAGCGACCAGTTTCCCTCCTCAATCAGCAGTGCGTTCGGCAAGCGAAGACTCCGCTTCGCGCGGTTGCGCGCAGCGCTGACTCTGGCGGCCGCGCAGGAAGATGCCGACCGGCTGGTTGGTCTGCTCATGGAGCTGGGGTGCCTCGAAGCGGTGAATTCACGCGGCGATGACTATATTGCCGACGCCCCGGACCTCGTCGCGCTGGCGCGGGACGCAGACGCGATGCGCCGGCTGTTCCAGGACAGGTCCGGGTGGCCGGGCGCAAGACACAGCCGGCTCGCAATTGCTCACTGCATGGTGCGTGAGCTGGATGAAGCCGCCGGTCACATACGGCGCATGGCGGACTGGACAGAATGGTTTTTCGATCAGGAAACGGACGACCTCCACCCGCACAGACCGAACCAGCCTGAGGCGGCGGAAATCGCCGCCATCCCGCTGTACCTAGTGCTCAAAGGCGACCATGCCCGGGCAGTCGCCTATCTGAAGCAATGGGTTCCAGTGTTCGAATTCCGCGTCGCGGTGCGAATGGTCGCCCTGGCGCGCGCCTGCGACCACCAATCCGGGACCGACCACCTTGGGAAGTTTCGGGCGCACCTGATCGAAACGCAGACCGGATCAACGGCGCTCCTGGCCGCGCTGCTAGAGGTAAGCGCGGGCGAGAAGGATGAAGAGGGCCTCCTCAGGCTTCTCGCTGCGACTTGCAAAGTGGCCCCTCCGTTCACGCGCGAGCTTCGCTTCCAGCACGATGAAGTGGACTTCGGCGATGCACTGATGTGGTGCGCCGTGAAGGCAGTGCAGCGCTGCTCTTCGCCGGTAGCAGGCGCTATTGCGGATGCCGTGATGGCGCGCCCGCCAAGCGCCTACTCCTTTACCAGCGAGCACGAGATCTCCCACCTCTACCGCTATATCGTGAGCGCCTGTGTCCATGCATGGTCGCATTCACGAAAGCTTCGTTTCGCGGACCTTCTGCCCCACGAGCTGTCCGGCCTGCGCGGAGTAGCGGCGGTTTCATCCCATGCCGATCTGTCTGCACTGATCAAGGCGCTCCCTGTCAGAAAAACCGGGCGCAAAGGAAAGAAGCTTCAGGTCAGAACACTTCCATCGACGGATGAGGTCCGCAACATCTGCCGGGTAATCGAGACCGCGCTCGAACTCATTAAACCGGTCGAGTCCTGGGTGCTCGCGAAGAAGGCGCCGACGCCCGGAGACGTCGACTCGCTTATGAAGTCGTGGCGTGGGGCATCGGAAGTCTCGCTCTACAGCGAGCATGGCCGCCAGCTGCGCGAACTCGGTGAAAGCCTTCCGAGGGAGCTTGTCTGGCTGTCAATCAGACTTCTCCCAACACCTTCAGTGAAGTGCGCCACAGCCTTTGCAAACGAGCTGGTCAGGCATCAGCTGGTCCAGCGGTTTGGGGCGAGGACGGTGCGGGTTCTGGCAATTGTGCCTTCATACGGCGCCGTCACGGGCCGGCTCGCGCAGACGATCGCAAAGGCAGTTGACAGCTATGACCACGTGGAACAGCGCGGGCAGGAATTCGCAGATCTCGCGAGGGCGGTCTGGCCAGCTTCACACAGCGACGCCCGCGAATACTTCCGGCAAGGTCTGCAGCGCCTCGATGGCATCGGCGCGGGAGACCAGTCGTTCCTGTCCGAACTTCTGGCATTCGCTGCCGAACAGAGAGGCGGTTTCGTAAGCGAAGGCGCCGGCCGTCGCCTCATGGCGCTCTGTGAACTCAACTTCGACGGAGACTCCGAAAAGTTTGTATGGGGCTGGTTCGCCCGTGCAGCAGCATCATCTCTAGGGATGCCTGCGATCGGGCAGCTCATCCGCTGGAACCACGGCGACCAGGCGCCGCTTTCGTACGGTCTGCCCCGTCTCGTGTGCGCGTTCGCTGAGAAAGGCGGTCTGGCGCCGGAACGCGCTGCGCTGCTCATGATGCTGACGAAGGACATCGGCTGGTGGGACTGGTCGTTTGGAAGGGGCCTGAAGGTATTGCTCTCCGCCGCAATCCCGCAGCAGCGGCGTCGGATTGCTGAGATGCTCCTTGAACACGGCAGAAGGGATCACTCTCCGGGATATCCGAGGCTGTACGCCGAAGTCCGCGAGGCAATGGCGGCGTTTCCGGACGAATTCGATGCGAAGACGCTGGCAGACCTCAGGGCCTCCGAGAAGGCGGCGAAGCTGGACCAGGATCTTGTCAGCGACAGGTCCCATCCTCCTTCGCCTTCGTATCGTACACCGGAGGCGGTGGCAGCACGCCGCGCCGAAGCCGGAAAGGACCGGGCGCGTGTCATCAGACTTGCGAGGTCTGCTGACGCCACCAGCGTCGAGAGTGTTGATCAGCAGCTATCGAAGGTGGAAGCGCTCTCGGTTGCTCCCGTAAACAAATACGACCTCTTCTTCAGGACATTGCGCGGAAGGGTTTCCTTCGCAGATCGCGAGAAACACCTCGAAGCTCTTCTGACAGGCAGTTTGCCGCTGCTGGAATACCGGCTGCAGGCAGTTCTGGCCTGCGTTGAGGACTGGGCGCCAACCTCGGCGTTCGTACGGGCCAGACGCCCGGAGTTTGCACACACGCTGCTGTCGCACTTCCGCGGGCACTTGTTCGCGGGAGATCCGCATCTTGAGAGGATCCTCTACTTCGTCCGGATGATCGGGGATGTCACCACGGCAGACCTCATTCCCGACGTCGTGAAGTATGCGAGTGAGGTCGAGGAAGAGCTGTCCAGCGCACACTGGCTCAGCCTGGCGACGCTCATGTGCTCGCGGGCGAGTGGTGACGCGTCCCGCGCCGTACTTGAGCGCGTGCTCAACAGCGATCTGTGCTCTCTTGGTGAGGCGAAGGACGCGGAGCTCCGGGCGCAGATTCCCGGACCGACAATCGACAGCAGGAACGTCGTTGCGACACTGATCTGGGACGTTCTTGGAAACCCCGATGCGTTTGAGCGGTGGCGTGCAGCCGGGATCCTGCCAGCTTTGGCAGAGCTTGAGCTGGCTGACGATAGCGACGCACTCTGGCGGCTGGCCGCGACGCCGGCCGCGAACGTCGGGGCATCACACGGCGACCGGTTTCCAGCGCACAATGCCCGGCAGTGGTTTCTCATAGGCATGGCGCGGTGCGCCCTCAGCTGTCCCGCGTTTGTCGCCAGAGGACGCGGGCCGCTGACGGCAATCCTCGCCAGCGAGGACGACCACGTCATCTACAAGCTGCTGGCTGCGAGGGCGCTGACCGCGATCGACGGCCAGTGGCCTGAAGTCCAGGGAGCGCCATCAGCCACGGTCCCGCAGGCTCCGAAGGGCGTGAAAAGGCGACTTGACGGAGCGCCGCTTGCTGACTCAGCGAAGGATTCCAGCTTCCATTTTGAGTACGACTTCAACAAGTACGAAATCTCCGAATTCGCCAGCATGTTTGGGATGACGACGCAGCGTGCGCGCCATGTGATCGCGAAGCAGGTCAGGGTTTGGCAGCCGGGCGCAAAGTCAGTCTACGAACTGGACGGTCCAGTCCGGCGCTGGCGTCGTGAAGCCGGCGACCGCTTTGAGCAGTACGGCACGCAGCTCGTGCGTCACGCGCTGATTACTGTCGCGAGTTCTCTTGCCTCCAAACGCGCACTGTCTGTCGTAAGTTATGAGGAAGAGGGCTACGATCCCTGGCCGTCGTTTGTCGGGCGCTATGATCTGACGTTCAAGGATGGACACTGGTTGTCCGACGCCACCGACGCGACCCCCGGTCTCGCGCGGATCTATGCCTTTCCGGATCCGCACAAGAAGAATGAGCCGCCGAAGGAACTTGCTGATATCCTGGAAGCGGCAGGGCTGAAGGCAGAGTCGTTCCCCAAGTGGGGAGCTCCACTCGGCGGCAACTGGGCGGACGAAGAAGGAGCCGACATTTACCTCACAAGTGCGCTTGTTGAGGCGCGCGGCGCCATAGGCAAATGCCATAAGCTGTCGCGGTCTGAGTGGCATGACCGCTGGCTGCCAATCTGTGAGGAGGACGGCTCGCCCCGAAGGCTTGGCCGGAGCGATCGGGAGCGCGATTTTCACGCTTGGCTGTGGCAACCGCAGGATTTCGCAGGCATCGATCAGTACGACCAGTTTGCAGCTGCCTCAGCATGCTCGCGCCTGCGACTTGGAAAGGCGATCTCAGAGCGCCTAGGGATTTCTTCGGCCGACCAGTTCGGGCGAGCGTGGGTTCAAGGGGGAGTTGAGGCCCTCAGGAGCTATGCGTGGGGAGGAAAATCAGGGTCCGGCGAGGATGCCAAGGACGCGAAGCACAGACTGCTTGTGGCATGCCCGGAATGGCTGCTGGACTTTCTGACATCGAATAGGCTCAGCCTAGCCTACCTAACTAGGCTGTCGAAGTACGTTTCGAAGTATTACACCCCCGATGGCGATAGTCGCGTTGTCAGGACCGGCGCAGTTGCTCTGCTCAGTGGCGATGGATCAATCCGTCGGTGGGCCGTGAAACCCGAACCGCGTAAAAAGCGCTACTGAAGCGCCTGCTGCACCGCCCGTGATCCACCGGTGCCGAGCACCGGAGGTTTTCGTCCCTAGGCCAGCCTTTTTCGCAGTTGAAGCCGCACGCACAGAGCGGCGCACCCGACTTCGAGCTTACTGCGTCTGAGATCAGTGCGGCTTCCGGGAAGAGGTTACTGGCGTCCTGATAGCAAGCGATACCGAGTCAGCATCAAGCCGTGGCAACAGGATTCAAACTGCCGATGACGGTAGGAGGGGTTTGCACCGATCCATTGGCCAGCGGTTTCGATGTTCGAATTTGCAGGAGCCATGGGCCGGCTTGTTGGAATTGAACCCACGGCCTCTGGCCAGCCTGTTCAAGCTTTGGGCCTTCGGCGTTGCTCTACGAGCTGCAAGACTGCGGTGATCGTGCTAATTTCGGCGCCGGCCCGGCCGATCGATTTGAGCCTGCGCACTCGAGCCGCGCTGTCCGGTGGTGGACTTCGGGTGGCAAGAGCGTGCGCGCGCTCGATGGCGTCGAACAACGCGTGCTTCAGGAGATCCATCGCGCGATCTGCAGATTGCCGGCGCATCTTCTCCGCCTCCTTAGCGTCCACTAACGCTCTGGTTGCGGTGGAAGTCGAGCCTGTTTCTTGGTCGGCAGTTGCGCGCTCGCGGGCCTGATCAAGGCCTCGTTCAGGAGTCAGATTCCGAGCCGGTCGCCGCATCTTCCGCGCGGTCTTTCTCTTCCAGCTCCGCGTCTATTTCCTCCGGGCTCGCTAGGCTGCAGTAGTACTGGGCGAGATCCGCGACGTTTCTGACCGGCGGAAGGCCGCGTTCCTCCCGGGCTTGTTGCTGCCGCGCCATGTCCTCCATCCATTCCGAGCGCGTCATGGTCGGTTGACCGTCCCTTACATCCTGGAAGTGAAAGACGACCCGGGTGCGCGGTGGCGGCTCCGGGTCGAGCGCGGCCGGCGTCGTAGCCTCTATGAATTTTGTGAACGCGACCATGTCTCGCAGGTTTCCGGTCATCGCCTTCAAGAAGAGATTGTGCATCATCGCCTCACGCCCAGTCATCTGGACGATCTTGCCGTCGATGCGCACGGGTACCTTCTTGTCCAGCAGGTCGTTGAGGGCGGCGCCGAAATCCTTCCGGGCTTTCTTCTTGCCGCTGGGGTTGCCGGTCTGGCCCTTTTTCCATTTCGAGTCCTGCGGCGGTCGGGCGTAGCCGATCTTGTGATCTCCGAGAGGCTTTCCTGTCTTGGTATAGCCGGGCGTGTCCATGTACGTGTCCTTGTCGAACGGGATTGATGCTTCTGTCTTCCCGCGGTCGCGGACTGTCTGAATGCGTGCGGAGCGAGACGCCCCGGCGCAGAAGTTATTCGAGCAGGTTGAATGGCATGCCGTCGCCGACGCGCACGGGCTCTTCGCCCGTGAGATCGCGGAAGCGCCGCAGCGTTGCATCGACGTATTTCGGCTCGAGTTCGAGTCCGAACCCGCGTCGGCCGGCCCGTTCGGCCGCGATCAGGGTCGAGCCCGAGCCGCAGAAGGCGTCGAGCACGATCCCGCCGCGGTCCGAACAGTCGAGAATGGCATCCTCGATCAGCTGCACGGGCTTTACCGTGGGATGGATTGAGAGGGCGTCGCGTTCCTTGCCGAACGTGTTGACGCCTTCATAGTCCCAGACGTTGGTGCGGTAGCGGCCGTTCCTACCCAGCTCGACGTTGTTGATGTGCGGCGCGTTGCCGTTCTTGAACACCGCGACGAGTTCATGCTTGGAGCGGTAGAGCGACCCCATGCCGCCGTTCGTCTTGTTCCAGACGCAGATGTTCTTGAGTTCAGCGTAGACCTGCCGGCCGGCCGACAGCAGCTCGAGCATGTGCCGCCAGTCCATGCAGATATAGTGTATCGCTCCTTCCGCGCTGGCGGCGGCCAGGTTGGCCATCGTTGTCTTCAGGAAAGCCGTGAACTCGGCTTCCGACATCTCGCCGCACGCCATGGCGAATTCGTCGTGCTTGACGGACCCGAGACCGCAGACATGGCCGTCGATCCGCACATTGTAGGGGGGATCGGTGAAGACCATCTGAGCCTTTTCGCCATCGAGCAGTCTCGCGAACGACTCCGACTTCGTGGCGTCGCCACATAGGAGTCGGTGTCGCCCCAGCATCCAGAGATCGCCGGGCCTGGTGATGACCGGTCGGTCCGGATCGATTTCAGGCTGGCGGTCAGCTGCCTCGCGGTCAGCCTCGACCGCCTGCTCGCCGATCAGGACGTCGATCTCGCCCATGACGAAGCCGGTCATCTCGATGTCGAAGAGCGGATCGATCTCGATCAGCCCCTGGATCTCGATGGCGAGCACGCCGCGATCCCAGCCGGCGTTTTCAGCCAGCTTGTTGTCGGCGATGACATAGGCGCGTTTTTGGGCCTCGGTCATGTGGGAGAGGCGGATCGCGGGCACTCCAACGAGGCCGAGCAGCTTAGCAGCCTCGAGCCGGCCGTGGCCGGCGATCACTCCGCCCAGGTCATCGATCAGGATGGGGCTGGTCCAGCCGAACTCCTGGATCGAGTCCGCGATCTGGCGGATCTGCTTCTTCGAGTGGGTGCGGGCGTTGCGGGGATAGGGCTTGAGGGTCGAGACGGCTATCGTCTCGACCTGGAGGTCGCGGATGTGCGATGTCATGACGTGCGCCTTTCAGCAGTTGAAGGCGCGACTATCGCGGGTGCAGAACGGACCGTGGTCCGAGTAGTTCGTACCGTCTTCTCAGGTCAGCTCCGGGTCGGTTGTTCGATCCATCCCCGCATATGTCCATTGAGCTGATGGTTACGGACGTCCTTGTCGATCAACCTGTAACAGGCATGCACAAACCTGGCGGCCGGAGAGCGAGGCTCGGGCGTGTAACCGCGATCATTGTCCCTGTTTGAAAGCGTTGCCTGGTTACCGGAAAGCGCTTCGAACAGGTCGCACAAGTCGCGGACGCAATACATCACACCAATGTCGGTTTCCGGGCCGGTAGTGTCCAGAAGTTCCTGCCTCGCATCCTTTGCCGCCAGCTCCAGCGCCCTGTGATCGAAGCGGTCCGCATACAGCATTTCGATCACGGAGGCCTCGGGTGGATCGCGCAACAGTTTCATGAGCGTGAGGCGGTCGACGACAAGAAGGAGTGCGCGTTCGTTCAGGGCGGTCACCGCGGCGCTGGTGATGGGCGGAGTTGCAAGCAACACATCAAGCGCCTTCCGGGCCTCGGCTCGGGAGAAGGCGTTGGCGCCGCGATCCTTCCATCGGTGATGTTGTGTTCCTATTGCAGACAGGTCAGCGGCCAGCCGGGATGTCAGCTCTCCAGACTGGTCCTCAAAAAGTTCGAGAAGCGGTTGGACGTCGCGGGGGTCCACGACGAACGCCGCAGGCTCAACCTCGTACCCGTCCTGTCCTAGTTTTGGGTCGACCGGCCGCGGCAAATGGCATCCTCCCAACTCGCGCATGATCGCGGCCTGGGCTTGCCAGAAAGCTAACGGCGGTACTCAGAGGGATGTTTAGGCTTCGAGCAGCCGGACCAGTGCCTGCGCTACCTCAGAGATGCCTTTGCGACGATAGCTTGTGTAGCGATCGCGGCCAGCGGGGTTGGGGGAGGCCACGACACTGAGTTTGCCCGGCGATCGTCTGGATACGCTTTCAAGCTCTGCGACCGGGACCAGCCAGCATGTTCCAATTCTGTCGTCGTCCATGAGGACGAAGAGGGCCATGCCGTCGCCCTCCCGCGTAAAGGTATTTATGCGGACATCAAACTGGACGGTCTTTCCCCGCCCCGAGTCCAAAGCGGTTCTGCACTTGATCTGGAGTGGAAGGCAGCGGCGGGTCTGCTTGTCGTAGACGAGCAGGTCATGACCGTTATCATCCGCAATTGGACGAAAGGGGGCTAGGCGCCCGCAAGAGGCCAGGATCAGACCTGCTGTGACCAGAGCCTCACTGACCGCCCCGATCTGGGTGCTCGTAAGCCACTTTTTCGAGGCATTCCCAGCCGTTTCCATGGCCGCAGCAACGCTTCGCGCGGCGATCAAGTCAAGCGGAAATGAGACTCATAGGCTGTAGTCCGGAAGGCTGCATCCCAGCCTTCTGCCGTCCATGGACGTACGGCGTCGCGTTGGCCTGAATGTGAGGCGCGCCCGGGAGGCGCAGGAGATCAGCCAGGAAGAACTGGCTGATCGTGCCGGCGTGCACAGAACCTACATTTCCGGGGTGGAGCGCGGAGTGCGGAATCCGACGGTTACCGTACTCGAGAAGATCGCCAAGGCGCTGAAAGCCAAATCATCCACCCTGCTGGATTGATAGGGTACGGCGGTTCGACTCCATAACCGCCGATCAGGAATAAGCCGGATCGCGCTGCCTGAGTTCCAAGCGCAAGGCTATGGAGCCACCGGCGAGCTACGATCACTCTCATTTCGACGGAGCTACGCGGCTTGGCCAACGATCTTTTTTACGACCTCAGGCGCCGCGTCGATCACTCGCAGCAGTAGTTGAGCAGTGCGCTCAGGCATGCGCCTGTTCTGTTCCCAATCTCTCACCGCACTGACCTCCAGCCCAAAGGTCATAGCAAATGCTGGTTGAGAAAGCCCGGTCTTCTGACGAACGGCTTTGACATCAACTGGTTCAAATACGACGAGACCAGGAACAGCTTCGCCGCGAGCATGTGCAAGCGCTTGGTTGGCGGATGCAAGAGCGCGCGCCCCAATAGACGGTCGGGATGGTTTGGCGAGAGCCTTCGCTCGCTTGCTCGCAAGCTTCGAGGCTCCACCTTTCGCTTTCGTTTTCATAAAATGGCCCTCCATGGCCTCGCAGTTCGTAGTAAAGTTCATTTGCCTTTTGCGGTTGCCTTGATCGCCTTCATCACGGCTTGCAGCTCCTTCAATTCGTTGGCGGTCAGATTGGCACGGTCGCCTTTTCCGAACACGGCCAACAGGTAAGCTGGCAGTTCTTTGCCGACAAAGCCGACAAGAACACGCCAGCCCTTGCTTTTGCCACGGCCGGGGCGAGCGACGCGCACCTTGTAGACTCCGCCACCAAGATCATCGCCCCCATCTGGGGTCTCAGACACCTCGGAGACTACCGCCTCTCTATCAGACTCGGTCATCTTGGCGTCATGGGCGTCGTCGAGATAGCCGGGCGTCTCAACAACAGTGATCCTGTCCGTCATGCTGTTGAGCATATACGGCAATGCCGTAGTCTTTGCAAGAGAGGTTCTGAAGAATGTTTCGTCACGGAACGGCGGCGCTCGCCATTTTAGGGCGGCCTCGATTTCGCAAACTTAGGCGATCATCAGGCACGGGTCGCGGGTTCGATTCCGCCCAGAGAGGAGTATTCAAGCGGCTGGTTAGTTATCGCGTCAAGGTGTCGATAGCCTCAGGGCAGCATCAACAGCGAAAAGGATCGCGGTGCCGATGAATCCTCCCAGCATAATCACGCCGACGCGAAAATCTGGATTCTGCCTAAGCGCCGCTATACGGCCCCGGCTGGGAAGACGACCAAACAGGGTGAGCACCGCGCCCAAGATAAGACCTCCCAGCGCCAAAAGGACTACGGCAAGGCCGAGCACGAGGAGCGCGGGGCTCCGCACGGCCCAATTGGGGCCGGACAGCGCGCTCGCGATTGCGGGTCCCGCGAAATAAATCAAAGCTGCCAGGCCGAAAAAAAACGCGAGAAACCAGAGATTCAAGAACCGCACTTTGGGAACGATTGCGGTGATGGCTATCATGAATTCAAGTGACAAGAACGAGGCGGCGACGGGGAGTACAAAAATCAGAACCTCGTTGGTGCTGCCAGGGCGTAGCGCGCCAGCGGCGAGCGCGCCGGCCACCGAAAACGTCAAACCAACGACGACAACTGCCGCTGCCTTCCTATTGTTGACGTTCCAATAGGCGCGCGCCCAAGCAAGCCAGAACACAAGTGAGAGCATCAGGATGTGTCGCCAGTGGGGATAGAGCTGAATGTCCCAACCAACAATACTGCCGAGCCAACGAAGCCAAGGCGAAAGAAGCTGCTCTACGGGGCCGAGTACGATTCCGATCGCATCGTGGTAGGCGTCGATTAAGGCCTCAACTGGTCGGGACAGATCTCCGGTTACGACACCATAGTGGACCAGCGTCGCAATCGAAAACGTGCTGACGATGAAGCCCAACAGCCAGCCGAGCCACTTGAAGTCACCGCCGTTGGCGCGCGCTTTGCCAGCCCCTTGGGACATACCGCGATCTAGCTCGAACTGCAGAACAGGCAGATCGGGGGAAGCCCAGCGTCGCCCAACAATGTATCCCCCGAAACATTCCCAGTATCTCAATGAGTTTATCTCGTTCGACACGGAGGACAAGCTGGTCATTCTCGTCGCGTTGAGGCGACGCCCAGGAAACGATACCCGACATGAGCAAGCTTTCGATGACTGCTGTGCCGCCCAGCGACCCAAGAGGCGCGATCGGGGAGCCGGATACATCGGTTCGTGTCCGGTTTCACAGTACTGATCGAATACCGTCCACTTCGTCTGAACTGTAGGGCACGACATGCCTCCCTTCGAAGGAGGTAGTCATGCAGAAAGAAACTGGCTCAGCGTCGCGCATAGGCTCCATGGGCATGCGAGGGCGACCGGGTGGAATTGGCCCATTCGTGCCAGTCAAGGCCCCTCCAATTTCGAGGGGTGCACTTCACCAAAGGCACGACCCACGCCCGCACAATTGCTCGCACACGGCGCCGTGGAATGGCGCTTCCAGATCGTCTTGTGGATTTGAATGCAGCATCAGCCATCGCGGCAGGATGACGCGATCTTGTCGCGATAGTCCGTCAGGCCCATCACCGGAAAATCGATCGCGAAGCCAGTCGGTGTATCGCTAAAAGCAGCGCCGCGAAGTGTGAGCCAGTCCTGTTCCATGATCCGCTGGACAAAGAGCAGCGGTTCCAACTTGGACGCGAAGGTCTGGCTTTGGTCGACGCTCCAGACATTGCCATATGTGTTGTCATCGGCCGGGATGGGTTTGCGGTTCCGGTCCTGGTATTCCTCCGTCAAGCCCATTGTCGCCGCGCCTTGCGCGGGACCGCCTAGCGCCGGCCTGACACCTATTGGCATGTAAAGGCGCACTTCGCTTTGCCCGGCATCGCAGCGAATCTCAAGGCGGGGCGATTGGACGTTGGCGGACTCGCCTTTCAAGGACAGGATCAATTCGTTGCCTTTGCCTGGCTGCAGGGTCCATTTCTCGTACGCCTTGGGTAGCAGGACAGACACGCCAACGCCGATCAGCACAAGCGCCGCAATGGCGAGGTATAGCTTTTTCACGGCGCTCTCTTTTCCAATCAGTAGCTGTTGCAGCGGCGGTAGTGCGGCGGTCTGTTCGTATCGTCCGTCATACGCTGACTCTACGCGTCAAGGCCGGCGCTTGAAATGACTGTAATCGGCGATTTCCTGCCAGACGACGCTGCGTGAGCGAATGACCCGAGACGGCCAGTTTTGAGCCACTCGAACCAGAACCGTCCTAGCTCCGCTCGCCGCGCGCGCTAATTCTATCGAGCGGGACTACGCCGCTTGCGGAAGATCTCGAATGCCGTATCGCGGCGCACCCTGCTGGCGATGCTCCGTCTGCTCTAGCCGCCGTTCATCGATGCGGAGGCACTGCCCGAGTTCCAGATCAAGTGATTCGCCGGCGCGTGATTCGAGCTTCCGAGCGTCCAGTGCCACGGATGACGGTTTAATGTATGCTCCCATGTCGATTCCTTTTCGAAAGAGACGGCTCGACACGGATAGGTGCCTGCTCTTTCGCGAGCGCACCTCAGTGACCATCAAGGAGACTTGCAAAAATGGCCATGGCCAAAAAGAAGACGGCGAAGAAGACTGCGAAGAAGAAGTCCGCGAAGAAGAAATAGCGTCTGAGTTCTTTTCGCATTCGGCCGCCATCTGGTGAGCGCCGGATGATTTCGACTTCGAAAACCGACTTGTGGTTTTCCCTTGCGTGCTAACTCATTGCCGCCTCGGAAGCTGGAAAGTCGGGCAAGTCGAACCAAGTCACTTGGCAGTGCAGCGTGAGCATCAGGAGCCGAACTCCAGCTCACGCTGTTTTCCTTTGGTTCGTGCGAATTGATACGACTTGCCGGTTTCCCTAGGTCGCGGAGCGCTCCGTCTCCCACTAAGGCGATTTCCCGCCATTTATTCACATGGGGCCGACGGTTCGAATCCTTAGGCGCCGTACACGCTGATAGTGGTCCACTTCGGCTGAACTGTAGGGCACGACACACCTCCGTTTTTGAGGAGGTGGTTATGACCAAACGAAAAAGATCCGTGCCTCGAATTGGTCCCGAGAGCATGCGGCGAGCCCGCAAGCGCCCAGTGATCAACGACTTCCCGGAACCTATCTGGAACGAGTGGGAGGATCCGCCATCATTCGGCGAGGCGCTCGATCTCCAGATGCGCCGTCATTGTGATGGAGCTCATCGCTTGTGCACGGCGATTGCTGCTGCTGGCGACACATTCAATTGGGCAACAATCCGGAGCTGGCGGCGCGGGCAGAAAGAACCGCAGAGCGTGGCAAGCCTAGAAATACTTGGCCGCATTGAAACGCGCTATCGACTTCCTCTTGGTTACTTCCGATCCAAGCTCGGTCATTCGGCTCGAGCAACAACTGGGCTTTCTTTGCCAGGGGTTCGCGCCAGCGAGCGGCGCCGCCTCATCTGGCACCTGCCGGACGATTACGATCGTCGCAGCCAATCCGAACAACGGGAAATTCTAGACTGGGTGCGCCGCGTAATAATTTCTGGTTCGACGGAATATCGTCGGTTTCAAGCGCTGGCCATTCGTGACCGCTACGCGATCAGATTCAAACGAGCAGATAGCATCGACTCCTCGATCGATGATGAGGATGACGACCTCATTCTTGAGGAACCGGAACTGGCGCACAGACTAGATGCGCCGGCATCGCTCCAATCCGAGATGGACGACCTCCTGAATTTCAAGACCGCGACGCTCACCACAATCGGCTACCAACGGAGTGGGGTGTGGGGAGCGGAAACCGCATCGCAAAAGCTGGAACATCTCGGGCTTCTCTTCGGAGCGCTCGCCGCTGCACCAGCCGGACGTGTTCGGGGGCTCGGTACCTCAATCGACAACTTGGGTTTCGGCCTGCTGGTCTTTCCGGCGGTCTGGGACTGGTACGTCCAGTGGCGAGAACGTCGGCGAGGCTTCTACACCAGATGGGAAGTGGACATGTTGCGGTTAGGGTGCTGTCAAGTTAAGCGCGAATACTTGTCAAGCATTGATTCTCGAACTGATCCGGACGCTGAAATTGCGTGGGATTTCGGACGCCAGTGGGCGGCGGCCTGGAAAAAATCGCTCCTTACATGGCTAACTCGACAGCGCCACAGTAAGGTTTCCAACGCGGCTGTCGCGAAGGGCCGGAGGCGCTCATCATGATGGGACACATCAACAACCTTCTCATTCAGATGGTCGAGAAGCACCATGGGTCCGAGGGCGTGTCGCGTCTCTTCATCTTAGCTCGAATTCCCAAGAAGCATTATCAGTTAGAAATAATATATCCGGAGGAGGAGTTTCAGGCTCTCTATGCGGCGACCAAGGAGATTTATGGCGTAGAAGATGAGGCCGCACAAAAGGCATTTGCGGACTACTTCATGGAAGCTTCGCCGGTGATGTTCCCTGCGATTTTCAGCGTCGCTGGAAACGCCCGGAGCCTCTTTGAAAAGATTCCGACGATCCACAAGCAATGGCCTGCGGCCGCCTCCGCCAAGCAATTTCAGGAAAAGCTGCTCATTCTCGAGTCCGACGAGAAACGTCTCGTTTTCAAATACGATTCGCCCAACCACCTTTGCGGTGTCTTGCGTTTTGTGGCCAAGGGCGTTCTGGACCACTACCACGAGAAGGGGACCGTCACGGAGACGCAGTGCGCTCTCAAGGGCGCTCCGTGGTGCGAAGTCGAAGTGCGTTTCGCGGCTTCATGAGCTGTTCATGACCGCGCCATCTTCGAACCAGGACTACCCGGCCTACGTTCGAGGACAGATTCAGAGTCTGGCCGAAGCCTTGACCAAGGTCATGTTCGGCGATTTTACGGCGGTGGCCCATACCCAGGAGCCGGATGAGGCGTTTGGGTATCTCTGCGTCATGATTAATGTGGCGATCAACGCCGCGCGCAATTCTCGGGAAGAGTTGAGCAGCGCCAACGAACAGCTCGCGCGTACCAATGAAAATCTTCAAGCGACACTCGCCGAACGGATCCACGCTGAGGAAGCCACGAGTGCGAGCCGGCGACTACTCCAGGCCATCATCGATAATTCGACGGCCGTCGTCTATGTGAAGGACATTCAGGGTCGTTATCTGCTGGTCAATCGCCGCTACTGCGACCTGTTTCATCTCGACCAGGAAGCTGTCCTTGGCAACACCGACCATGACATCTTTCCCAAGGAAGCCGCCGACGCGTTCCGTGAGATGGACCAGCGTGTGGCCGCCGCCGGCCACGCCCTGACCGAAGAGGAGACTGCGCCGCAGGGGGACGGACCGCACACCTATATTTCCGTCAAGTTCCCCCTGCGTGATGCAGCCAGTCAACTCTACGCCGTGGGGGGCATTTCCACCGACATCACGGAACGCAAGCATGCAGAGCAGAAGCTTCAGTCACAACTGGCGCAGCTCGATCTCCTGGGCCGCACGACGCGCGCCATCGGTGAGCGTCAGGACTTAGCGAGCATTTTTCAGGTGGTCGTTCGCAGCCTGGAAGATCACTTGCCGATCGATTTTGGCTGCGTTTGCCTCTACGACAAGGAAAGTGAGGTATTGACGGTCGCCAGCGTGGGCGCCAAGAGCCAGCCGCTCGCCATAGAAATGGCCATGGCTGAGCGAGCACACCTGCGTGTCGATCAGAACGGCCTGTCCCGCTCCATCCAAGGCCAGTTGGTTTACGAGCCGGACATTGGCGGCCTTGAAAACCCATTTCCAGAGAGACTCTCGCGCGGCGGACTCCGCTCATTGGTGATCGCACCGCTCTTGTCCGAGAGCCGTGTCTTCGGCGTGCTGATCGCCGCGCGCCGCGCCGCTCATGGCTTCAGCAGTGGAGACTGCGAGTTTTTGCGGCAGTTGAGCGAACACGTTGCGCTCGCCGCGAGCCAGGCGCAGGTGTACGCTGATCTGCAGCAAGCCTACGACGAGTTGCGCCGGACACAGCGCGCCGTGCTGGAGCAGGAGCGCTTGCGCGCGCTGGGGCAGATGGCGAGCGGCATTGCTCATGATATCAACAACGCCATCTCCCCGATCACGCTCTATACTGAATCACTTCTGGAGCTGGAGCCGGGTCTTAGCGAGCGGGGGCGTCAGTATCTGGTCACGATCCAGCGCGCAATTGACGATGTTGCGCAGACTGTCTCGCGGATGAAAGAGTTCTACCGGCCGCGTGAGGCGCAGCAGTTCCTGTCGCGCGTCGATCTCAACCCGGTCATCAAGCAGGTGGTCGACCTCACGCGCGCGCGTTGGAGCGATTTGCCGCAACAACGCGGCATTGTCATCGACCTGCGAACTGACCTAGCCGCCGAACTTCCTGCGATCCAGGGCGCCGAAAGCGAAATCCGTGACGCCCTGACGAATCTCATATTCAACGCTGTGGATGCGATGCCCAATGGAGGCCCGCTCACATTGCGGACCAGTGCCATGTCTGGAGCCGTATGCGTGGAGATATGCGACGCCGGCGTTGGCATGGACGAGGAGACGCGCCGGCGCTGTATCGAACCTTTCTTCACAACCAAGGGAGAACGCGGCACCGGTCTGGGGTTAGCGGGTGTCTATGGCATGGTGCAGCGTCACAGCGGCGGCCTCAAGATCGAGAGCGAGCCCGGTGAGGGCACCACGGTGCGCCTTGTTTTCCCCATATTGGCGCCAGAGCCGGCTTCAACGGTCGATCATATCGCACCTCAAATTCCGACGCGGCGCCTGCGCATTCTCGTTGTGGACGATGATCCTCGGATCATCGGAGCGCTTCGGGACTCGTTGCAAGGCGATGGTCATCGGGTTGCATCCGCCGACGGAGGTCAAGCCGGAATCGATGCATTCATCGCTGCGGAGAAGAGCGACGAGCCATTCGAAGTCGTGATTACAGACTTGGGAATGCCGTACGTCGATGGCCGCAAAGTAGTGTCCGCTATACGAGCCGCATCGCGAACGACGCCCATCATTGTGCTAACGGGATGGGGCGAGCGCTTGGCCGCCGAGAACGATTTGCCGCCTGGGGTGAATCGCGTCTTATCCAAACCGCCTCGGCTGCGCGAGTTACGGATTGCCCTTGCAGAGCTGACCGAGGGCGCAAGACACCTCTGAACCATCGTCGACCGCCTCGAAGGCGATCCGGTCCCCTTCGATGCGGCGGCGATCGTTATGCTGACTTCGGTGTTCGGATCCGGACAAAAGCAATCCACCGCAATTCGGCGACCGAGAGCTGACGCGGGTCGACGCATTCCGAGGCTATTGCGGTAAGCGTTCGGGTTCGACGCCTCGATCGCGACGTCAGCTTAGATCCCTTCGGTTCGCGGAGGGATTTCCTGATCAGCGCTCGGGATGCTTGCCGGCCAATGGCGCCAGCGCGTTAGCAAGCGCGGTCTTGGAGTAGGGCTTGTCGAGCACGATCCGGGCTCGATAGGGCTCGGCTATGCCGGTCGCCGCATAACCGGTGCAGAACAGGAAGGGGACGCCGCGAACGGCGAGGGCGTCCGCCACAGGATAGACCTTCTCCCCTCCGATGTTCACATCCAGGATGGCGGCGTCGATGTCCATCGTTTCAATCTGCGCAAGCGCACGTGGGAGCGTTCCGGCGACACCCATAACTTTGCAACCAAGCTCCTCGAGCATGATTTCAAGCATCATGGCGATCAGCGTTTCGTCCTCGACGGCGAAGACGCGGAGACCGGATAGGGAAGTAGCCACGCCGGTCATAGCGGCGCCACTTTGGCCGACGCCGGCAGCCGGAGGAGACAGACCACTCCCTCCGGGTCGAAGCGCACGGTGGCGGCTCCATCAAGTTCGCGTTCCAGACCTTGCTCGATGAGCTTGAGGCCGAACCCGCGTCGTCGTGGCGGGGCCACAGTGGGTCCGCCGCGCTCGGTCCAGACGAACTCAACCATCGCGGGGGTGCTCGTTCGATCAATCGACCAACGCACGTCCAACTTGCCCTCAGACGCCGACAAAGCGCCATACTTGGCGGCGTTGGTTGCGAGTTCATGAAACGCCATGTGTAGCGTCACCGCTGCATTGGGGCTGAGCTGCACCATCGGCCCCTCAATGGTGATGCGTTTTGCCCCGTCGCCCGCCTGGACATAGGGAGCGAGCGTCCGGCTGACAGCATCCGCCAGCGAAGCTCCCTCCCAGGAAGCCCGCGTCAGAAGGTCGTGCGCCCCAGCCAAGGCCGCAAGCCGCGCTTCGAAGCGCTGGCCAAACAGCTCTGGCGTCGGCGCATCGAGACGGCTCAGCAGCGCAATCGATTGAACGGCGGCCAGCGTGTTCTTCACACGATGGTTGAGTTCAGCAAGCAGGAGATTCTGTTTCTCCTCGACCCATTTGCGTTCCGTGATGTCCATATAGATGACGTTCGCCTCGATAGCGCGGCCGGAAGCATCGCGTATGATCTGGCCGCGTCCCGTGAGCCATTTGGTCGTGCCGTCGGGCCAGACAATCCTGTACTCCGTCTCAAATGAGACCGCGCCGCTGGCTATGGCCGCGTCCCGCTCCTGGATGATCAGCGCGCGGTCCTCGGGATGCCAGCACTCTCGGATTTCAGCCAACGAAAGCCGACGGTCGGCCGGATAGCCAAGGAGTTTGGCAAAGGCTGGCGTGTGAACGACCTGCTCGGAGCGCAGATCAACGGCGATTTCGCCCATTCTCGCGGCGTCCATCGCCAAGCGGAACTTGGCCTCCGCCCTGGCAACCTCCAGCTCCGCCGTACGCTCGCGCACGCTCCTTGTCAGTTCGGCGTTCTCGATGCGCAGGCTTCGCACGGTCAAGGCTCGAGAAAGGACCGGGAGAACGACGCTGAGCTTCAGAGGCTTGAGGATATAGTCCAGCGCCCCCGTCCTCATCGCCTCCACGGCGGTGGCGATGGTCCCCTCGCCGGTCATGATCACGCCGACGAGGTCCGGGTCTCGCTCCTGCGCCGCTCGCATCAGGTCCACGCCGCTCATGCCGGGCATCATGAGGTCGGCGAGCAGCAGGTCGAAAGCGCCCCGCTTGATGGATGCGAGAGCTTCAGCCGGATCGACAAAGCCTTCGGTCTCATAGCCGTGTTGGCTCAAGGTGCTACGAAGCGCGGTAAGGTTCGCAGCCTCATCGTCGACAATGAGGACTCGCGGTGGGCGTGGAGTGTTCAACGCCGCTGGGGGTGTCATGGGGCTTGTCCTCTAAGCTTGGCCTCGTGGCAGTGGCGGGCCAAGGCCGCGCGGATGTCGCGCAGTTTAGGCGGCTTGCTGAGGAGCTGATCCACGTGAGGCGGAATGTCCGCGTCCGCGATCAGGCCTCGACCCCAACCGGTGAGCAGGATTACAGGCGTTGTGGGCGATCTGGCCTTGATCTCGGCAGCCACCTTTCGTCCATCGATATTGGGCATGCCGAGGTCGGTGATCACGGCCGAGAACTGCTCGCGACCGCTATGAGCAGCGTCGAAGGCGTCGATGCCGGCCTGGCCTCCGTTTGCGATTGTTACGAGATGGCCGTCCAGGCGGAGCGCATCGCCCAGCGCCTTGAGCAGCACCGGATCGTCATCAACCAGCAACAGGCGTAGCCGCATCGGCGGCGTAGATCCTGTGTCCGCTTCCTCTACGGTCGGCGCAATGTCGGGCGGCGCTGGAAAGCTCAGGCGCGCCACGGTCCCTTGGCCGAGGACCGATCGG
>JAUYPV010000166.1 GCA_030697555.1 Hyphomonadaceae bacterium
GGACCTCGCGCCCCACTCGCAAGCACACCTCAATAAGGTAGCGCGTCAGCTCAACGAACGTCCCAGGAAAACACTGGACTTCCACTCGCCGGCAGAGAGATTTAGCCAGTGTGTTGCGTCGACCGGTTGAGATCGCCGCCAGGTTAGGGCGTAGCGGCCCGCGGTCACGAATGTCCGGGCCGATCAATTCCGGCCGCTCGCTATGGCAGTATGGAAGTCTCCGGCCACAGGTCGCGGATTGTCTTCGGACATCGCATTACCCTCTGCGCCTCGGGAGGAAAGTCAGCACCACGCTCCGGAGATCGGGATCACCTGCCCCGACACGAAGCCCGATTTGCCGAGCGCCAGAAGCTCGACAAGCGCCGCGACTTCTTCCGCCTCGCCCAGCCTGCCCATCGGCACGCGCGCCAGCAGCTTCGGTCCCTTCACCGGATCGTTGAGCAGAGCCTTGGGGTAGTAGGTCTCGGTCTGGATGAAGTTGGCCGCGACTGCGTTGACGGAGATTCCATCCGCCGCCAGCTCCAGCGCCAACGTGCGCACGACGCCGTTCACCGCGGACCGCGCCGCCGCATAAGCGGCAAACCCAGGTATCCCGCCGATCGGGCCGGAGGATGAGCCGAACACGATTCGGCCTGCCTTGTTCGGCCGCATGGCTTTCGCGGCCGCTCCGGCGAAGGCGATCGATTCCGCGGCCAGCCGCTGGAAGTACGGCATCAGGATTTCGATGGTGAGGTCTTCGACCTTGATCCGCGGCGCCGGCATGGCGGAGGAGATCAGGATCGCATCCAGCTTGCCGCCGAAGCGCTGGGCCGCCTTCGCAACCAGGGCGGCGGGCGTGTCCCAGGCGATCACTTCGACCTGGTTCTCCTCGCCGTCCGCCAGGATGCCCGGATCGCAGGCGATGACGCGGGCGCCTCCGGCCCGCAGCTTTTCGGCGATCACCGGATTGGCGAAGCCGCGCAGGTCGGTGAGGAAGACGTGCTTTGTGTCAGTCATCGGTTACTCGCCGCTCTGCAGTTTCGGCGGCGGCGCACGTGGCAGGAAGGGGCTTCATGGCGTCTTCTCCGGGAGCGGCCGGCGTGTTCGCCCGTTTCCGCGCCCCGATGGAAGATAGGCCTGTCCGTCCCATATCGAAAGTGTGACGCGGCGACAGCTTCACGAACCCACCTCTCACAATGCCGGGAGGGTCAGGCCGTCTTCGTCGACTTCGCGACGAGCGGCTTTCCCTGCAGTATCGCGATATACTTGCTCGCGAGTTCGCGCGAATCGATCGGCTTGGAGATGTAATCGTTCATGCCCATGCTGAGATAGCGTTCGCGGTCGCCGCTCATCGCATCGGCGGTGAGCGCGATGACAGGTACGTCGCGCCAGGGCTGGTCGCTGGCGCGGATGCGTTTGATCGTTTCCTTGCCGTCCATAACCGGCATGTGGACGTCGAGAAGCACGATGTCGAAAGGCTGTTCTGCAAGGCGCGCCAGCGCCTCCGCGCCGTTCGCCGCCTCGACAATGGTGGGCTGCATCTGGATCATGAACAGTTTCACCACCTGGCGGTTCACCGGATTGTCGTCGACCAGCAGCACGCGCGCGCCGAAGACCTGCCGGCCGGGCGATCCGTCAGACAGCGCCGGCGTCTCGGTTTCCGCAGCAGGGGCCCGTGCGCTGCCGCTCTCGGCGGCAAAGGTGAAATGGAAGGTCGAGCCCACGCCCGGCCTGCTTTCGACGGAGACCTCGCCGCCCATCAGGCGGGCAAGCTGGCGCGTAATGGCGAGACCGAGACCGGTGCCGCCGAAACGCCGCGAGATCGTAGCGTCGGCCTGGGTAAAGGCGCCGAAGAGGCGCGCCAAGGTTTCCTCGTCCATGCCGATGCCGGTGTCGGTGACCGAGACGCGTATCATCCAGGCCCCATCGGCCCGGCTCTCCGCGCCGAGGCGGATCGAGACGCCGCCCTGCTCCGTGAACTTGATGGCGTTGGACAAAAGGTTGCCGACGCACTGGCGCGTGCGCACCGGATCGTAGCGCAGGAGCTTCGGGAAAGATTTCGGCGTCTCAAGCGTGACACCGATCCCGCGTTCCTGCGCGCGCGTGACGAAGAGCTGGCGCACGCGCTCGACCGTGAGAGCGAAGTCGCCGTCGATCCTGGCGATCTCCAGCTTGCCGGCCTCGATCTTCGAGATGTCGAGCACGTCGTTGAGCAGAGCCATCAGCGTCTGGCCGGATTCGGAGATGACGTTGATGCGCTCCTTCTGCGCCTCGGTCAGTTCGTCAGCCTGCAGCACCTGCGCCATGCCGAGAATGCCGTTGAGCGGCGTGCGGATCTCGTGGCTCATCGAGGCAAGGAAGTTCGACTTGGCTATGGTCGCCGCTTCGGCCTGCTGCTTGGCCTCGACCAGTGCGAGTTCCTGGCGCTTGTGCGTGTCGATGTCGAGCATCAGGCCGACCGCACGCACGGGTTCCCCCAGCGCATTGCGCTGGACACGCGTGAAGATGCGGACCCAATGGCCATCGCCATCCGGCGAATAGATACGCGTGTCGATGCTTTCGACAGCATTCGAGCGCAGGCAGCGATCCCAGCTTTCGCGCACGCGCTGTTTTTCATCGTCGTGATAGAGGCCGAACGGGTCTATGTCCTGGCGCGCCATCGCTTCGGGGCCGGCCAGCGCCTTGAACTGCTCGGACGACCAGCGGCCGGTGGAGCGCATGTCGATTTCGTAGACGCCTGCGTTGGCGGCCGACATGGCGAGTTCGAGCCGTTCGGACACGATGTCGGCCTGATCGCGTGCGACGGCGAGATCGGTGACGTTCTGGCTGAGGCCGAACATCTCCAGCCTGCCCGAGGGAAGTTTCCGGCCCGAGCGGTAGTGAACGCGGAGCGTGATCCAGGATCCGTCTCCTGCCCGCATGCGCATCTCGCCGACGGCGGAGCCGCCCTGCGTGGTCAGCCGATCGCGGATCGCAGCGTCCTTCGCGACATCTTCGGGGTGCTGGATCTTCCGCAAGATATCGAGCGGCACGGGTTTGCCGGCATCCTGATGGCCGAGCGAAAGCTCGCTGGAGAAAGTGTAGACCTGCGAGTCGGGGTCGTAGCGCCAGGTGCCGACCGCGGCGTCCATCATCAGCTGGTCGCGCACCGAACGGGCGCTGACGAGCGTTGTGAGCGCCGACCATTCGGTTGTGACGTCAACGAGCACGACCGCGATGCGGGCGCCAACCGGCGTCCGGTGCAGGCGGACCCAGCTTTCCTGGCTTGCGTCGCTAAGGCGGAAGCAATCGGCGCCGGTGGAGTTTGACCGGTCGACCGAGACGCCACGCATCAGCTCGATAAGATTGACGCCGACGAGATTGGCAGGAGGGCGGTTGAGCCTTTTGGCGAAGGCTTCGTTCACCTCGACGACGCGGTCGCGCGCATCGACCACGCAGGCCGGCGCGGCGGCGAGCACCGCCAGCGCGAAGGCCGGCGTGTCGAGAAGGCTGGTCGAAGTCATGCCCCAGGGCGTCCACAGTAAACGTAACTAGCCCCGATCTTTACCCGGCATTCGTTTAGTGACCGTTCCTTCCGCAAGGGCCTAGGAGGTTAGCGAAAAGTAAACGACGCGGTGGACGCTGGGGCAGTTGACGGCTCCGGCAAACCCCCAGGGCAGGCTTGCTGGCGGCGGCTACTTCGTTCCGTACATCCGGTCGCCGGCGTCGCCGAGGCCGGGGACGATGTAGCCTTTTTCGTTGAGGTGGCTGTCGATGGCGGTGGTGAAGATGGGGACGTCGGGGTGAACCCTGGTGAACTTCTCGATGCCTTCCGGAGCGGCCAGCAAGCAGAGGAAGCGGAGATTGTTGGCGCCCCTGCGTTTCAGGCGATCGATGGCGGCGATGGCTGAGTTGCCGGTGGCGAGCATGGGGTCGACGACGATGATGAGGCGGTTTTCGAGTTCGCCTGGCGCCTTGAAATAGTATTCGACGGGCTGGAGCGTATCGTGGTCGCGGTAGATGCCGACATGGGCGACGCGCGCCGCAGGCACCAGGTCGAGCATGCCGTCGAGCAGGCCGTTGCCGGCCCTGAGGATGGAGGCGAAGACCAACTTCTTGCCCTTGATGATGGGCGCATCCATCGGACCCATCGGCGTTTCGATCGCCACGGTCTCGAGCGGCAGGTCGCGGGTGACTTCATAGCACATGAGATGGGCGATCTCGCGCAGCAGCGTGCGGAAGCCTGCCGTCGACGTCGCCTTGTCCCGCATCAGCGTGAGCTTGTGCTGGATCAGCGGGTGATCGATGACGGTAACGCCCTGCATGGCTTGCCCCAATCAGTGACAGAGTCAGTGGAAGACGCCGCGGTTCCGCACCGCGAGCATTCCAGATTTCTGATGTCCTACAGGCTGTAACAAGCCTTGTAACCGTTGCGTCACCGTAATTCCCTTTGCGATCGAAGTATGCAGAGTATTCACTCTGCAAAAGAGACACGGCCGATACAGGCCATCGCTTGAGGGAGCGGACATCATGTGGGTAAGAAAAGGCGAACGTGACCGGGCGTTGGGCGTCGACTCGCCCATCCCCACACAGGTGGTCTCCAACGAGGAGTTCATCCCCCGCCCGCAGACGAAGAAGCAGAAGCAGGTCGAAGACCTCATCATGGAATGGGGCACGCGCAACGCGAAGAAGATCAGCATGGACCGGCGCGCCTACATGGCCTCGTCCATGGGGCTCGCCACCGCCTTTCTCGCCTCCAACTGCGTGCATGGGTCCAACGCCTTCGACGTCGATCAGGTGGAGCAGTTCGAGCCGGGTGCGGTCGAGGCCAAGTTGAACCGCGGCAAGAAGGGCAAGTACTTCATCATCGACGTGCAGGCCCACTATTCGAACGGCATCGCGCTGAATTTCCGCAATTCGGAAACGGCGCGGAACATGGGCTTCAACCTGAAGGACGACGTCGAGTCCTATTCCTTCCGCACCTTCACCAAGGAGATGTTCCTCGATTCCGAGACGTCGATGGTGGTGATCTCAGGCGTGCCCGGCAAGGAAGAACAGCGGGGGCCGGATGGCCGTGTGCTGGTCGATGCAGAGCGGACGCCGCGCGGCGCCATCCTGCCCTCGTGGCTGATGGCCAAGTCGCGCAACGAACTCAACGCCATGGCGGGATCGCAGCGGGCGCTCTCCCAGGGCAACCTTGCGCCCAACCACTACTGGAACGCCACGACCAAGACGATCGACAAGGCCGCGACGCTCGAGCAGATGGAGCGCGAGCTCAACGTCTACAAGATCGATTCATGGAAGTGGTATTGCCACACCGACCCCGCGCGCACCGGCAACGGCTTCCAGGTCGACGATGACAACGCGCAGTGGTTCATCGAGGAATCGCGCAAGCGCGGCAAGAAGCTGTTCTCGGTGCACAAGGGATACAGCTACCAGTCGCGCACGCTGGGCCACCTCGCCAATCCGAAGGACATGGAGCAGGCGGCGCTGCGCAATCCGGACTGCAATTTCGTCGTCTATCACTCGGCTCTCAAGCACGGCGCGTCGGACGGCGCGAACTGGAAGGAGATGAACGAGTACAATCCGGAGACGGGCGACTTCCTGTGGCACAAGGTCCTGATGGACATCAAACGCCGCAACCCGAAGATCAATAACCTCTATCCCGAGATCGGATCGTTCTTCAACACGCTGGCCGTGCAGGACCCGGTGATGGCGATGCACGGCATGGGGCTCAACATCAAGACGTATGGCGCGGACCATGTCGTGTGGGGCACAGACTGCCTGTGGTGGGGTTCGCCGCAGTGGGGGATCGACGCGTTCAAGCGGTTCCAGATCTCGGACGAGCTGTGCGAGAAGCACGGCTACAAGAAAATCACCGATGACGACAAGGCGAAGATCTTCGGGCTCAACGCGGCGAAGCTCTATGGCGTCGATGTCAACGCGCAGCGCAACGCCCTGCCCGCCGATGCGCTGGAGCGGATCAAGACCGCCTATCTCGATCGCGGCGGCCTGCGCGACAACGACTATCACGGCTGGGTGCAGCAGGGTTGAGCCATGGAACCCAGATGGAATTTTGAAGGCGAGCCGCCGTTCGAGGAGCGGACGGAGGCGGGGATCAATCTCTGCGCCTATTTCGACGCGATGCCGGACGCCAAGCTGAAGACATGGACCCCGGAGTTCACGGACGAGCAGCTCATGGCGTGGGACGGTAATTTCAAATCGGACGGCGACCTGCTGCTGCCCTGCTGCGAGAGCGAGGAAGTCGATGCCGCGATGTACCGGCGCTATATCGCCGCCTGCATCCGGTATCGCGACCGGGTTCGCGCGAAGCTGATGGCGGAAGCCTGAGACTGGCGACCAAGTGAGATTGGCGATCAAGTGAGACTGGCGATCAAGGCCGTGTGCGCGGCTTCCAGAAAACTGACATGGGCGATACTGGCCAGCCTGGCGCTGGTCGGCGTTGTGGCATGCGCGTCGTCGGTTACGAAGCCGCGGGCCGAGCCATGGCCGACGCTGGCGACACTCGCGCCGCCGCGCGCGCCGGACAATAATCCGTCGACGCCGATCAAGGTCGAGTTGGGGCGCAGGCTGTTCTATGACGGCGACCTGTCGTTCACCGGCGTGATGTCGTGCGCGACATGCCATGAGCAGAAGCGCGGCTTCTCCGATCCCAACAAGACGCGGCCGGGCGTCTTCGACGATCCTGGCGACCGCAACATCCAGACGCTGGCGAATGTCGGGTACTTCTCGTCGCTGACCTGGGGCGGGCCGCAGGTCGATATCCTCGAGCACCAGGCGCTGATTCCGATCGAAGGACTGAAGCCGGTCGAGATGGGGTTCAATCGCGGACCGGAAGGCGCGCTGCCGCAGAGGCTGAAGGACCAGGCGTGTTATCCGCAACTGTTCGCCGCCGCCTTTCCCGAGAAGCAGGGCGAGATATCGATGGACACGATCACCAAGGCGCTGGCGGCGTTCCAGCGGTCGCTGGTGTCGCTGGATTCGCCTTATGACCGGTACCGGCGCGGGGACGCGAAGGCGATCTCGGCTCAGGCGAAGCGGGGCGAAGCAGTCTTCGAGGCGAAGCAGTGTTCGTCGTGCCATGCCGGCGCGCATTTCACGGATGCGGCGCTGCCGGGCGTGAAGCCGGCGGAGGCTTTCCATGCGCTGGCGCCGCCGAAGGAGGGCGAGGCGCTGAAGGTGGATACGGGGCTGCATCGCATCACGCAGAAGGTTGAGGACGCCTACAAGTTTCGCACGCCGGGGCTGCGCAATGTGGCGGTGTCAGCGCCCTACATGCATGACGGCGAGGCGGCGACGCTGGCCAATGCGATCAGGCATCATTATGCGGCGGCGGAGCGGCAGATGGATGAGCGGCTGAAGCAGACGGTATCGGATGCGGATGTCGTCGATCTCGTGGCGTTCCTGGAGTCGCTGACGGATCAGGGCTTCATCACCAATCCGGCGTTCGCCCTGCCCCCGTCCGGATGTCCGGTTCCGACATCGGCCGAGCTGCAGCGCGAGGAAGCGAACTCGGCGCGGCTGCACAATAGTCCGCCGGGGCCGTAGGTCCGCCGGTGAGCTTAAGCCGTCTTGGCTTCCGCCAGACCCAGCTCCGCCATCATCGCCTTGCGCATTTCGAACTTCTGGATCTTGCCAGTGACGGTCATCGGGAACGAGTCCACGAACTTCACGTAGCGCGGGATCTTGTAGTGGGCGATCTGGCCCTTGCAGAATTCGATGATCTCTTCGCGTGTCGCCGTCTCGCCACCGCGGAGTTTTACCCAGGCGCAGATTTCCTCGCCGTATTTCGGATCGGGGACGCCGATGACCTGGACGTCCTCGATCTTGGGATGGCGGAAGAGATATTCCTCGATCTCGCGCGGATAAACGTTCTCGCCGCCGCGGATGACCATGTCCTTGATGCGGCCGACGATGTTGCAGTAGCCCTCGTCATCTATGGTGGCGAGGTCGCCGGTGTGCATCCAGCCTTCGCCGTCGACCGCCTCGGCGGTCTTCTCGCGATCGTTCCAGTAGCCGATCATGACGGAATAGCCGCGCGTGCAGAGTTCACCGGGCTCGCCACGGCGGACGATTTCGCCTTCCGGATCGATGACCTTCACCTCGAGGTGCGGCTGGACGCGGCCGACGGTGGAGACGCGGCGTTCGAGCGGATCGTTCATCGCGGTCTGGAAGGAGACGGGCGAGGTTTCGGTCATGCCGTAGCCGATGCCGACCTGCGTCATGTTCATGCGGTCGATGACTTTCCGCATCACTTCGATGGGACAAGGTGAGCCGGCCATCACGCCGGTGCGCAGGGATTTGAGGTTGAACTTGTCGAACTCGGGATGTTCGAGTTCGGCGATGAACATGGTGGGGACGCCGTGGAGGCCGGTGCACTTTTCCGCCTCGACCGTCTTCAGGACGGCGAGTGGTTCATAGCCTTCGGAGGAATAGACCATCGCGGCGCCGTGGACGATGCAGGCGAGATTGCCCATCACCATGCCGAAGCAGTGATAGAGCGGCACGGGGATCAGTAGGCGGTCGCCGGGCTTGAGGCCCATGCCGAGGCCGACGAAGTACGCGTTGTTGAGGATGTTGCGGTGGGAGAGCGTGGCGCCTTTGGGCAGGCCCGTCGTGCCCGAGGTGAACTGGATGTTGATGGCGTCGTTGCGGTCGAGCGTTTCGTGGATGTCGGCGATCTGGGCAAGATGCTTGCCGGTGGCGAGGCCCGCGATTTCCTCGAAGGCGTACCAGCCGGGACGCGGCGCGCCGCCGATCTGGATGATGGCGCGGAGGTCTGGCAGGCGCGCGGAGCGGAGTTCGTTGCGCTTCGACGTTGCGATCTCGGGCGCGAGTTCGGTGATCATGCCGGCATAGTCCGACGTCTTGAACTTCTCGGCGCAGACCAGCGCCTTCACGCCGACCTTGTTGAGCGTGTATTCGACTTCGGAGAGGCGATAGGCCGGGTTGATATTGACCTGGATGAGGCCGACGCGGGCGGTGGCGAACTGGACAAGCGTCCACTCGGCGCAGTTGGGCGCCCAGACGCCGACGCGGTCGCCGGGCTTGAGGCCGAGCGCGAGGAAGCCGGCGGCAAGCTGGTCGACGCGAAACGCGAAGTCCTGATAGCTCCAGCGTATGCCCTGGTGGACGGAAACCAGCGCTTCCTGCTTCGGCCATTGGCGCGCGGCGCGGAGCAGCGCTTCGCCGATGGTATGTTCGAGCAGCGCGGGTTCGATTGCGCCGCGGACGAGCGAGAGCTTCGAGGTCATGGAACCGTCCTCCTGACGGCAAATTAGCACGGCCAGCGGCGGCGTCAGCTATCCCCAGACACTTGTTGCGCTGCCGCAAAATCCTCTGGCGTATTGAGATTGGTAAATGGGTCGGGCGCGACGCCGGCCCATGCCTCGCACTGGATAGCCCCGGCCCGCGCAGCGATGGCGTAGAGCGTGCGTTCGTGCTTCGCGGCGGCTGCGACAGCGCTGGCGCAACCGGCCCGCCAGAGGCCGAAGACGGGCTGAAACCGCCCGGCATAGCGGACGATCGCCGCCGGTGCGTTCTCCCTGCGCCGCGCTGCGTCGAGCTGGGCGAAGAGGTCTGCGGGAAGGAAAGGCGAGTCGACCGGCGCGGTGAGCAGGAGCGCATCGGGGCCGTTCTGGTCTTCAAGGACTCTCAGCGCACCTAGCAGGCCTGCGGGTGGGCCTCCGATTTCCGGCGCATCCTGGATCAGGCGGGCGCCGAGTTCGCCCAGCCAGTGCGGTGCGGTGCGCGCGAGTACGGCGACGGCGTTCGCCTGAGAGCCAAGACGATCCGATACACGCTTCCAGAGCGGCTCGCCGCCAAGGACGAGCGCGCCCTTGTCGACCCCACCCATGCGGCGGCCTTCGCCGCCTGCGAAGATCGCGGCGAGATCGGCCCGTGCCTGGTTTGGCCGCTCGATTGTCATCTCCTGCTGCCTAGCATGCCAGCATGAGAGCTCAACGGGCTTGGCCTGCTCGCGCCGCCCGGCGCGGAATAAACCGGCCTCCGTCTCCGTTCTCTGGATGTTGTCCAGAAGGAGACCCACCATGAGACGATATCTGCCCGCCATCGCGGTGAGCCTGGCCATGCTGGCTTGCCCGGCCGCCATGGCCCAGGACGGGACATCCACCGACGCGGCTGTCGCGGCCTTCGCCCAACGCGACACAAACGTACTTGCCGTGGTGGATGGCGTTTCGGTAGCCGGCCCCATCGTGGTCACCCTCAGGCCGCCGGAAGACATTCCTCCCTCGCTTCACGAGCAGATTCGTCACCTGAAGGCGCGTCTGGACAACGCCTATCCGGACGTGGGCGACGCACGGAAACTGGCGTTCATTGCCGACTATCTCGGCATCAACTTCCGCCGCCTGTGGAACGCCTATCATCCTGACCGGCCGCAACCTCCCGTGGTTACGGCAAGGCCGGTGGACGCGCGGCCTGTCGACCGCGTGAAGCCCGCCGAACGCGTGCGCCCAACCGATGGCGTGCGTGCAAGGCCTGCCCAGATCATCCGCGTAGCGCCGGTCGCCCGACCTGCCGCCAGACCTGCCGCTCGGCCTGCGGCCCGGCCACGCGGATGAGCGGAACATACTAAGCCCCGGACTGCCCCGGACGGGCTCTCGCCCGTCCGGGGGTTTTGTGCATGATCCGATTCCAAGGGGACGACATGAAGATCAGGCTGACACTCAAACTGACACTGGGTTGCGCCGGGCTGGCGATTCTCGCCGCGCCGGCCGGGTTTGCGCAGGCGACGCTCGCGGCAAGCTCTGAATACTCGAGCGGTTCCTATGGCGAGGCGACGGACACGACTCTGGTCTATGTGGCCGTAACCGCTGGATACGCGGACGACGCATGGACGTTCGATGCAACGCTGCCCTGGGTCGAACTCGATGGCCCAGCGACTTTCATCGGAACGGACGCTCCCCTCGGGCGTGGAACCGCGACAACGCGCACTCCAGGCGAGAAGGTTTCCGGCCTTGCCGATCTAGCCCTGTCGCTGACGCGGACGTTCGATCTTTCAGCGGACGGCGCAACGCGGCTCGACCTCACCGGGCGCGTGCAGCTGCCGACAGGGGATGAAGAGAAGGGCCTCAGCACGGGCGAGGCGCGCGGCTCGCTGGGCCTCGACCTGTCGCGCGACGTTGGCGACTGGACATTGTTTGTTGGCGGCGGCTGGCGGTTCAATGGCGGCGCCTATCAGGATGGCGGCTTCGGATCGGCGGGGCTGGCGTGGACAGGGACGAATGGCGTCTCGATCGGTGCGGCCTATGACTGGAGCGAGGCTTCGACGGTGGGCGTCGAGGCGGCCAGCGAAGTCTCGGCGTGGGTGAGCCTGCCGATGGGCGAGACGGCGCGCTTCCAGCTCTATGGCGTTGCAGGCTTCAGCGAAGGCAGCCCCGACCAGGCGATCGGCGCGCGCATCCTGTTCGGCGCCTAGTTTTTCCAGCCGCGATCGATCAGCCGCTGTTCCGCTTCGCCCTCGATGCGCGGACCTGGATCTAGCCCGGCGACGGCAAGACCCACCGGATCCTCGCCGCCCGCCGTCCCGAAGCTTCCGGCGCCGCCGGGGCGTTTCGCCAGGGCGAGAATGCTCCAGCCATCCGCGCCGCGGCATGCAACGCCGTCCGCCGCTCCGCCGATCTCGAACTGCCGGCAGAAGCGGCCATCGCCGGACGTGAAGCTCGCCACCACGATGGCCTGCCCTTCGCCCCGCGCTGACGCAGTCTCGCTGGGAGATTTCTCCAGAACCTGCGCCAGCATCGAACCCGCTGAAGGACCGCCGCGCCAACGGATGACGTCGTCATTCGAGGCAGTGAGAAGCGCGCCAGAGATGACGCCGCCGAAAAGACAGGCGGCGGCCGCGGCCGGCCAGGCGCCGACGGCGAACTGCTTGCGCCATTTGCCGGCGCTGCGCGGGTTCGAGGCCCACGCGGCGGGGCTACGCGGCGCGGCGAGCGAGTTGGAAAGCGCAGCAAGTCCGGGTGACATCGGCGCCTTCGCCATCTCGTCAAAGGCTTCGCGTGCGGCGGCGCGGGTGCGCCGGTGATCGTCTACGGCGGCGCGCAGTTCGGGGAAGGCCGCGATGGCATGCTCGACCCGCTGCGCATGCGCATCGTCGAGCTGGCCGTCGGCATAGGCCATGAGTTCCTCGGGCGTCGGCTTCACGGTCATGAAACATCTCCGCCGACCGCGAGCGCGGCCTTGATCCGCTCGCGAGCGCGGAACAGCCGGCTCATCACCGTGCCGACCGGCGTCTCCAGCATGGCGGCGGCTTCCTGGTAGCTCCAGCCCTCGACCAGGATGAGGCCGACGACGGCGCGCTGGTCTTCCGGGAGGCTGGAGATGGTCCTTGCGATGTCCATGCGGTCGGCCATGTCTTCGTCCTTCTGACCTGTCTCGGCCGCTGCCGCATCGAGGTCGGCATGTGGCCCGCGCGACTTTCTGGACCGGAGCTGGTCGATCCACAGATTCTGCGCAATGCGGAACACCCAGCTGTCGAGCCGCGTGCCCGGCGTAAACTGGCGCTGCCGGACCAAAGCCCTCTCCAGTGCGCTCTGGGTGAGGTCGTCGGCTTCCGCCGGGGCGCCCGTCAGCACCATGGCGAACCGCCTCAGCCTCGGCAGCAGGGCCGCGAGTTCACTGCGAAACCTGACTTCGTCGGGTCCTGTCATGCGCTCTGATCCTACAACGGATCGGACCGGCTGTTTCATCCCGGGGAACGGGAATTCGCGCCGGCAGGCCCTGTCGGAATATCCCGCCCGCCCAGGCCGTTGTAGGATAGTCGTCCGATATCAGGGAGGTTTGGCTGCTCCGCGCCGCCTGTCTTGGGCTGCTGATGCTGGTCGCCGCCGGCGCTGAGGCGCAGGCGCCCGATCGTTCGACCCGCATAGACAGGATCGACCGGGCGAGCCGGGCGGCCGACATCGACCGTTCGGCAAAGCGCGCCATCGAACGCCGGCAGGCTCAGGCCGCTGCGAGCGACCAGCAACAGCCCGCCGAACCATCCGATCCGCTTGTTGCGGACGATCGGCTCGCACGGGCGCGCGACGGGTTCGCGGCGAGACGGGGGGAGATACTGGCGCTGGATATGTCCGACGCGGCGCGGACGGCAGCGCTGGGCGCCGGAATGACGGTGATCTCGGATGCCCGGCTCGGCTCGGCGGGTCCGCAACTGACCCGGCTCAACGCGCCTGCGCCTCTCGACCCCGGAGCGATGCTCGATCTCCTGCGCGCGGCCGATCCGGGCGGACTGTTCGATTTCAACCACGCCTTTGCCGCGTCCGGCCCCACACCACAACAACAGCAGCCGGAGCTTCCGGCGATGCAGGCCGGCGGCCGCTATCGCATCGGCATGATCGATGGCGGCGTGCTTGTCTCGCATGCTGACCTCAGGGCGGCGGCGATCACCCAGCGCGCCTTTCCGGCGGCTTCCGGTCCTGTTGCGACCGATCACGGCACGGCCGTGGCCGGAAAGCTGGCGGAAACTTTCGATGCGCCGTTCGCACTTCTGGCTGCGGATGTGCTGACTGAGACGGGCGCGAAGTGGACAGGTGCGGACGCCCTGGCCGAGGCGTTGGCGTGGATGACCGCCGAGCGCGTCGGCATCGTCAATATCTCGCTGGCGGGCCCGCCCAACGTGATCGTCGGGCGCATGGTCGCGCTGCATCTCACATCGGGGGGCGAGATCATCGCGGCGGCTGGCAATAACGGGCCTTTTTCGCAACTGATATATCCGGCGGCCTATCCAGGCGTCATCGGCGTCACAGCCGTCGACGCCGCTGGGGGCGTCTGGCCCATGGCGAGCACGGGTTCGCATGTGGACAGGTCGGCGCCAGGCGTGGACGTCACGGTCGCGACGCTGTCGGGCCACGCCGTCGTTTCGGGAACGTCCTACGCCGCCCCGGTTGTCGCCGCGCGCATGGCCATCGAGGAAGCCGCGCCCGCCGCAACGCTTGCGACCGTACGCTGAATTAAGGCTATGCTGTCCGCTGGTCTGCGCCGGAAGGAAATCGGCGCCAAAGATGCCCGTTAACCCAGCTGGAGCACACTGGATCGGATGCTCCGCACATCTTATCTACCGGGTGAACGATACGGCGGCGCGTTCGATCGTGGAGAGTCTGATGCAGACCTCGTTTCACGTCCACAGCGCTACCTGCGACTGCCCGCCAGAAGTGCGGGCGTCTGGCGAGACTGACAACCGTACGCGCGTTGTGATTGTCGGCGCAGGGTTCGGCGGGCTGTCGGCCGCGAAGGCGCTGTCGAAGGCCGATGTGCGCGTGACGCTGGTCGACCGGCGCAACCACCACCTGTTCCAGCCCCTGCTCTATCAGGTGGCGACGGCGGGGTTGTCTCCCGGCCAGATCGCGACGCCGATCCGCACGATACTCCGCAAGCAGAAGAATGCCGAAGTGCTGCTCGGCACAGTGACGGCGGTCGACAAGGCGAAGCGCCACGTCGTGCTTGATGGCCATGAGATCAACTACGACTATCTCGTGCTGGCGACCGGCGCGCGGCATTCGTATTTCGGGCGCGATGAGTGGGAGCAATTTGCGCCGGGGCTGAAATCGCTCGAGGACGCGACCGAGCTGCGCAAGCGCATCCTGCTGGCCTTCGAACAGGCCGAGCTGGAGGAAGACGAAGCGGCGCAGAAGCGGTTGCTGACCTTCGCGGTGATCGGCGCCGGGCCGACCGGCGTCGAGATGGCGGGCTCCATCGCGGAGCTGGCGCATCGCGCATTGGCGAGCGACTTCCGCGCCATCGATCCGCATTCGGCGCGCGTCGTGCTGGTGGAAGCGGGACCGCGGGCGCTGTCGACATTTCCGGAGAAGCTGTCCGCCTACACCGACAAGGCGCTGAAGAAGCTGGGCGTCGAGCTGATGGTGAACACGCGTGTCACCGGCGTCGACGAGGCCGGCGTCATGCTTCAGAGCGCAACCGCGGTGACGACTTCGTTGCCTTCGGCCTGCGTGATCTGGGCGGCGGGCGTTGCGGCCTCTCCCGTGGCGAAATGGCTGGGCGTCGAAGGCGACCGCGCCGGGCGGGTGGCCGTCGGCGCCGACCTGACAGTGGCGGGCCATCCCGAGATCTTCGTCATCGGCGACTGCGCGCTGGCCAGGGACAGGCACGGCAAGCCGGTCCCGGGCCTTGCGCCTGTCGCCAAGCAGGAAGGCGAATATGTCGGACGGCTTCTCACGCTGCTGACGCGCAAGCCGGGATCGGCGCGGCCGGCGTTCCGCTACCAGGACTTCGGCGCCCTCGCGACCGTCGGGCGCAAGAGCGCCATCGCCGACTTTGGCGCGATCAGGCTGACAGGCTTCATTGGCTGGCTGACCTGGTGCGTGGCGCACATCTACTTCCTGATCGGTTTCCGCAACCGCTTCTCCGTGGCGCTCGACTGGGCGTGGAGCTATCTCACCTTCGAGCGCGGCGCGCGGCTGATCACCGGGCCGATCGACCAGACGCGCACCAAAGTGGGCGACAATGGCGCCGCCAAGCGGCAGGCGGCCCGAGCCAATCCATCGCAGGCGGACTCGTCCCCACGCCTTGAGCGGTGCTAGGCTCGGGCGCGACCGGGCGAGGGGCTGGATGCTGGCGACTTACGAGGATTTCCGCTGGGCGGCGAAGAAGCGCCTGCCCAGGCTGCTGTTCGACTATGTCGATGGCGGCGCCTATGCGGAGCGGACGCTGGCGGCGAACGTCGCGGACTTCGCGGGCGTGCACCTGCGCCAGCGCGTGCTGCACGATGTGTCGAAGCTTGAAACCGGCGTCGACCTGTTCGGCCGGCGCTATTCGATGCCGGTGATCCTCGCGCCGGTGGGGATGGCGGGACTCTATGCGAAGCGCGGCGAAGCGCAGGCGGCGCGCGCAGCAGCAAAGGCGGGCGTGCCGATGTGCCTGTCGACGCTGTCGATCTGCGGGCTGGATGAGGTCTCGAGGACGGCGCCGCCGTGGTTCCAGCTCTACGTGCTGAAGGACCGCGGCTTCATGCGTGAGCTGATCGCCAAGGCGAAGACGGTGGGATCGCCGGTGCTGGTGTTCACAGTGGATTTGCCGACGCCGGGCGCGCGCTATCGCGACGTGCGATCGGGACTCTTTGGCGGCGGGCCGTCGGCTGGGCTGAAGCTGGCCCTGGATGGGATCACGCATCCGGGCTGGCTGTTCGATGTGTGGTTCGGCGGACAGCCGCACTGCTTCGAGAATGTCGTGCCGGCGGTGGGCAAAGGCGCGAGCTTCATGGATTTCTGGGTCTGGGTGCGGAAGAATTTCGACCCGACGCTGACCTGGGACGATCTCGCGTGGATCAAGCAAGCGTGGGGCGGGCCGATCGTGATCAAGGGGATACTTGACCCCGAGGACGCACGGCTGGCGTGCGAGGCGGGCGTGGACGGGATCGTGGTTTCGAACCATGGCGGGCGGCAGCTCGACGATGCGCTGTCGGGCATTCGCGCCCTGCCCGGTGTGGTGGAAGCGGTCGATGGCCGCGCGACGGTGCTGATGGATGGCGGCGTGCGGTCGGGGCTCGATGTGCTGAAGGCGCTGGCGACGGGGGCGAAGGCCTGCCTGATCGGGCGGAGCTGGGCGATGGCGCTGGGCGCACGCGGCGAGCGTGGCGTTTTCGCGATGCTGGCGAACATGCGTGATGAGCTTAAGACGGCGATGGCGCTGACCGGCTGCACCGATGTGGCGCGCGCTGGGCCGGATCTTCTCGTTCGCTAGTTTGCGAGGAACCAGTCGAGCGCCTGCGTCATGATTTCGGGCGGAAGCTCGTGGCCGCCGTCGAACTCCGTGAACGTCACCTCGAAGCCGGCCTGGCGCAGCGCGGGCACGATGCTCGTTTCGGGGACGCTGGGCGGGATCACGCGATCCTTGCGGCCATGCGAGATGAAGACGCGCGTTTTACCTTCATAGGAGAACGGCATCAGTACGCCGGCGGAAAAGCCGATCGCGTGGGGAAAGAGCTGCACATTTTCGGCGCCGAGCGACAGGGCATAGCCGGCGCCGTCGGAGAAGCCGGCGATAGCGACCTTCTTCGGATCGATGGCGTGGCGCGCGATCGTCTCAGCCAGCGCCTCCTCGATGCGGGCGACATCGCCGCCATAGCCGGGCGCGCGGTTGGGATCATCGCCCATGGCCATCATCACGTCCCAAGTTCGCCCGGCCGAGTCCGGGGCGAGCAGGATGACGCCGCGTCGGTCGGCTTCGTCACGGAAGCGGCGAATCATGTTGTCGCCGCGCCCTCCGGCGCCGTGAAGGAGGATAAGAAGAGGCGCCGGCCGGTCGGCGCCAATGCTTTCGGGGACGTAGAGTTCGGCACTGGTTCCCCGATTCAGGTGCACCAGGCCACGTTCGGACGAGCGCTGGGTGGGCGGCGTCACACGGGTCGCCATCTCGCCGGTAATCTTGTCCGCGGGTGCGGACGCGCAGGCCGAAAGCGCCAGAAACGCAGTGGAGAGAAGGACGGGCGCAAGTCTCATGGCGGGCTCCGGCTGTCTCCCGCCCCGGGGCTGGACGGGCCTGGAATACCAGCTTTGGGCCCGCGTCCAATCGCCCCTAGAGCGTTGCTTGCGCTTAAGAGTTTGGATGCTATACCCCGCGCTCCCCGGAGAGGTGCCAGAGTGGTCGATCGGGGCGGTCTCGAAAACCGTTGTGCGTGCAAGCGTACCGTGGGTTCGAATCCCACCCTCTCCGCCATTCAGTCCACCTCCACGGACAGAGACCCGCCCCACCGGTTAGAGCTCGCTGTATGCCAGTATAGATGGCGCGACTCGCTTGGAATTACCGTTGAACTCGAACCGACGCCTACCCGAATTCGCCGCCGAATTAGCGCGCGTCTCCGTCAGCCCTTTTGGCGGTTAGGGGCCTAAGGGCCATGGCGATCCCATCGGTCGTACCAGTCCGCAAACCGGTTTGTTGACGAACGTACCAGTTCGTACAATATGGAACGTCCGCCGCTGACGTCGGCGCCGTGAGTCTACGGATGAACGCCCCCCACCCAGCGCTCACGGAGTTCGCGGGATGATGCATTCCATCGCCACCGTCTCGATCAGCGGCAACCTCGAAGAAAAGATCGCCGCCATCGCGACGGCAGGCTTCAAGGGCGTGGAAATCTTCGAGAACGATCTCCTCGCCTTCCCTGGCTCCGTCGCCGACATCGCCGCGATGATTGCGGACGCCGGCCTCGTCTGCACTGCCTATCAGCCCTTCCGCGATTTTGAGGGCATGCCGCCGGAGCTTCGTGAGCGCATCTTCGATCGCGCCGAGCGCAAGTTCGACCTCATGCAAACACTAGGGGCGCCAGTCATGCTGGTCTGCTCCAACGTCTCTCCGCAAAGTCTTCCGGATCGCGGCCGCATTGCTGATGACTTTCGGGAACTGGGCGCGCGCGCGCACAAACGAGGGCTTGTTGTCGGCTATGAAGCCCTCGCCTGGGGTCGCCATGTCAACGACCATCGCGATGCCTGGGCCATTGTGCGAGCGGTGGATCACCCCGCCATCGGCCTGATCCTCGACAGCTTCCACAGTTTTGCCCGCAATATTCCAATCGAAAGCATCGCTGGCATCGATCCAGCCAAGATCGTTCTTGTCCAAGTGGCCGACGCTCCGCGCCTGAAAATGGACGAGCTCTACTGGAGCCGCCATTTTCGCAATATGCCGGGGCAAGGCGATCTGCCTGTTGTCGACTATGTCGCCGCGCTGGAGGCAATCGGCTATCGTGGGCCGCTCAGTCTGGAGATCTTCAACGACCGCTTTCGCGCCGGTTCGGCTGGTCAGGTCGCGCTCGATGGCCGCCGGTCCCTTATCCTTATTGACGATGCGCTCGCACGCCGCCGCGGCCAAGCTTCGGCGCCTCCCCGTATCCAATGTTCCGGCGTTGAGTTCCTCGAATTCGCCTGCTCTGCCGCCGAAGCGGGCGGCCTTTCGCAGATGCTGTCTTCTCTCGGGTTCCACAGGTCGGGCCGTCATCACCGCAAAGCCGTCACCCGGTGGAGCCAGGGTGAGATCAACATCGTGGTCAATGAGGAAACCGAGGGTTTCGCGCATGCTCACGCCGTGAGCCATGGCTGCTCTGTCTGCGCCGTCGGTCTGCGCGTGCCGAGCGCCGCGGCGGCGATGCGCCGGGCGAATCTGTTCGAGGTCACGTCCTTCCATCAGGAAGTTGCGCCTGAGGAGTACAAAATTCCCGCCATACGCAGCGTCGGCGGCAGCCTGATCTACTTCATGGAAGAAGGACTGCGCGAGACTGTTTGGGCAGCCGAATTTTCGCCTGTAACGCCGACAGGCAAAGGGTTCGGCCTCACGCGTGTCGATCATGTCGCTCAATCGCTGGGCTATGAGGAAATGCTGTCGTGGCTGCTCTACTATTACTCCCTGTTCGACGTCGAAAAGACGCCCCAGCTTGAAATCAACGATCCGCTTGGCGTGGTCCTCAGCCAGGCGGTTGAATCTCCCGACGGCGCTCTTCGCATAACCATGAATGGTTCATCGGCGCGCCAAACTTTGGCGTCTCGATTCCTACAGTCGTATTTCGGCGCCGGCATCCAGCACATTGCCTTTGAGACAGCCGACATATGGAAAACCGCAAGCGCGCTTGAGGCGTCTGGCGCACTGATGCTGGATATTCCTCAGAACTACTATGACGATCTGGGCGCGCGCTTCGGCTTGGATGCCGACCTGATAGATCGCATGCGCCGTCATCACGTGCTGTACGACCGGTCCGGCGATGGCGAATACTTCCAGATTTACACTCGCGCCTACGCCAAGCGCTTCTTTTTCGAGATCGTTCAGCGCAGTGGCTATACCGGATACGGCGCAGCCAACGCGCCAATCCGGCTTGCAGCTCAATCACGCTTCAAGGCGGACGCTCCCATCTAACCTGTCGTCACGGTCCCTTGCGAGCAGTCACCTTGTCGAAGAAGGCCAGTGTGGCCGTTATCGCGCGCAAGCTAGCCGCGCGCGTGGCCTCCGGCGTTGCACCGATGAAACTGTGATCCACTCCAGCGATCACATCCAGTTCGGCCGCCACGCCTTTTGCCTTCAGCGATGCAGCGAAATTCCGCGACTGCTCCACGGACACCACCCTGTCGATGTCGCCATGTATGAGCATGAAAGGCGGATCTGAGGCGTCCAGGTAGGCGACAGCGCTCGCCATCCGGATCGCAGCTTCGGAGCAAGAGCCCGGCGCGCAGTCGAGATAGGCATTGGGGGCCGCGGGCGCGCCTGATGGAGACGTGCGGGCGGATACCAGCGGGGAGAAGTCGAACACACCATACCAGATCGCGGCGCCCTGCACGCAGTCCGATTGACTGGAAATGTCCGCATCCACGCCTGGCCGCGAAAGCGTGGCCCTCGGCGGCGCCAGTTCGGCCACGCCGCACGATGTCGCCAGCAGGGCCGCAAGCTGTCCGCCGGCCGATCCGCCAAAAGAGACGGCGCGCTGAGGATCAATGCCGAACCTGTCGCTCTCGCTGCGCAGCCATTTCAGAGCAGCCTTCACATCATGAATTGCCGCCGGGGATGGCGCCTCTGCGCTCAGCCGATAGTTGACTGAGGCGACCACATAGCCATGTGCGGCAATAGCTGCGAGCACGCCCGGCCAATCGGCGAAGGCGCCGGAATGACGGGTGTGGCCAGATGTCCAACCGCCTCCGTGAACGAACAACACCAGCGGCAGTTTCTCGTCTCTCCTCGCCGCCGCCGTAACCGTCCGGTCTGACCGACCTTACGGCGGCGGAGATTGGCGTCATTCTGGATGGATCGGGGCGGATCGTGTCCGCTTGTCTATCGTGGACGCGATCCGACCATGTCCGACCATAGGCCCGTGAGGGTGCGCCGCAGC
>JAUYPV010000171.1 GCA_030697555.1 Hyphomonadaceae bacterium
TCTGCGCGCCGGCGGGAATCTCCCGGCCAGGCGCCCATGGCGTCCACACGCCATCGACCAGCACTTGCTGCCCCACCCGTCCGAGACGCTCGCCGGTGGTCAGGCGGTAGGTGCCTGTCACCTTGAGATCAGCTTCGAGGATGGTGACCTGGGTGAAGGCCTGGATCTTGTCGAACGTGTCCTTCGTTCCATCGGGCCGCAGCACCTGCCATTGGTCCGACTGCACAGCGACGTTCGGGTTGGGGAAGTCCTCGGTGAAGGACGACTGCACGGTGACGAGTTCGGCGTTCGCCGTCGTGAAGAAATTCGGCTTGAGGTAGGACGTGTCGGCGCGCGCAGCCTCGCCTGCGGCGACAGCTATGGCGAGCAGCGCGATCGCTGGCGCAGCGCGCCATGCCAGGGCTTTCAACTTCGAACTCATGTCGTCCCGTCTTCCTAATCCCTCGCAAAAACGACAGCTCGGGCCGCCCTGCGACTAATTCGCAATATCAGCCCTCAACCTACTTGCAAGTGATTTTCAATCGCGATAGCGAAAAGCCTTCGGTTTCTTGGGTCCTGTGTCTTCGGAGCCCCCATCACATGACAATGCTCATCACCCGCCGGGCGTCGCTCCTTGGCCTTGCCGGCGTCGTCCTCGTTTCGGCGGCTTCCTGTTCGAGCGTCGCCGGGTCCACGGCGCACGCCGGACATTCGACGAGTGAAGCTGCGACCGGGGCACTGATCATGGCGCATGGCGGCGGGGCCGTGTGGAATGCCGAAGTGGAAGCGATGCTCGCGCCGCTGAGCAAGGAGCATCCGATCGAGATCGCGTTCGGCATGGCGGAAGCGGCCAGCCTCCAGTCTGGCGTCAAGAGACTTGAAGCACGGGGCGTGCAACGCATCGCCGTGGTGCGGCTCTTCATCAGCGGCGAGAGCTGGTACGAGCGCACCGAACAGATTCTCGGTCTTGTCCCCGGCGCGGAGCCGCAGAGCGGGGAGCATGCCGGCCATGGCGAACACGCCAGTCATGGCAGTTCTGGGGGCGGCGGCGGCCACAGCATGGCGCTCTGGCGCATCGAGACGAAATCCAGTTTTGCGCTGAGCAAGCAAGGCCTGTCCGAAGCTCCGGAGATGAGCGAGGTGCTGGTCGAGCGCGCACGCGGACTCAGCAAGGATCCTTCTCGCGAGAGTGTCCTGATTATCGGCCACGGGCCGGAAGACGATGGTGAGAACCAGCGCTGGCTGACGATGATCGACCAGCGCGCCGAAGCCATGCGCCGCCTTGCCCCGTTCAAGCGCGTGCAGGTGGAAACCTTGCGCGAGGACTGGCCCGACAAGCGTGTCGTGTCCGAAGCGCGTATCCGCAGCTTTGTCGAGCAGGCCGGACAGGACAATGGCCGCGTGCTGGTGATCCCCTATCGCGTTTCAGGCTTCGGGCCGTACGCCAACGTGCTCAAGGGTCTCAGCTATGAGGCGGATCAGAAAGGCCTGCTGCCGAGCGCGGGAGTGGAGCATTGGGTCCGCCGTCAGATCAAGGAACTGAGCGCCGGGCCCTTCCGGGCGCCTCAACAACATGCGCATGGCGTGTGATTGCCGTGCGAGCTAGCCTGAGCATCTTGAATAGGAACGGGCCAATGGCAGCGCGTAGCATGCTCAAGGTTGTCGCGAAGACCGGAGCGATTCTTGCTGTGGCGCTATTGGCGTTCGGCTGCGCCTCCATCTCGGTGAGCGACGCGCCTGACCGGCCGAAAGCTGAACTCATCTCCATGCCGGCGGCGGAGAAGGCGAAGTTCGAGCAGGACCGCAAGGCGATCCTCGCCATGGCCGGCGACTTCGACGTGACGTTCGACTTCCGCGAGACCGTATCGCTGACGCCGGGCTACGAACTGAAGAAGCCCAAGCTCTCCGGCGCCGATGAGATCGTGCGCGTCGTGGAAGACCGCGGCAACTTCATCAGCCTGCAGCAAATCCTCGTCATGAAGGTCGGCGACGAGATGTATGTGACGAAGCACTGGCGGCAGGACTGGAAGTACGAGCCGGCCGAAGTTCTCGTCTTCATCGGCGGCAATGCGTGGGAGCGGCGCGCCGTTTCCCAGAAAGATCGCGCCGGCAAATGGTCGCAGGTCGTCTACCAGGTCGAAGACTCCCCGCGCTATGGCGCCGTCGGCGCATGGACGCACGACCATGGTGTTTCCCAGTGGAGTCCACCTGCGGAGATGCGCCCCCTGCCACGCCGCGACATGACCACGCGCACCGACTATGACGCCGTGCTCGCCGTGAACCGCCACACCATCACGCCGTTCGGCTGGGTGCAGGAAGAAGAGAACTCCAAGCTGGTGCTGCGCGGCGACCATCACGTGCTGGTCCGCGAGATCGGCGTGAACTCGTACAAGCGCACCAACACGATCCCGAAGGATGGCGACGACTACTGGAACGCCACCAAGGATTTCTGGGCGCTGGTGCGCGCCGACTGGAACCGGCTCGAGCAATCGACGCGGGGCTTCGGCCTCACCATTCAGGGCGAACCCGAGCCGCTCTATACGCCGATCCTCGAACTGGCCGACAACATCCAGGCCGGCAAGACGACGACCGCGGCGGCAGCCGGCGAAGCCAGGAAAGTCATCGCTCAATTCACCACGACGGACATCGGCGCACTCTCCGATCGCATTGCGAAATCCGTGAAAATCGCTGATGCCGCCGCTCCCGCGGCCTCGCGCTGAGTGCGGGCGATTTTCGCGTTCACCTGATCGACACAAAAGCTTGGCGAAGCCGTCGCGCTTCTGTCGGCGGATCGTCATGCAAGGGCGTTAGCCGCCTCTTCGGGTTCGGGCTCCGGAGGGGAATACAACATGGCTCTCAGACATTTCCTGTTTGGTTCAGCCGGTCTGCTGGCTTTCGGCGCCCAGGCTTTCTCTCAGCAGGGCGGCCCCGCCGAAACGGCTGCTGACCAGGCCGGCGATGTCGTCGTCATCACCGGCTCGGCGCTCGCCCGCAAGGAAGCTCTGGAAGAGAAGAAGGACGAGAGCCGCACGATCGAGGCGCTGGGCGTCGATGAGCTCGGGCAGCTTCCCGACAAGAATGTCGGCGAGAGCCTCAACCGCCTGCCCGGCGTCTCCATGCTCGTTGAGAAGGGCGAAGGCCGTTACGTGCAGGTGCGCGGCGTCGCCTCCAACCTCAACAACGTGACGATCAACGGCGTGCAGATGGGCTCGCCGGAAGTGGAACTCGGCGGCCGCCAGGCGCCGCTCGACATCATCTCGGGCGGCGTGCTCGGCGGCGTGCAGGTGATCAAGACGCCGACACCGGACATGGACGCGCAGGGCATCGGCGGCACCGTCAACGTAGAGACCAAGATGCCGTTCGACCGGCCCGAGGATTTCTATGGCTATCTCACCGGCCGCTATGGCTATGAGGAAGAACGCCCGCGCGACGAGGCGTTCGGCGGACACGACCCCTACGCCGTCGATGGCACGCTGTCGGGCAAGATCGGCGACACGCTGGGCTGGCTGGTCGGCGGCACGTTCTCGGCGCGCGAATACGTCTCGACGGGCATCTACCAGGACGACTGGACGCAGGTCCCTGGACAGCCCGCGGGCACGTTCCTGCCGGTCAACGTCAAGAACAACTACTACATCATCGGCCGCGAGCGGCTGAACCTCAGCGGCGCGCTGCAATGGCGCCCCGACGACACTTCAGAATATTTCGTCCGCGGCTTCTACGGCTCGTGGGACGAATACCAGTGGCGCAACCGGTATGAGCAGAACCTGACAGGTAGCCGCGTCACCCTCACCTCCCCCACCGCCGGCACGCAGAACACCGACCGCATCCTCGCCAACGTCCGGCTCGAATACGCGGACAAGATCGTGTCCTCGGTGGCCGCGGGCGGCGAGAACCAGGTCGGTCAGATGAAGCTCGACTATCTCGTGCAAATGAACGCCAACGAGATCGCCGAACCAAACAGCAGCTGGGAATGGCGCTCGGGCGCAACAGCGGTAGGCCCAAGCACGTTCGCGCTCGATGGCGACGGCATCGTCACCATCACGCCGAACGCCGGCACGCCTGACCGCACCAACCCCAACCTGCTGCCGCTGCGCCGCGCGCGCTTCTTCACCCAGGACATGAATGAAGACGCGACGATCGCCCAGATCAACGCGCAGTGGGATGCGTCGGACGAAATCTTCTTCAAGACCGGCGTCAAGATATCGACGACGGACCGCACGCTCGATGTCGGCCAGACCGAGTACCTACCCAACGGAACGCCGATCACGCTGGGAACCTCGCCGCAGTTCAACAAGGGCGGTTTCGCCAACCAGACGCAGAACGGCGACGTGCCGAACATCTGGATGGATGTGCACGGCATGAACGCCTATTTCCGCGATCCGGCCAACACAGGGCGATTCACCCCGAACACGGCAGCCAACTTCACCTCGAACTTCGCGTCGGACTATGACCTCAAGGAATCGATCCTGGCGGGTTACGTCATGGCCTCGGGCGAGTTCGGCCCGTGGGAGCTGATCGGGGGCGTGCGCATCGAGGCGACGGACGTCGACAGTTCCGGCTACCTGCTGCGGGGCGCGACCTCGCAGTCGCGCGTCAATGCCGGCGGCGACTACACCGAGACGCTGCCTGCCCTGCTGGTGAATTTCCGCCCGGACGAAGCCTGGGTCGTCCGCGCCGCGGTCACGCGCGCGCTTGGCCGCCCGGACTACAACCAGATCGCGCCACGCTCCACCTTCAGCCAGAATGGCGCGATCGGATCGGTCTCCATCGGCAATCCCGATCTCGTGGCCCGCAAGTCCTGGAACTACGATCTCGGCGTGGAGTGGTATCCCGACCAGCTGACCGCACTGTCCGCGGCGATTTTCTACAAGGACATTTCCGACCAGCTCGCCGGCCAGACCAACTCCTTCCAGACGCAGGCTGCGATGCAAGCCGAACTCGCCACGCGTGGGCTCACGGGCATCGATACGACCGGCCTCACGCGTCTCGATGTCTCTACGACGATCAATGCCGGCTCGGCCTTCCTGCAGGGCGTGGAACTGTCGGCGCAGACTCAGTTCGATTTCCTGCCCTCGCCATTCGACGGCTTCGGCGCATCCATCTCGGCGACCTTCATCGATGGCGAAGTCGATCTTCCCGGCGGCGGCACAGCGCCGCTGCAGGGCCAGCCGGAATCGACCTATGCTTTCACCGGCTTCTACCAGAAAGGGCCGATCGATATCTCGGTCAGCTACGCCTACAACGCCAGCTTCCTCGACTCCAACAACGCCAACCCCGGTCTCACACTCGACCAGGGCGAGTTCGGGCGCTGGGACGCCAAGGCGAGCTATTCGATCAACGACAACCTCAAAATCTTCCTCGAGGGCGTCAACCTGAACGACGAGCCGACCTCGGAATTCCAGGGCGGCAAGGTGAGCCAGAACACCGAGTTCGAATATGTCGGCCGCACCGTCTATCTCGGCGCAAGCTGGGGTTTCTGAGGTCTTCGTGGTGTAGTGGTCCTATCGGGCCGGTCATTGCTGGCCGGCCCGTTTGCTGTCTGGAGCCGGCCATGCGCAGCTTTCTCTCCGCCTTAGTATTTCTCGCGGGCGCCTGCGCGGCCTCTCCCAGCATCGCGCCGCCGGGCGCTCTTGTTGTCGCGGACTATGTTGCGCCCACGCCGCTGCATCTCTCGGCGCGTACGCTGCGCGAGTATCCGGTTCCTGAAGCCGATCAGGGCGTGGCGGTGGATGCGCGGCATTTCTACGCCGCCGACAACAGCGTGATCGCCAAATACGAGCGCGATAGCGGCAAGCTCGTCGCGCGATGGGTGGGGCCGGACCATGGCCTGATCCGGCATCTCAACTCGTGCCTGGCGGACGGCGGAAAGTTGTGGTGCGCCAATTCCAACTATTCGCTGACGCCGCACGGTTCGTCCGTCGAGGTGTTCGACAGCACGTCCATGCAGCATGCCGACAGCCACAGCCTCGGCATGACCGACGAAGGCTCGCTCACCTGGTTCGACCGCTATCGGAGCGGCTGGATCGCCGGCTTCGCGCACTACACCGGCAATGGCGGCGTTGGGTTCAAGGACCACACCTTCTCCAGCGTGGTGACGTTTGACCCGGAGTGGCGGCGCACCGGCGGCTGGCTCTTCCCTGCCGCGGTCGTCGAGCGAATGGCGCCGGATGCCGCCTCCGGCGGCGCGATCGGGCCGGACGGCCTTCTCTACATCCTCGGCCACGACCGGCCGGAGATGTACGTGCTGGCCCGCCCGTCGATGGGTCCAACGCTGCTGCACGTGGCCACTATCGACCTGCAGGCCGAAGGCCAGGCCTTCTCGTTCGCGGACGGCCACACGATCTTCGCGATCGACCGCAGGACACACGCCGTGCGCATCATCGAGCTTCCAGCGGTGGATCTGAGCAGCTTTGCCGACGCGCGGACGTTCCGCTGACGCGGTTCACTCCGGCGACGTTTCCTTCGTGATCGCTTCCTTGGTTGCGGGCCGGGCGTTGGCGGTGAAGTGGGCGTAGGCGGCCATCACCACGAGCAGACCGGCGCAGAAGATGAACGGCGCCGCGCCGTCGAGGTTCTCGTACATCCACAGGCCGAACAGCGGCGAAATGACGAAGCCCATGCCGTTGGCGGCGGTAACGTACCCGGCGACATCGCCCTGCTGGTCCTGCGTCGCGGCGAGCGATGCGCCTGCCGAGAAGCCGGGGCGCGCAAAGCCCTGGCCGAAGCCGAACAGGATCTGCGCAAAGGCGAACAGCGCGAAATCCTGCGCCCACACCATGAACACCGACGACAGCGCCAGCATGATCGCGCCATAGACCATCAGCGAGCGGATCGGCAGCTTCATGCGCGGGATGAGCACGAGCTGCGAGATCAGCGTCGCCATCGCGCCCATCGTCATGGCCGGGCCTGTATACTGCGCCGAAGCGGCGCCGACGACGCCCATGCGGTCCATGATGGCGTAGGGAAAGGTCTGGCTGAGCACGCCGGTCACCAGCGAGAGGCCCACGGCGTAGAGCAGATACGGAAAGATCGTCTTGTCCCGCCACAGTCCCTTGGCGCCGGAGCGGCCGAGACCCGCATCGGACCTGGGCGCTCGATGCTCCGGAAGTTTGGTCAGCACCAGAATGCCGATCACTGTCGCGATCACGGTGATGACGATCACTGGCGCAACGAAGCCCACTACAGGAGAGATCAAGGCGCCTGCGGTGATCAGCGCGGCAGCCGCTGCCGGCCCCGCCATCTGGCCAAGCGTGAATCCGGAAGTGAGTGTCGCGATCTCGTCCATGCGTTCGTCGCGCGACGTGCGGTCGGCGACATAAGCCTGGGCGGCGGGGTTGGTCGCGGAGCCGAAGACGCCGAACAAGGTGCGTGCGATCAGCAGCAGCACGAAGATGAGTATCCAGTTGGTGATCCAGCCGAGCAGCGCGGCCATCGCCGAAAGCGCGAACAACAGCATCGAGGCGGCAAAACCCGCCATGCCGATCGCGGCGACTTTCCTGCGGCCCCAGACATTGGAGCGGTTGCCCCAGTAGGGTGCGGTGACGACCCAGATCGCCGCGGAGAGGGAAAAAATAGCCCCGGCTGTCCAGTCGGGCAGCCCCAGCTCCCGGGTGAGCGGCGGCAGCACGGCGGAGGTGAGCATGGTGTTGCCGGCGCCCACGGCCAGCAGGCAGAAAAACAGCAGCAGGAAGGCGCCGCGCCGTTCCGGGCGTGAAAGCCGGTCAGGGCGTGAAAGATTGTCCGTCTCCATCAACCCCGGATAGGGCCGCGCGCGATTCCCCTCAAGCGGCCGCAGGGGCATCCGCTCGCAAATTCGACCGCGGCCTCACCGTCGGTTGAACACCCTCCCCTCGACCGAAGCTGCAATTCCGGGGAAAGTGGCGCGAGGCCGTCAGCCGTTCGCGGGACGGAAGCCATGGGAAACGGGATGATTGCTCGGATCGGGCTGGGAGTTGTGGCGGCGCTGTTGATAGCCGGCCCCCAGGCCATGGCCCAGTCGCGCATCAAGACGATGCCCGGCTACGACACCTGGGCGATGGTCTCCCCGCAGATTGCGCGCTCGGTGAAGCTGGGCTCGATCACCGCCGACTGGGCGGAAGACTCCAGCTATTTCGAATATTCGCACGATGGGCGCCGCTGGCGCTTCGACATGGCGACCCTGAGCAAGGCGGAAGCGCCGCCCAAGCCGACGCCGGACGAGCCGGCGCAAGCGGCGGGTGCGCCATCCACCACCGGCCTGATGCTCGCGCGCGGACGCGGGCGCGATGCCGATGTCGTGTCTCCGGACAAGCAGAACCGCGCCTTCTCGCGCGACTACAATGTCTGGATCGTGCCTGCCGCGGGCGGCACGGAGAAGCAGATCTCGACCGACGGTTCGGCGTCGGCGCGCGTGCGCAATGGCGTCGGCTCGTATCTCTACCTCGAGGAGTTCAGCGTCTCGCAGCCGGTGTGGTGGTCGCCCGACGGGCGCAAGCTGGCGTGGATGCGCTATGACGAGTCGCTGGTGGAAGACTATTTCCTCCCGCTCGACCAGACCAAGACGCTGTCGACCGTACTCACCGAAGCCTATCCGCATCCAGGATCGAACAATCCCGTCGCCGACCTGATGGTCTACGACCTCGACACCGGCGTCACGACGAAGATGGACATGCGCGAGGGCAAGCCCTTCACCAACGACGTCGTCGGCCATTATGCCTGGGCGGCGCAATGGACGAAGGACGGATCTCAGATCCTGATCCGCCGCGCCGACCGGCTGCAGAAAAACCAGGACCTTGCCGCCTGCCTGCCGGCGACCGGCGTTTGCCGGTCCATCGTGAAGGAAAGCCGCCCGCAGGCCTGGGCCTCGGCGACCGCGCCGCGCTTCCTCGAGGACGGCAAGCGCATCATCTGGATTTCGGAGCGAACGGATTTCCGCAATCTCTACCTCTACGACCTAAGCGGCAAACAGCTCGCACGGCTCACCAACCACAAGCTCGACGTGTCGGAGATCGTCTCGATCGACGAAAAAGGCGGCTGGGTGTGGTACACGGCACGCTCGGGCGACAACCACATGAAGCTGCAGCTTCACCGCGTGAGGCTGAACGGCTCGGGCGACAAACGCGTCACCGATCCTGCCTTCACGCACCGGGTCGATATCTCACCGGATGGAAAATACTTCGTAGACGTGGCGCAGGCGCATGACATCGCGCCAACGTCCGTGCTGCGCGACGCCGACGGCAGGCTGATTGCAGACATCACGCAGAGCGACATGACCGCGTTCGACAAGCTCGGCCTCAGGCGCGCCGAGCTCTTCGTCTTCACATCCGCCGACGGGAAGACGCCGCTGCACGGCCTCTTGCAATTCCCGTCCAGCTTCGATCCATCGAGGAAATATCCAGTGCTGGTCAGCGTCTATGGCGGGCCCAACACCAATGGTGCGTCGGAGGTGTTCTCGCCGGCGAGCTCGCTCGCCGAATACGGCTTCCTGGTGCTGCGGCTGGACGCGCGCACCGCAGCCGGCAAGGGCCGCAAGATTCTCGACACGGTCTACCAGCAGCTCGGCGTCGCGGAGATGGATGACATCGCCGCCGGCATCCGCTCGCTAAGGTCGCGGGCGTATGTCGATCCCAATCGCGTCGGCATCTTCGGCACCTCCTATGGCGGCACTACCGCCGCGACCGTCATCCTTCGCCATCCCGATGTCGTGCAGGCGGCCGTCTCCAACTCGCCGGTCACCGACTACCGGCTCTACGACACAGCCTATTCGGAACGCTTCCTCGGCCTGCCGCAGGCGAGCCCCGAAGCCTATGACCGCGCCGCCGTACTGACCTACGCCGACAGGCTGCAGGGCGATCTGCTGATCTACTACGGCACCTCGGACGACAATGTGCATCCGAAGAACTCGCTGCAGTTCATCAAGGCGCTGCAGGCGGCGGGAAAAAGCTTCGAGGTGCAGGTCGGGCCCGACCGCGGCCACACGGGGCTCGACCAGACGCGGATGATGGAGTTCTTCATCCAGCACCTGGTGATCGAAGCGCCGCCGCAGCCGGCGGCGAAGACGCCCGATCCGGTGTCAGGTCCCAATCCCTGAACCGATGGGACCTGGACCAGCGGACTCTATAGGAAAAAGCAGTGCTTTCAGGGCGAGAACGCCGCTTGTGCGTTGCGTCAAGTGATTAATTCGCGGGCGCCCTTCCCGAATCGGGGCATTTGCACTGGCAAACCACCCCCCATCCTGTGTTAGAAGCTGCCCCCGGGACGCGACGGGTTCGTCACAGTAGACCGGATTCCAGAGGGGCAGACTTCGGGAGTTCGGTTGTAGCACGCCGCATAACGCGGCCTGCCCTATGAGGTGCTTGAGTCGTGAAGTCATCTCCGTTCGAAGCGGCAGCGCCAGACGGCGCGTACGTTTCCCCAAAATTCGCTTTCAGCGTCCCGACAATTGCCACCGGAATTCGACCATGGACGCTCGGCTGATCGCCGTTCCGGCGGCCGGCGTCGACGCCGGCTTCGCCAGGCGCCCTCCACAGGCGCCGCTGGACATGCCCAAGCAGCCGCTCTCGACGGCTCGCACGCCGCCGCCTGCCGGGGAAACCGACGGGCGATGGCGCTTCCTGATCATCCTCGCCTGCTCAGTGGCGATCACGACGTTTGCCTCGCAGGCGATGCTGGCCGGCTTCGCGCCCGGCGGCGTCAACGTTTTCGAGTGGCTGGCGGTCGCCCTGTTCTTCTGCAATTTCGGGTGGCTCTCGACCGCCAGCATGACCGCCGTTGCCGGCACGATCGTGCTCCTCGCCTCGCCACGTACCCCGCCGATGTCGATCGAAACGCCGGAGCGCCTGCCGCGCACCGTGCTCGTGATTCCGATCTACAACGAGAGCGCCGCGAAAGTTATCGGCGGCGCCGAGGCGATCTGGGATTCGCTGCGCGAAGCCCACGCCGACAAGGGCTTCGAAGTCTTCTTCCTCAGCGACACGACCGATCCCGACCTTGCCCTGATCGAAGAGGGCGTGATCCAGGATCTTCTTCGCCGCCGCCCTGACCAGCCCTTCTTCTATCGCCGCCGCCGCGAGAACACGAACAAGAAGCAGGGCAACATCTCCGACTTCGTGCAGCGCTGGGGCGCACGCTACGAATACATGGTGGTGCTCGATGCAGACAGCATCGTCTCGCCCGCCGGCCTGCTCGAACTCATCCGCCGGATGGAAGCCAATCCGCGCACCGCCCTTATCCAGACCCTTCCGATCATCGTCGGCTCACGTACCATCTCGTCGCGCTCGCAGCAGCTTTCGCTGCGCGTGCATGGCGGCCTGTTCGGCGCCGGTATGACATGGTGGTCGGGTGGGGCCGGCAATTTCTGGGGCCATAACGCGATCATTCGCATGGCGCCTTTCGCCCGCCACGCCAGCCTCCCGGAACTTCCCGGCAAGGCGCCGCTGGGCGGTCCCATCCTCAGCCACGACTTCGTCGAAGCCGCCCTGCTCCGCCGCGCCGGCTGGCGCGTCGAGATCGCGGGCGACATCGAGGGCAGTTATGAGGAAGCCCCGCCGACGCTGGTCGACCTCGCCGCGCGCGACCGCCGCTGGGCGCAAGGCAACATCCAGCAGATCCAGGTTTTCTTCGCCAAGGGCTTCGACTGGATTAGCCGGGTGCATATCGGCGCCGGCATCGCGGGCTATCTGTCGGGCCCGTTGTGGCTGGGCCTGATCACCACCGGCGTCTTCATCGCCGGCTGGGCAAAATTCTTCGAGACCGAAACAGGCGCGGCGCACGATCCAGGCGCAGGGCTGAGGCTGCTGCTCACCACCGCGATCGTCCTGACGTCTCCCAAATGGCTTGCGCTGATTGCCT
>JAUYPV010000172.1 GCA_030697555.1 Hyphomonadaceae bacterium
TATCCCTCCCACTTGGCCGGAGCTTGACTCCGGCGTACGCGGGAGCTGAGGACCCTCTAAGGGCTCCACGCTCGAACGCACCGCCTCCGCGCCGTTGAACAGGTGGTACCGACTGCCCTCCTGCGGGGACGATGGGCGTGATTATAAGTGCGTCCCGACCCAGCAGGATAAGTTGCACGATTTTTCGGAGCGGATTTTCCGCAAAACCCGCGCAAGCCTCTGAGCTGCTTGCGAATCTTTTTCTGAAAAATCTTCGAGCGCTCGTCCTTAACCTGCGGATTCGAGCGGTTTCATTCCCCTATTTCGTGCAGTCACCGCGTTGGGAGAACCCCCTCCGTCTGGTCGCGAAGACGCGACCATCGTCAACGCTGCGCGTTAACCCCCCAGTTTCTTCGAAACTGAGGGAGGCAACTCATGACTGTGTTCGATGTTCCGGTTGCCTCCCTATGCGCAGCAGGGGGAGGTGGACGCCGACGAAGTCGGCAGACGGAAGGGGATTTATCGGCGGGTGCAAAACTCAAGAGCGGAGATGGTGCTCGTCCTCAATCATCATCCCCCACCCCCGCGCTGACGCGGAACATGTGGCCATCCGGGTGGCGGAGGTGGAATTCGCGGACGCCCCAGGGCTCGTCGGTGGGCGGATAGGTGACGATGAGGCCCTGCTTCACGCAGCTTGCGTGGAGGGCGTCGACTTCCGCGGGGTTTTCCACCCACCAGCTCATCCAGACGCCGTCGGTGCGATCATCGCCCGGGGAGCTTGGCATGATCGTGCCGCGTGAGCCCTGCCCGTCGAGGCACACGAAGATCTCGGCGCCATCGGTGCAGACGCTGCCGAAGGTAGGCGCGGGCTCGCCCTTGTCCTGCCAGATGAAGCCCTGACGCCAGCCCAGCTTTCCGAACCAGTCGATGCTCGCCTCGACACTCGAGACATTGAGGATCGGTGTGACGTGCTTGACTGGCATGGCTGGCCTCCCCGCGCAGACGCCGGGATCATAGCAGGCGGTCGCGGCCGAGTCAGTCGGCTTCGCCGCGATCGACGCCGAGACGGCCGTCTTCGCCGCGCCAGAAAGTCTGGCAGGGCTTGGCGAAGTTGAACTGGATCTGGAGCAGGCCAGCGGTGGACAGGCGCATGTAATCCCAGCCCCAGAGGTGGCGGGACTCGCCGTCATGGTCGTGGCTCCAGAGATCGTGGCCGGCGGCCTTGAGTTCGCCGATGATGTGCTGCGTGGCGGGCCAGTAGGTATCCGGCGTGGTGTGCGGGCCGAGGCGCTGGTCAATCATCGCACGAAGGGCAGCGAGGGCCGCTGCCCGCTCCGCGGCGGACAGCGACTCCACTTCCTTGCGCGTGATCCAGCTCATGCAGCGCTGACCGTCGCAGTGATGAAGCCACCGCCGAGGACGGTGCGGCCGTCGGGCGCCTCGTAGAGGACGCAAGCTTGTCCCGGGGCTACGCCTTCTTCGGGCGTGTCGAAAGCGAAGCCGGGTTGGCCCGTTCCTTCTTCGTCTGGCACGAGTTGCATGCGGCCGGAGACAGGCGCGCGCGTGGAGCGCACGCGGGCGAGCGCGGGCGTTCGCGCCGCACATGCATCGTGCAGCGAGCCTTCGCCGAGCCAGTTGCTTTCGCCGATCGACAGGGCGCGCGTGAGCAGCGCTTCGCGCGGCCCGACAATGACGCGTTTGTTGGGCGCATCCAGTTTCACCACGAACAGCGGTTCGCCGGTGGCGACGCCGAGGCCTCGCCTTTGCCCGATCGTGTAGCGGATGACGCCTTCGTGGCGGCCCATGATGCGGCCATCCATGTGGACGATGTCGCCTTCGCCGGCGGCGCCGGGACGCAGTTTTTCGACGATGTCGGAGTATTTACCCGCGGGCACGAAGCAGATGTCCTGGCTGTCGGGTTTTGCCGCAACCTGCAGGGCGAGCGCCGACGCCGCGCGCCGCACGTCGGGTTTGTGCATGCCACCGAGAGGGAAGCGCAGGAAGTCGAGCTGGTCGCGCGTGGTGGCGAACAGGAAGTAGGATTGGTCGCGATCCGGATCGGCCGCGCGCGCAAGGTGCGCGGTCCCGTTCGCATCGACGGTGCGGCGGATGTAGTGGCCCGTAGCCATCGCTTCGGCGCCGAGATCGCGGGCTGTTGCAAGCAGGTCTTTGAACTTCACCGTCTGGTTGCAGCGCACACAGGGGATCGGCGTCGATCCTTTGAGATACGTGTCCGCGAAGTCTTCCATCACTTGGCTACGGAAGCGGCTTTCGTAGTCGAGCACGTAGTGCGGGATGCCGAGGGCGTCCGCGACACGGCGGGCGTCGTGGATGTCCTGCCCCGCGCAGCAGGCGCCTTGTTTTTTGAGGGCGGCGCCGTGGTCGTAGAGCTGCAGCGTGACGCCGACGACGTCGTAGCCGGCATATTTCAGAAGGGCGGCGGCGACGGAGGAATCCACCCCGCCCGACATGGCGGCGACGACGCGGATGTCCGAGTGCGGGCGATCATCGCCTGGAAACAGGTCGAGGTCGGCGCCGGAAAGATCGACGTCTTTCAGTCTGGAGAAATCGCAGAGGGCCGAGGCGACCGGATCGAGAATCAGCGAGTCTGCTTCAACAGGCGTGGCGGGCCCGCCACGGGGGCCAATGATCGTAAGCATTTCTTGCTCTCCCACGGGGTCAAGGCCCGAAGCAGATGGATGTTGCGGAGCCTCCTACACGAAAGCTGTGGCGAAAGGTAGGCCTGCCTCAGTTCCGGTAAACCTGGCCGTTGTAGGTGTGGATCGCGCCGTCAGCGACCTTCACCATGGCGAAGGGCTGGCGGGCGCCAGGTTGGTCACGATAGCCGACCATGATTTCGCAGCCGGGGCCAAGGTCGCAGACTTCGAGATCCTCTTCGGGGAAGACGGCGAAGCAGCGCGCGCCGACGCTGACAGCGATGTAGTTACCCACACGTGCGCCGGAGGCGAGGCGTTTCAGCGCGGAGTAGTAGGGCTCGGCTTTCCAGGCATCGGGCGTGTCGATGTCGACGTTGAGGAAGAGGCCCTTGCCGCTGGCGCTCCTGCTCATCACGAAGTGCGAGCGGTCGGGCTTCCATTCGGGGCCGAAGGAGCGGTCGTCGATCCAGAGGCAGAAGAAGACGCGGCAGGTTTCAGGGTGCGAGCCGTGAATGGCGCATCCGCCCGCCGTCGCGTGGATGCACATCTGGTTTGCGGGTTTGGCGAGCTCGTCGATGCGCAGGACCTTGCAGCACAGCGTGCAGCCCTCGCAGGTTCTCCTGAGCCCGGTTTGCATAAGCGCGGGCTGTGCCACGAGCGCCGGGATTTGTCAGCTGAAAACTCCAGCCCCTAGAAGCTGAAGCCCCCTAAAAGCTCCAGCCTAGAGTGACTTCGCCATAGCGTTGCGGCTCGGACTGCTGGTCGTAGCGTTTGGTTTCTTCGGTCACTGCCAAGGTGAGCCGGGCGCCGCCATAGGCGAGGACGGCGCCGAGGCTCAACTCGCCGCGCAGGTCGTCACGGGAGATCGCCTGCCCGCCGCGAATGGGATCTCCGTCGCTGCCGCCGGGTTCGTCGAGAAAGACATCGTAGGGCTGGTAGCGGCCATTGGCCGACGCGAAGAGATAGCCGGACCAGCTATCGCCAGAGGTGCGCGCCAGTGAGCCGCCGAGCGGACCGGCGCGCGGCGCGCCAAAATCGTTTTCCAGTCCGGCGCCGAGACGCAGCGTGACGCCGGCGTCGGCGGCAACGCTTACCGTGCCGGCCTCGACGCCGATGGCGGGCGAGACGTCGAGTTGCCAGCCGCCGCCGAGATCGGAGAGGTTGCGCCAGCGGCGTTGCCACGCAGCTTGAATGCCGAGGCGATCCTCGATCTGGTTGTCCCAACCATTCATCTCACGGCCGGAGAAGGCGCTGTGGAAGAATGTGACGATCTGCTCGCCCTGCGCCGACGGGCCGAC
>JAUYPV010000176.1 GCA_030697555.1 Hyphomonadaceae bacterium
GTCGGATTTCCGGTGTGAAAGCGTCGGTTTCGGTTTGTAACGAAGCGCCTCAGCGCAGCGCCGCTCGCTCCGCGCCGTCCATCGCGTCGGCCATGCTGGTCGCCTGCAGCGCCTCGGTGATGACGGCGTCATCGCACAGCACCTGCTTCAACACGGCTTCCGGGGTGTTAGCCCGGATCGCAATCGGGTCGTCGTCCGATCTTGTCTTGTCGGCGACGCCGCCCCTGAATTTGTTGAAGAACGCGCCTTCCACCACCCTGAAGGTGTTGGCCGTGCAGTTGAACTCGATGTCCTGAAACACCCAGGTGAAATCGCCGGTCTCGGCTTGCTTCGGCTTGGCGAAATAGATGAACCGCATGGCCGCCGCCGTACCGGCGCCGGCATCGCGCTTGATCGAGCTGGCCTCCCAGCCGATCGCGCCGCCCTGCATGCCGGCATAGAGCCAGCGCTCCGGTTGATCGGCTGCCGCCGTGGCGACGAGCCCAAGTGCGGCCAAAGCCGCCAGAATTGCCCTGTGCCCGACCATGCGCATGGAGACCCCGCTTCAAACTGATCGGGTGAGAGTGCGCCGCAATTCTGAATTTTCTGCAATGTGACATCGCGCCCATCGGCCGCCTGTCCGGCAAACCCTTGCCAACCTGCCTATTCCGCTGCACTCCCAACCCGCAAAATCAAGCAGTTCCGGTCTAGTTCCCACCCCGATAATCGCCAGAAGGCATGCCCCAGCTCCTCCTTGAAATCCTCTCGGAAGAAATCCCCGCCCGCATGCAGGCGAAGGCGGAAGCCGACCTCGTGAAGGCCCTGATGGACGGCCTCACTGCCGCCGGCCTTATCCCGGAAGGAATCAAGGGTTTCAGCGGCCCCCGCCGCCTCGTCGCCGTGGTCGAAGGGCTCCCCGTGAAGTCCGCCGACGTCGTCGAAGACATCCAGGGTCCGAAAGAGGGCGCGCCCGAAGCCGCCATCCAGGGCTTCATGAAGAAGGCCGGCCTCAAGTCGATCGCGGAAGCCCACCTCCACGACGTCCCCAAGAAGGGCAAGATCTATATCGCCCACGTCCGCAAGCCGGGCAGGGAAACCGCCGCGCTCGTCGCCGAGCTGGTGCCGCAGATCATCCGCAACTTCCATTGGCCCAAGTCGATGCGCTGGGGCAGCGGAGACCTCCGCTGGGTCCGCCCCATCTCCCGCATCCTCTGCACCTTCGACGGCGAAGTCGTTCCCTTCGAGATCGACGGCATCAAGTCCGACAACATCACCGAAGGCCACCGCGTCATGGGCCGCGGCCCCTACAAAGTGCGCCGCTTCGACGACTACGAAGACGTCATCAAGAACAAGGGCCGCGTCATCCTCGACCGCGAGGAGCGCAAGGAAACCATCCTCACCGAGGCCAAGCAGCTCTGCGCCGCGCAGAACCTAGAACTCGTCGACGACATCGGCCTGCTCGAGGAAGTCGCGGGCCTAGCCGAATATCCCGTCGTCATCATCGGCGACATGGACAAGTCCTTCCTCGATCTCCCCCCGGAGGTCATCAAGCTGTCGATGCGCACCCACCAGAAATACTTCGCCGTGCGCGACCCGGCGCGGAAGGATGGCGGCCTGGCCCCCAAATTCATCGTCGTAGCCAACCACGAAGCCGCCGACGGCGGCGAGAAAATCGCCGCCGGCAACTCGCGCGTGCTCTCGGCTCGCCTCAACGACGCCCGCTTCTTCTGGGACAACGACCGCAAGATCAAACTCGAAGACCGCTTCGAGAAACTCGGCCAGATCGTCTTCCACGAAAAACTCGGCACGGTGAAAGACAAGGCGGAACGCGTCGCCGCGCTCGCCAAGGAACTGGCGCCCAAGGTTGGCGCCAGTCCGGACGAAGCCTACCGCGCCGCGATCCTCGCCAAATGCGACCTCGTCTCCGACATGGTCGGCGAATTCGCCGAACTCGAAGGCGTCATGGGCCGCTACTACGCCACGCTGCAGAAAGAACCGCAGGCCATCGCTGATGCCGTGCGCGACCACTACAAGCCTAAAGGGCCGGGCGATCAGGTTCCGGGCAATCCAGTTGGTACGGCTGTCGCTCTTGCAGACAAGCTCGATACACTCGTCAGCTTCTGGGCGATCGACGAGAAGCCAACAGGATCAAAGGATCCATTCGCACTGCGCCGCGCAGCGCTGGGCGCTATCCGTATCGTGCTCGAAAACGGGAGTCGCGTGCGGCTGATCGACGTGGTGTCAGGCCATTATGCGCTCGTCGATAAGCAAGCTGCTTCAAAAACATCTGGCCTCGACCTCCGCGGCGGCACAGCCGTGATTGGAGCCGACGGTACGGTTCGAGACAAACTTGCCTTGGACCTCCTCGCCTTCTTCGCCGACCGCCTCAAAGTCCACCTCCGCGAACAGGGCGCGCGGCACGACCTGATCGACGCCGTGTTCGCTCTCGGCGAGGACGACCTCGTCCTCATCGTGAAGCGCGTCGAAGCGCTCGGCGAGTTCCTCTCCACCGAAGACGGCAAGAACCTGCTCGCCGGCTACAAGCGCGCCGCCAACATCCTCAAGGCCGAGGAAAAGGGCGGCGAGAAGTTCGAGGGCAAGGTCAACACCCTCACCATGAAGCAGGACGAGGAGAAGGCCCTCCACGCCGCGCTCGAAAAAGCGGCGCCTGAAGCCTCCGCGGCGCTCGAAAAGGAAGATTTCGCAGGCGCCATGCGGGCCCTCTCGAAACTCCGTGGCCCGGTAGATGCTTTCTTCGACAAGGTTACGGTGAACGCGGACGACGCTCTCCTCCGCATCAACCGCCTGCGTCTGCTTGCCCAGATAAGAGACGCCCTAAATCGAGTGGCGGACTTCAGTAGAATCGAAGGCTAGGACTATGTCTCAACTTGCAACCAAGTGGGTCTATGATTTCGGCGGCGGCGCCTCGGATGGCGACGCCTCGATGAAGAACCTCTTGGGCGGCAAGGGCGCCAACCTCGCCGAAATGTCCAAGCTCGGCCTGCCGGTCCCGCCCGGATTCACCATCACCACCGAAGTCTGCACCGTCTTCTACCAGCTCAGGAAGAAATACCCGGCCGAGCTCGAAGCCCAGGTCGCGGACGCCCTGCGCGCCCTCGAAGGCCGCACCCAAAAGAAATTCGGCGACCCCGCCAATCCGCTGCTGGTGTCCGTCCGCTCCGGCAGCCGCGCCTCCATGCCCGGCATGATGGACACCGTCCTCAACCTCGGCCTCAACGATCAGACCGCCGAAGGCCTCGCCAAACTATCCGGCGACCGCCGCTTCGCCTTCGACAGCTATCGCCGCTTCATCCAGATGTACTCCAACGTCGTGCTCTCCATCCCGCACGACGAGTTCGAGCACATCCTCGACGACTATAAAGAGAGCCACGACCTCAACCTCGACACGGAGTTGGGCGCCGAAAGCTGGATAGAAGTCATCGCCCTCTACAAGCGCGCGATCGTCAAGCGCCAAGGCCGCGACTTCCCGCAGGACCCGAAGGACCAGCTCTGGGGCGCCATCGGCGCCGTCTTCTCAAGCTGGATGAACGACCGCGCCGTCACCTACCGCCGCCTCA
>JAUYPV010000019.1 GCA_030697555.1 Hyphomonadaceae bacterium
AACCCCGACGGCCGCGCAAGCATGGAAGCCATGCTTGCCGACGCCGAGCATGTCCTCGACATCATCATCGGCCTCAAGACGCGCGAGCTTCTGGGTCTGTCGATGCCCATCGGCCGGCTGGGCCTTCACCGCCGCGCCCGCATCCATACCGCCCCCAGCCTCGACCGGCTCATCCTGCGCACCGCGCGCCTCATCGCCCGCGCACAGGAGGCCGACCGCCTCGCTAAGCGCCGCGCCGCGCGTCTCCGCCACGAGCGGGCCGCTGCGCCTGTCCTGCTGGCTGCCGATCACCGGCCGGCCCACGCTGCCGCTGCTGCTGCTGCCCCTGCTGCCCCTGCTGCCCCTGCTGCCCCTGCTGCTGCTGCTGCCGCCGCTGCCGCCCTGATTTTCCACACGCTCAGGCGCGCACTTGCGCCAATCACAGCCACGCGCATCCGCGCGCCGCCCGGGCTCGCCTCAAATCCCGAAACTCAAGTCCATCCCGACCCGCAGCCGGCGCCTGCGAGATCGCGCCCCCATGCTCGCAAGAACGACGGAGACCGTAGGGTGCATGGAGCGGAGCGGAATGCACCTCTTTCGTCGGCGTGGCGCGATGGCGCCTTCCGCTCCGCTCCATGCACACTACGAACCCGGGCGCCCCGGCAGAGCCGAGGGGAACACCTACTCCCTATTCGCCACTCCCTATTTGCAGCGACCACGCGGGCCCCTAAACAAAAAATTTTCCTTGTTTTTCCCGTCGCTTCCTTAACGGTTGAAGCCTACATAAGAAGGCTTCCCCCGTATTCCCTGATGGAAGCCATGGCCAAGAAGCCCGTTAGAACTAGCGCCAGATCCAAAGCCGCCCCGAGCAAGGCCGCGCCCAATCTTCACGTCGCCCCACTCGCCGGTGGCAAGGGCGCCAACACCCCGCAGATGGATTCGCCGTCCTATCGCCTCGCCGCGCTCGACGAGGATTTCCTGCTCGGCGATTCCATGCGCGGCGTCCGCTTCCTGCTCGAATACGCCAAGGTGGAAGAAGCGCTCGACCGCTGGGGCGTGCGCTCCACCGTCGTCGTGTTCGGGTCGGCCCGCTTCGGCGAGAAGGGTCCGCCCGATCACAAGCGCTGGTACAGCGACGCGCGCGCCTTCGCCCGCATCGCCTCCGAAAAAGGCGGCGCGCTAAAGCACAACCAGCATCCGCGCGACAACGTCATCGCCACCGGCGGCGGCCCCGGCATCATGGAAGCCGCCAACCGCGGCGCGGCCGACGTCGGCGCGCCGTCCATCGGCTACAACATCATCCTGCCGATGGAGCAGGAGCCCAACGCCTACTCGACGCCCGACCTCACCTTCCGCTTCCACTATTTCGCGATGCGCAAGATGCACTTCGCGATGCGCGCCAACGCTCTCGTCGTGTTCCCGGGCGGCATGGGCACGATGGATGAACTGTTCGAAGTCCTGGCGCTTCGCCAGACCGGCAAGGCGCCGCCAATCCCGATCGTGCTTTACGACCGCGCCTTCTGGGACGACGTCCTCGACTTCGACGCCATGGCGAAGCACGGCGTCATCGACAAGCGCGACCTCAAGATGTTCAGCTACGCCGAAACGCCCGAGCAGACCTGGAAGCTGCTGGTGGAGGGCGGCGTGCTCACACGCTGGCTGCAGGAACAGCACACGACCTAGGCGAACAGCCCCTTGAACAGGGGCCTCGCATAGAGGTCGATCGAGTTTTCGGGCGTCAGGTTGGGCGCCCATTTGCCGAGCTCGGCCGCCGAGTTGACCTGCGCCATCAGCATCTGCCCCGCGATGCGCGGATCGCACGACCGGGCGGATCCGTCGATGATCCCGTCAGCGATCATGTCGACGAAGCGGTCCACCACCTGGTCCATCTGCTGCAGCATCATGGTGCGCGTCGGCGGATCGACCGACATCAGCGCCGAGTTGCGCATCAGCGGACCCGCCGCCGTCTGCTGCCGCCGGATCAGCGCGCCGACCGCCGCCGCCGCCTGGTGGGCGCCCAGCTTCTCCGTCCTGATCGCCCCACGCTGCGCCTGCGCCAGGATCTCGGTATTGCGCTGGAAGCAGGCAACCACCAGATCGCCCTTGGCTTCGATGTGATGGTAGAACGAACCCTTGGTGACGTTGAGCTTCGCCGCGATCCGCTCGACCGACGCGCCGCGATAGCCCTGCTCGTTGATCAGCTCGGTCGCCGCCAGCAGGAAGGAATCCAGCGAGCGCTTGTCGGGCGGCGCCTCCTCGTCCAGCACCGCCAGCCCGCCCCGCGCCTCCACCCCCGGCGCCGCAATGCCGTTCAGCAGAATATCCACCAGCCGCGCCTCGACCCGCTCGAAGTCGGCCACCTCATACTCCGGCAGCCAGAATACCGACCGCATCAATTGCGAGATCAGCATGTGCGCCCGCGCATTCACGCGCTGGCGGTCGTTGTCCATCTCCTCGGGATCGGAGACGATCTCGCGCACCAGCTTGAACAGCCCGACATATTTCGGCCAGACCTCGGACGCCTGCGGCTCAGCGAGCGCACGCAGGTCGCCGAAGATCATCACCTCCGGATGCTCGCCCGACCGCACGCCGCGCCGGAAATCGAAATAGCGGTGCATCATGTCGCGCACGCGCGCCTCGCGAGATCCGGCGCGCTTCGACTTCTCGAGCCGCACACGATGCACTTCGATCGAGCGCAGGAAGCACGCCGCGACCAGGTCGTCCTTCCGCAGGAAGTAATGCCGGATGCTGGTGAGGTTGAGATCGACCGCCACCGCGACGTCCGCCAGCGTCGCGCCGCGCACGCCCATCATGTTGAACTTCTCGGCGGCCTTGTGGAGGATCTGCTCCTTCTTGAGCAGGTATTTCTGCGACGGGCGCTTCCCGTGCCTTTCGGCTTTGTTTTCGAAAGGGCTGGGCTGCATATCGATCCACGGGGGCTTTCAGATGTTCAACGTGCCGCGGCTCGGGACCCGGCGAAAGAATCCTCGCTCGAACGTGTCTGCTTGATACCGCTCGGTCTGCCGCAGCGTCCTATTGGTCCAGGCGCTTGTAGAAGCCGGCGACATCCAGCTTCACGTTCACGGCCTTGTCGGACGTGTTCTTCAGATACCAGCCATGAATGCCGTCCCAGGGCGCCGAGAAAACGCCGTTCTCGGTGACGCCATTGGCCTTGGAATAGAACATCAGGTCGCCATTGCCGTCAGCGCCCTTCTCGGTGTGGCCATGGAACTCGCTTACGATGACGCTGGGATCGAGCAGGTCGACATAGTTGATCGCATAGACGATGCCCTGCCCCTTTTTCATCTCCAGCTTGTATTCAAGCTCGCCTCCCGCAGGCACCGGAATGTCGATCGAATCGCTGCGCCACTTGAAGGGCTGGGTCGAGATCACGCCTTCGCGCAGCGGATATTCGCGCCAGCCATTCACCGCCTCGGGAACCGCAGCCGTGGCCGCCGCCGTTTCCGTCGGCACAACGACGTCGCTCTTGGCCGTGTCCTCCTGGCACGCTGACAGCGCGAGCATTGCAGCCAGGCCGGCCCCCACAGCCGCCGGTCCGATGAGTCCGGTCATGAAAGTCTCCTTCCAGCGCCGCGCCAGCGCCATCGCCATCGCTTCTGATCCCTGCACTAGCAGAAAACTCTCGGCGTTCACGGGTCGATCAGCGTCAGTTAACGAACCTGTTAGCGCAGCGCTAACCAAAGTTACGCAACGTCGCTTGACAGCGTCTACTTGACACTGTCTGGTCTCCCCATCGCTAAAAGGCGATCCCAAACGGAGATCAAATATGACCCGCGTATCCTCCCTCATCCTCCTCACTGCCGCCGCTATAGCGCTCGCCTCCCCGGCGCTCGCCAAGACGACCCTCCAGAAGGGTCAGAACGTCTGCAAGGAAGAACTCGCCAAGGCGCAGCCCGCCTACAAATCCGTCCGCATCGACAAGGAAGGCGCCAAGGTCAACGGCGAGACTTTCGTGTTCGATGTGCGCGTGAAGAATGCCGACGATTCGGCTGCCAAGCTGCTCTGCACGGTCGATCGCGAATCTCTCGCCGTGACGATCGCCGCTCCGGCCAGCTAGGCCTTCTGGACGTGTGATTTTACGGTCGGCCGCTCGCGGCCGACCGTCTCGTCCTTCGACTTGAGGCGCTCCGACGCCTGGCCCAGGCTGCGCAGGAATGCGTGGCCCGCGGCGGCTTCGTCGCTCCCTAGCTCAGCCGCCAGCCTCTGGTTGGTCCGCTTCCAGACCCGCGCCGCCTCGGCAAAAAGCTTCTCGCCCTCGCGGGTGAGGCTCACGCGCTTGCCGCCGCGCCCGCGCCCGCCTTCGGCTTCGATCAGGCCGCGACGCTCCAGCACGGTGAAATTCCGCGCCATCGTGCTTTCGTCCAGCAGCATCGCCTCGCCGATCGCCGAAAGCGTCGAACCGGGCATTTTCGCCACCGCAGCCAGCAATCCGAACTGCGCGACGTTGAGCTCCAGCGGCGCCATCCGGGCATTGAAGAAGTTCGTCACCGCCCGCGTGGTGCGCCTGGAGGCATAAGCAAGACAATTGAAATCAAGAAAATCTGATGTCGCCATTGAATTGTGCATATACGAAATAGGCTTGCGGATCAAATCATGTATGTGCACAATTTCCGTATAAGGCCACGGACGGGATCGCCCGGAGGCCAACGGAGAAAAAATGCGCAAGTCCCCCCTCATCGCCTGCCTCCTCGTCGGAGCGATGGCCGCTGCAGCGCCTGCTGTTGCGAAAACCACCCTCAACAAGAGCCATCAGGTCTGCGAAGACGCGGCCAAGGCCCAGCAGCCCGCGCCCAAGACGGTCCGGGCCGACAAGGACAAGACACGCTCCACCGACGCCACGGTCACCGTCACATTGAAGATCAAGAATGCCGACGACACCTCGTCGGTCGTCAAATGCACGGTCGACCGCGCCACATCGGCGCCGACACTTGCGCCGGCATCGTAACGTCCCCGTATTGTCCGGCGGAATATGGGCGCGTGCCGGTCTCGGCCGCGCCCTATTTTTTCGAGATCGTCTCTTTCTCGAGATCGAACACCATCAGCAGCGTGCGCTGGCTTTCCGAGAAATTGTCATCCGAGATCACGAACAGCCGCACGCGCCCGTCGGGCAGCTCCTTGGCGGCAATGCCTTCGAAATTGTCGACGGTGACGAGGAGGTTGAGCCGCGCCAGCTCGCGCCAGCCTGTTTCCTCATACCGATACCGTGAGCGCTCGTCGAATTCGTCCACGATCCTGCGCGGCAGATTGCTCTGATCAAGATAGCGCAGGAAATCCGTCTCGATGATGGTGATCGCGTTGCCCGCCACCGGGTTGAACGAACGGTGCAATGAGAATGCACGAACGTCCTGGCCATCCCAGGGCTCGGGAAGAAGGTCGATGCCAACCAGCTCCGGCGCCTCGACACCCAGGCGCGGCTTGAAATCCGGCTGCTCTTCGATCGGCCGAACCGACAACGGGCTGACGTCGTTTATCTTCTGCTCGATGCCGGTGAACACGTACCAGTTTGACGTGACGCCCAGCGCCTCCGGGCCTTCATTGTTGCCCACGGCGATGCCGGCGTTGGCGAACGCCTCGGGCAACGGCGCGCCGAATTTGCCGAACGCGATCGGCGCCCCGCGCGCCGCCGCACCGCACTTGCCGATGTCGAATGCCAGCACACGGTGATTGCGCTCGAACGATACCAGCGCCATGCCGCCATTGAGCGCCAGCCCCTCTGAATCGCCGTTCGTCTTGCCCTGCAGCGGCTGGCCGTTGGCGTCTTTCATCGCCGCTTTGCGACCGCGCACCGGCGTCAGGCCATCCGGCGCCAGGTCGAGCCAGACGAACTCGCCCTCGTCCGACACTGCCAGCAGATTGCCGTTTTCGAGAATCTCGATGCCCGAGAGCCCGCCGAAGCGTTTGTCCGGGCTGGTGAGATGGAAACCCGCAACAAACGTAAGGTTGCCGATCTTCTTGCGCGCCGGATTCAGCGCCTGGAGCGGAACGGGCTTCGCCGTGATGGTGATTGACTCGCCGGCCTCCCGGTTTGTGCCCGTCGGGCACGACTTTTCCGACAGCGCGCGGATGTAGGCGTCGAGCCCGCCCTTCCAGGGTCCCGGATCGGAGGCCAGCACGACCTCGCGCTGCGTCGGTGGCTGCACCATTCCCGGCGCCACCGCGGAGCCCCAAACTCGCGGCGGCTCCACGGGCGCCGGCGCAGCCTCGGCTGCAACAGGCGCAGCGGCCTTTATCGGCGCGGGACCATTGCTCATGCACGCTGACAGGGATGCCAGCGCAACGACCGCAAGAGCTGTTTGCCTCAGCGCCATGGAACTCACCTACTTCGTCAGGTCCGACGGCAAGGTCGGCGTCGACAGGATATGTTCGTACGCCTTCCAGCGCGAGGCCGGATCGGCGCCTGCCCGGTCGACATAAGCGCGCACCAGATCCTCACCGCTCGCATAGTTGATGACGTAGGACCGGTATTCCTCGTCGAAATCGAGGGATTTCTCCGCCACGTCGCGCGCCACGAGTTCATAGCGCTGCACCAGTTCGATCGCCCGCGGCTTGTCGACAACGCCATCGAGATACATCTGCGAGACCGTCAGCGCCGCGCCATCGAGGTCCGCCATCGCCTTACGGAATTCCGCGTAAGGCGCAGCGCCAGCCGGATCGAGCCCGGCCAGCGGAAACAGCACATCGCGCTCGAACGCCGTCCGCTCCTGGCCCGGGAATGCCAGGTCGACGCCGAAATCCGCCCCACCCTCATTCAGCGGCGCAGCCGGCACGTAAAGCGGGATCACCGAAAACTCCGCCCAGCCGCGCGCGCGATAGGCGCGCTCATTGTAGATGCCCTGCACATGATGGCCCGGATAACCTTCATGGCATCCCAGCACCAGCGCATTGCTCACCAGCACCGGCAGGTCCGTGTTGATTTCGATGACGCTCTGGTTGCCGCCCTTGTAGTAGTTGTACGCCCCCCAGCTCTTGTCCTTGACCATCGACATCCGGAAGTTCTCGCCCTCCGGCAGTGTGATGTGCACCAGCGTGCGCTTGCGGCACTCGGCGATCGCGGCATCCATCACTGCAGGCAGGCGATCGTCCGGCACGATGTATTTCGCCCGGAACGCATCGACACGCTCGGCCAGCGGCTCCGGTCCCGGCAGCAAGACTTCGATCCGCTGCAACGCGGCGTCATACGCGCTCAGCGGCTTGAGCTGCGGGCGCAGCGCGAACAGCCGCTCGGCCTCCTCGGCAAAATGCACTCGTGTCCCGCCGATCATGTCGAGCCGGAAGCGCGCGCTCGCCACATTCGCCGCTAGCACACGCGCGCGCTGCACCTCTCCCGCATCGGCGCCCTTGAACGCCACGAGAGCACGATGAATGCGATCCGCCTCGCGCTTCAGCGCCGTCTGGTCGCGCGGATCCTTTCGCGCCTCTTCGCGCCATTCTTCCGGACCATAATAGGCATCGACATAACCCGGCTCGTGCGCGTCGATCTCCAGCGCCAGTCGCACATAGTCCCGCGCCGCCTGGTCCAGCGACACCTGCTGCACAGGCACGCTCGCGCACGCCGAAACGCCAATCGCCAGGAAGGCCGCCACGGCCTGTTTCACCTGGATGACCTCGCACCACGCGCGGTCTCCCGGAACGTCGTCTTCTTCACCGCCCGCCCCAGGCCCACTGTCAGTCCCGCCTGCCGGCGCTGACCCGGTTCGGGACCCTGCGCCGCAGCCTTCGCGGCCTTGGCCTCTTCCTCGCCGAACAGTTCCGCCAGCTTGTCGGTCATAGCGCCGCCGAGTTGTTCGGCGTCCACGATCGTCACCGCACGCCGATACCAGCGTGTCACGTCGTGGCCGATGCCAATGGCGATCAGCTCGACCGGCGAGTGCGGTCCCTCGATATGCGCGATCACTTCGCGCAGGTGTTTCTCCAGCGGGTTGCCCGCGTTCACCGACAGTGTCGAATCGTCGACAGGCGCGCCATCCGAGATCACCATCATGATCTTGCGTTGTTCCGCGCGCGCCATCAGCCGGTCGTGCGCCCACAGCAGCGCCTCGCCGTCGATGGTCTCCTTGAGCAAACCCTCTCGCATCATCAGCCCGAGATTGCGCCGCACACGACGCCACGGCGCATCCGCTGACTTGTAGATGATGTGACGCAGGTCATTCAGCCGCCCCGGACCCGGCGGCTTGCCCGCCTTGATCCAGTCTTCGCGCGACAGCCCGCCCTTCCACGCCTGCGTGGTGAAACCGAGAATCTCGACCTTCACGCCGCAACGCTCCAGCGTCCGCGCCAGGATATCAGCGCACAACGCCGCCACCATGATAGGCCGCCCGCGCATCGAGCCGGAATTGTCGAGCAGCAGCGTCACCACTGTGTCGCGAAACTTGCTCTCGTCTTCCATCTTGAACGACAGCGGCGCCGTAGGATCGACGATCACCCGCGTCAGGCGCGACGTATCCAGCACACCTTCCTCGAGATCGAACATCCAGGAACGGTTCTGCTGCGCCATCAGCCGCCGCTGCAGCCGGTTGGCCAGCCGCGACACCGCGCCCTGCAGCCCCTGCAACTGCGCATCGAGATAGGCGCGCAACCGCGTCAACTCTTCCGGATCGCACAACGCCTCGGCATTCGCGATCTCGTCGTGAACAGTGGTGAATGCCTTGTAGTCCGACTTGAAGTCATCCACGGCTTTCCAGTTCGGCCGCACCGGCGTCGACGGCTCGTCGTCGTCGATGTCGCTGGCGTCCATCTCGGAGTCAGCATCCAGCGAGGCGGTGGCGTCGATCTCTTCGCCGGGTTCGCCTTCGCCGGCCTCGCCCGAATCCTGCTGGTCTTCGCCCTCGCCGTCGCCTTCGCCCTCTCCCTCTTCCGGAGCGCTGGCCTTGGCTTCGCCTTCCTCGTCGTCCTCGCCCTGTTCGTCGGACTCGTCCGTGCTGTTGGTCGTATCATCGGCGAGGCCCAGGTCCCGCAGCATTTCGCGCATGATCTTCGAGAACGCGACCTGGTCGTCCATGCTGGCGCGCGCCTTCGCCAGCGGACCCGCCGCCTTCTGCGTCAGCTCCTCGCGCCAGCAGGCCGCGACCGATTCCGCCGCCGCCGGCAGCTTGCGGCCGGTCATCACCTCGCGCAGCACGAACTCAAGCGCGTCATCCATTGGCGCGCGGCTGCGATCCATCGCGCGTCCGTAGCCGGCCCGCTCGCAACGCTGTGTCAGGGCCGCGTCGAGGTTCTCCGCAACGCCATCCATCGCCGCCGCGCCGATCGACTCGACCCGCGCGCGCTCGGCCGCCTCGAACAGCCGCCGCGCTTCCTCGCGCTGCGGCAGCGCTCGGGCGTGCAGCTTTACATTGTGGTGGGCGACCCTGAGCGCCAGCGCATCCGCCTGCCCCCGCGCCCGCGCCGCCGCCAGCGGCGTCAGCTCACGTGGCGGCGTGGTCAGCGTGATCTGGCCGTCCTGCACCCGCCCGCCATCGACCGAGAACTCGACCATAAGCTCGTCCTGCCCGGCCAGCGCACGCGTTGCGGCGCCGAGGGCGGACTTGAAGATATCGGTCCTGTCGACAGTCTTGGTCATGGGTCGGGTTTAGAGGTCCGGGCGGGCCGTGGGAAGAGTGGCGCCCATATCGCGCGAAACCCTGCCCTCATGAAACGGGGAAGCGTTCCTTCCGGGGCATTTTGCGCGACGCGGGGGCGGGATTCGAACCCGCATCTCGCGTACCTCTCGACAGGCTAGCCACGCATCCTTCCAGCATGCTGCAGATCGAGCCAGCACTTTGAACGACCCCGTCGCGCGGCGCCAGAATACACTGCACGTGGGGAAAGTGCAGCCCCGAAAGCTGCGTCATCCGTCCCTGATCGCCTCGATCGCCGAAAGCGGCGAGCCAATCGCGCCGGCCACAAGCGCTGCTAGAATCCGTGGCGTGGGCCAGACTCGCGACACCGGCGCCATCACCCAGTCGCGCACCCAGGCAATGGCGGCGCTGTCCGACTGGTAGGCCGGCGTGAACATCCACGAGGCGAGCTGGTAGAGCCGGATGTGGAATAACCTTGCCCGCGCATAGGCCATCACCGCGTCCTGCGGCGCGGAATGCGCCGCCAGCGCCCGTGACAGGGCAAGGGCATCCAGCAGCGCCATGTTGGCGCCCTGCCCCAGCTGCGGCGAGGCGCAGTGCCAGCTATCGCCGACATGCACCACATGCCGCCCCAGCGGAGACCGCAGCGTGCCATGCGCATAGCTCGCGAACACAAGCTGCTCGCGCCGCCTTATCTGCTCGACCAACGGCGCCGTCTCCGGCCACAGCTTCAACACCTCGTCCTTCCACTGATCGAGGTCTGTCGCGAGCCACGCTGCGTGGTCCGCGTGCTTCAGGCTCCAGAAGAAAGCCGCCTGGTCCTGCGTGGCGCCAGGTCTGCGCCCGATCGGCAGCACGCCCACCATCTTGGATGCGCGTTCATAGCGCTGCTCCAGCGCGTTCGGATCGAAAGGACCGCACCAGTCCAGGCTGGCCCACAGCGCGCCAAACGGCAGCGGAGGGATCGGTTTCGCCCGCGCCAGCAGCGATCTCACGCCCAGCGCATCGATCACCAGGTCGAACTTCGCGCTCGTCTTCCCGCCCGAAAACTCGAGCCGCCCATAAGAGGCCCCAGCAACTTCGTGCGCCGTGACGATCTCCACGCCCGCCGCCTTCGCCTCGTCCAGCAGCACTTCGAACAGCGCCCCGCGATGCACGGCCAGCCCCTCCGCGCCGCCCGGCCCGTAAGTCACATCGAGCACGACCCGCCCCGAAGGCTGCACTCGCCCAAACAATCTCCTTATCGGCGCTCCGAGTTCGCGGATACGTTTGCCAACGCCTGTCGCATCGAGCACCGCAAGACCAACCGGCTGCAGGATCAGCCCCGACCCCAGCGGCTGCGGCGCATCGAGCCGGTCGAACACCGTTACACGATCGCCCTCGCGCGCAATGAGGGACGCGCAGGCAAGGCCCGCGACGCCGCATCCCGCGATGGCTATGGAGCGCGTCAGGCCAGGCCTCGCGACGCCTGCGACAGCAGTAGTTCAAATATCGAAGTTTCCCCGCGCACCCTGATCCTTCCCGATAGCCGCCACACGCTAGCCCGCCGCTGTCCTCCAGCAAGAGCGAATCGGAACAGCCACTACCGCAACGCGTTCCTCCGTCAGAGAATCGGAGACCAACATGACGGACATGAAACCCGTGATTGCGGCAACCCTTGCCGCCACAATGATGGCCCTGGGTGCTTGCTCGACGCTCGGCGGCGCTGCCGTCGGCGGCGCAGCGGGTGCAGCCATCGGCAACAACACCGGCGATGGCGACGCAGAGCGCGGCGCATTGATCGGTGCGGCGGCTGGCGCGATCGCCGGCACGCTGGCGGACGACGACTAGAATTATAGAGTATGAACGCCCTTGGGCGTTCAAGTGACGGCGGAAGCAGCGGGTAGATCGAAGGCCGCTGCGATCCGCTGCGCTGCCGTATCTGGCGCCATCTCATCGGTATCGATCACGAGATCCGCCGCCGGCATATCCGCTTCACATCTGTCGAACGCCGGCCGCAACTCGCGCAGCAAGTCGAGCGATGTCAGCTTCCTGAACTCCTTCCGGTTGTCGTTGGCGATGCGCCTTTCCTGCTCGCCGACCGAAAGCTGGAGCCTTACGAACTTCACCTCGCCGCCCTCGCCTTCAACCAGCTCGATGACGCGATCTGGAAAACCTTCCACCACAGTGGGCTCCGGCGCGAAAGTGAAGATGAGCGATGAGCCCGCTGTCGCCGCCGTCTCGAACCCCGCCATCCACATCGCCTCGCGGAGCCGGACGAATTCCGGGTCGCCGAACGGCAGCCGCTCGAGCAGCGCATCCACCACCAGATGATTGTGGAACACCGGCAACCCGGTGAGCTTCGCCAGCTCCCGCGCCACGGTCAGCTTGCCGGACGCGGCCGGACCCCAGATGAAGACCAGCTTCACGTCTTGCCGAACAGGTCGAGCGTCCGCTCGAAAGCGAGCTTGTCAGACGCCGCGTCATAGTCGTTGGAATTCTTGCGCGCGAAACCGTGACCCGCTTCGTAGACATAGACCGGAACTTCCGAATGCGCGGCTTGGATCTTGTCCACCGAGCCGACCAGCGGGATGTGCTCATCCTTTGCGCCGAAATGGCAGATGGTCGGACATTTCAATTTCATGTTCGCCATCTGCGCGATATTGCCGCCATAGTAACAGGACGCCGCCGCCAGTCCGTCGATGCGCGCCGCCGCCAGCCAGCTCATCGTGCCGCCATAGCAATAGCCGGTGACGTACACCTTGCCGCTCGGCTTGAGTTTGTCGAAGACGGCGCCGACATCGTTCATCGCGTTGTCGGGCCCGTTGCCAATAGCAAGATCGCGGCCCTTGGCGACGGCCTGTGCGATATCCTTCGCATCGGCGATCCAGCCGGGCGCCGCGCGATCGTACATCGACGGCGCGATGGCTTCGTATCCTGCCGCCCCGAACCGCTCCGCCATGTCCTTGACGTGATCGGAGAGCCCGAAGATTTCCTGGATCACGATAACGCCGCCCTTGCGCGGCCCGTCGGCCTTCACGTGATACGCGCCCAACTCGAAGCCATCGCGGCTCTTCACGCGGATCATGTCGCCTGCCATGTTCGTCTCCGATGCTTTCAGCACTGCCTTGTGGGGGAGAACATAGTTGGGAAAGCTGAGAGAAGAAATCACCGCTTCATTGCCTTCTGGCCTACGCTTGCCGGACGAGTTCGCCGCCGCTATCGATTGGATCGACGCCTGTGGCGCTGTCGGACGCACAACCCACGGCGGCACGTCTTTCGGGATGCTCGATCGCGAATTCCTGCGCTCGCGCGGCGGATCCTGCATCGCCTTCGAACCGCTCGACCCACAGCACGCGTCACTCTGGACCGGCTGCAAGAATCCTAAAGAGACCGACCGCCTCGCTCCCATCGTGCGCACTGGTGGCGACGGTTCTTATGCCGCACTATGGCTGGACGATACGGGCGCCCAGCAGATCGTTCACATGGGCTCCGGCTCCGGGTCGATGATGACCGGCATCATGGTCGAAACCCCGCTCGATTTCCTTCGCCTGCTGGCGATCGGGTACGAGGAACTGTGCTGGCCGGAGGTGCTCAACCTGCCGCCCCACGAAGCCGCGATGAACCCGGACCTGCTCGAGCCTCCAACGCAGTTCCGCGAATGGGTCGTCTCCACCTATGGCGTCACTATTCCACAAACCGCGATGGAGATCATGCTGCCGCCGGCCAACATGGATCAGCCGTCAGACGATCCGTTCTGTGTCTGGATGGATCGCATCCGCGGCTGAGGCTAGATTCTCTAGCTCGCCGGCAGGTCGTGGATATCCATGGCCCAGGGCAGCGCCGAGCTGGTCCAGATCTGTTTCTGCGGCGGCAGGTCCGCGCGCTGGTTCACGACGCCGAGCCGCAGGTTGTAGGTGGGCGTGTTCTGGGGCGCCGCGGCGTAGATGTGCGAGCCACACGTTCCGCAGAAAGCCTGCAGGCGTTTGGTCCCGCTGTCCGCAGTCTTGATGTAGGTCGCCGGCTTGCCGGCCGTGATGCGGAAAGTGTCCGCTGGCGCCGGCGCCGAGGCGCGCCACGGCGATCCCGAAAACTTCTGGCAGTCCGTGCAGTGACAGATCGAGACTTTCGCCGGATCGACCTCGGCCTCGAACCGGATCGCACCGCACTGGCATTGTCCGTCGACCTTCATTGCCGCCTCCGCCGATCTACTTGAGTTCCTTCACCAGCACACGCATACCGCGGCTGCGTCCGGGCTTCAGTCCGCCCGCGAAGACCTTGCCACCAATGTCGGTGAAGCCCCAGCGCGCATAGGCCGCCCTCGCCCACTCGGCATGCTCCATCACGTCGAGCCAGATATAGTCGCAGCCTTCGGATTTCGCCTGCGCCTCGGCCTGTTCCAGCAGCTTCTTGCCGATGCCGCCGCGCCGCGCGCCCGGCAGCAGGTAGATGCGTGGAACCTCGGCGCCGTTCGGGCGGCTGGCGATAGACTCGAGCGAGCCGACGCACATGGTGAGAAAGCCAACGCCGACGCCATCCTGCCGCGCAATCCACACGCGCGCGTCAGGGCGGCCCATGAAAGCGCGCATCGCATCCGGACCAAACGCCGTGATCTGGCGTGCGAACCCGACAGCGTCGTCCCAATCCTCATGATAGGCAGCGGCGTAGGCCGCTGGGCCGATGACGCCCAGTTCGGCGATATCGGCGTCCGTAGCGCGTGTGATCGCGAGATCCATGCGTTTGTCCTTCAGGAGTCCCGTAGTCTTCAGTGTCCCTCGCGGCGCCGCGCAACTCGGCGCGACGCGAAAGACGATCGGCCGGCGCAGGCGCCAGCCGCCGCATCAGGCGACCTTCACCATCGCCGCACTTTCGGGCAGCTCTTTGGCGAAGGCGCGCTGGTAGAATTCCGCGATCGCCGGCCGCTCAAGCTCGTCACACTTGTTGACGAACGTCATGCGAAAGGCGAGGCCGATATCGCCGAAGATCAGCGTGTTCTCGCCCCAGGTGATCACGGTCCGCGGGCTCATCACGGTCGAGATGTCGCCTGCGATGAATGCGTTCCGCGTCATGTCCGCAACGCGAACCATCTTGGAGATGGTTTGCTTGTCGAGATCCGGCACCTTCGCCGCGACGATCTCCACCTCGGCGTCATGCTCGAGATAGTTGAGCGTTGTCACGATCGACCAGCGGTCGAGCTGCCCTTGGTTGAGCTGCTGCGTGCCGTGATAGAGGCCCGTCGTGTCGCCGAGGCCAACCGTGTTCGTCGTTGAGAACAGGCGGAAGTTCGGGTGCGGTTTCATCACGCGATTCTGGTCGAGCAGCGTGAGCTGGCCCGAGGCTTCGAGAATCCGCTGGATGACGAACATCACGTCCGGCCGGCCGGCGTCGTATTCGTCGAACACCAGCGCGATCGGACGCTGCAGCGCCCACGGCAGGATGCCTTCACGGAATTCGGTGACCTGCTTGCCGTCTTTGAGGACGATCGCGTCCTTGCCGACGAGGTCGATCCTGGAAACGTGGCTATCGAGGTTGATGCGGATCAGCGGCCAGTTGAGCCGCGCCGCCACCTGCTCGATGTGCGTGGACTTTCCGGTGCCGTGATAGCCCTGGATCATCACCCGCCGATTGAACTTGAAGCCGGCGAGGATCGCCCGGGTGGTCTGCGGGTCGAACTGGTAGGCCGGGTCGAAATCCGGCACATAGCCGTTCTTTTCCGCGAAAGCCGGGACTTTCCAGTCGAGATCGATGCCGAACGTCTTGCGGGCGTCCACTTCCTTCGTGGGGACAAGCGTGAGCAAGGCTTCGGAGGGGTCGATCACGGCCATGGGAGGAAAATCTCTCGTATCTTGCGGATGCATATAGTCGTTCCTGCGGCCACATTGCAACGCAGCAGAGATGCCCGCGCGGCCTAGCTTTTCTCAATGAGAGCCCGAAAAAATCGACGATTTCCCGTAAATCACCCTTTTGGGCGATTGCGCTTGGGCCTGCTCGCCCCTTCTGTCAGCGGCAGACCGGCATTCAGAAGGGACAGGCAATGGCGAAGGTTATCGGCGTAGGCGGCGTCTTCTTCAAATCGAAGGACTCCACCGCACTGACGAAATGGTATGCGGATGTCCTCGGCATGCCCTTGCAGGACTGGGGCGGCATCCTGCTTCTGCCGGACGCCATGGCCGCCCATCCCGGCGCCGCCACGGTGTTCAGCCCCTTCAAGCAGGACACCGACTATTTCTCGCCCTCGACCAAGGACTTCATGATCAATCTCGCGGTCGACGATCTGGACGGCGTCCTCGCCAACTGCGCAAGGCACGGGGTGACGCCGGTAAAGAACTTCCCCGACGAGGCCAATGGCCGCTTCGCCCACATCATGGATCCGGAAGGCAACAAGATCGAACTCTGGCAGCCTCGGCCGATGGCTACTTGAAGCCGTGTCCAAACCAATTGCCAGAACACGCGCTGACCTCACGCCCGGCGCGGCATATGC
>JAUYPV010000064.1 GCA_030697555.1 Hyphomonadaceae bacterium
CAGCACGCGGGCGGTTTCCTGGAACGACGCAGCGGCCAGGAAGCTGTCTGTATTGAGGGACGCGCGTGTGACGCCGAGCAGCACCGGGCTTGCCGTGGCCGGCTCGCCGCCTTCGGCCAGGATGCGGTTGTTCACCCGCTCGTATTCCTGGCGGTCGACGAGTTCGCCGGGCAGGAGGTCGGTGTCGCCGGGGGCGTCGACGCGCACTTTGCGCAGCATCTGGCGGATGATCGTCTCGATGTGCTTGTCGTGAATGTCCACGCCCTGAGACCGGTAGACGTCCTGCACCTCGTCCACCATGTATCTCTGGACGGCGCCCTGGCCTTCGATGCGCAGGATGTCCTGGGGGTTCTTCGGGCCGGCGGTCAGCGCCAGGCCGGGGACGACCTCGTCCCCGTCCTTGACCTGGACCTCAGCGGCGGCGGGTATCAGGTATTCGCGTTCGTCACGCTCCTCCCATTTGATCGTCAGCGTGTTCTTTGATACCTCCACGAGGCCTGCGACGGGCGCGTTTATTTCGTCTGGGTGGGCGAGCGCTTTGCCAGCCTTTTCGGCCTGGGCTTTGGCCCGCTGCTTGACCACGAGCACTGCCTGTCCGGCGTCCACCCAGTCGCCGGTCTTCACCGCCTGCCTGTGGGTTTCCGGGATGTCTATCTCCTCGGTGAAAGTCTCCGAAGAAACGATCTTGATCACGCGCCCTTCCGGTGTCTCTTGCAGTTCGGCCTTGCCGCCGATCTCCGACAGCACGGCCATGCCGCGCGGCGACCTGGCCTCGAAAAGCTCAACCACGCGTGGGAGGCCGGCCGTGATGTCAGCGCCTGCGACACCGCCGGTGTGGAATGTGCGCATCGTCAACTGCGTGCCGGGCTCGCCGATGGACTGGGCGGCGATGATGCCGGCCGCCTCGCCGATCAGGGCCAGCTCGCCTGTGGCGAGGGTCATGCCGTAGCACTTCTGGCAGATCCCGCGCTGCGCATCGCAGGTCAGGGGCGATCGCACCCAGATCTCTTGCACTCCCGCGGCCTCAATCTTCTGGGCGACCTCCCGGGTCATCGGGGCGTCCACGCCGGCGAGGATTTCCTTCTTTTTCTTGCCGCCTCCCGGCGCCTCGACCGGCTGGACGGGGAAGCGGCTGAACAGCCGTTCCGCGAGCGTGGCCTGGAGATCGCTGGTAGAGGCAAGGACCGGGATGCCGTTCCGCGTCCCGCAGTCTTCGCTGAGGATGATCACGTCCTGCGCCACGTCTGCCAGACGCCGGGTCAGGTAGCCGGAGTCTGCCGTTCGCAGGGCGGTGTCCGCCAGGCCCTTGCGCGCGCCGTGAGTGGAGATGAAGTATTCCAGGACCGAGAGACCTTCGGCGAACGACGCCCGGATCGGCTTTTCGATGATCCGGCCCTTCGGGTCCGACATGAGGCCGCGCATGCCGGCCATCTGTTTGATCTGGGCGAGGTTGCCTTTGGCGCCTGAGTCTTGCATGACGTGGATGCCCAGGTACGTGGGCATCATCTCTTTCACCGCCGCCTCCATCCGGCTCGAGACGTCGTTCCAGATGTCCACCGCCGCCTGGTAGCGCTCCTGCCCCGTGATCAGGCCCTCCTGGTACTGCTCCTCCAGGCGCGCCACTTTTATGTCTGCTGCTGAGAGCAGCGACTGCTTCTGCGGCGGCGTGATGATGTCCCTGATAGCGATTGTGGTGCCGGACTGCGTCGCGTAGCGGAAGCCCAGGTCCTTGATCTGATCGAGGACCGCCGCCGTGCGCTCGTTGCCGTACTTCCCGTGGCACATCGCCACCAGGTCGCCGATCTCGTTTTTGGAGAACCGCTTGTTCTGGAAGCCAAGGTCTTCCGGCAGCACGGAGTTGAACACGATCCGTCCGGCGGTCGTGTTGACCGGCTCGCCGTCGCGGCCACGCACACTGATCTCCTGCTGCAATGTGATGCGCTTCAGCTCGCAGGCGAGCAGCGCGTCATCGAAGTCCGCGAACAGCAGGGGCTTCTGGCCCTCCGCGGTGGGCTCCATGTCAGTCAGGTAGTACATCCCGAGCACCATGTCCAACGTTGGGGACACGATCGGCAAACCCGAGCTCGGGGACAGCATGTTGTGCGTGCTGAGCATGACGCGCTGGGCCTCGAGGACGGCTTCGCGTGAAAGCGGCACGTGCACGGCCATCTGGTCGCCGTCGAAGTCGGCGTTAAAGGCGCTCGTAACGAGCGGATGAATCTGAATGGCGAGTCCCTCGATGAGCACCGGCTGGAAGGCCTGGATCGAAAGGCGGTGCAGCGTCGGCGCGCGGTTGAGCAGCACGTATTTGCCCTGGATGACCTCTTCGAGGATCCCCCAGACCTCGTCGCCTTCTTCTTCAATGATGCGCCCGGCGCCCCGAATGTTGTGCGCGATGCCGCGGTCGATCAGCTTCTCGATGACAAACGGCCGGAAGAGTTCGAGCGCCATGCGCTTGGGAAGCCCGCACTGCCAGAGCTTGAGTTCCGGACCGACCACAATGACCGACCGGCCCGAGTAGTCCACGCGCTTGCCCAAAAGATTCTGCCGGAAGCGGCCC
>JAUYPV010000042.1 GCA_030697555.1 Hyphomonadaceae bacterium
AGTGCGCGTCTCGAGGCACGAGGGCGTACTCACGCCGCATGAGGCGAAGGGGATCACCTCCCCTTGGAAAGGGGAGGTCGGAGCGAGCGAAGCTCGCGGAGGGTGGGGATCACTTGGGTCCACGCCCGCCGATCAAAGTGACCCCCACCCCGACTTTGACTTCGTCAAAGCCGGACCTCCCCCTTCCAGGGGGAGGGAAATCGCACCGGCTTCAAGTGAAGCCGGCAACGGCACGCCGGGACGTCAGCCGTTGTTGGTGTTGGTGTTGGCGGTGGTGTCGTTTTTCTGAATCCAGCACGCGACGCGTGTGCCCAAAACTCGAAAAACCCAACCCGCAGCCCACGCTGCGAGAGCGCGGACTCACGCCAGCCCGAACTCCGCGCGTTTCTTCCTCGTCAACCCCGCGGCGGTCAGCTCCCACGACGTCTTCAGGTATCGCTTCAACTCGGCCTTGCTCAGCCCCGGCTCGTCATAGCTCTGGATCCATTTCATGCCGCGCGAAGCCAGATACGGCGCGGGCCGGCAGCCGGGTGCGTCGCGCAGGACCTCCCAGCCGATGTCGGAAACCTTGAAGGTGATGCCGGGATGGTGACCCCCAGAAGAAGACGAGGAGGCCCATCCGCCGATCGCGAACACCTTGCCGGTGTCGCCGCCCACCTTCCAGACATGCGAGCCGCCCCACTGCACGACATGGCTCGTCGCCGGCAGGCTGCCGCAGAAAGTGTTGAACTCGCGGTAGGTCATCGCCATCGGCGGCGCTCGCGCCTACTTCTGCGACGTGAACTCAGACGATTTGAGAAAGGTCAGGACCAGCGCCTTGCGCGCGTCGATATCCTTGCCTTGGATCGAGGCAAGATGGTGGGCTGCGCCTTCCGCATCCGGCTCGCGTCCCAGCGTGACGCGGTAGGTGGCGGCGATGAAATCCTCGTCACTGGATTTCTGGTCGGCGGCGCCGTCCTTCGCATCGGCCGCCATCAGGACGAACGCGTAGGCGAGATCGATGCCGGTCTCGCCATCATTGAAGCCGAACTGGCCAAGCACCTGGATCGTATCCGGCGGACAGTCCGCGCCGGACATGTTCAGGCAATAGCGCTGCAGCAAGGCGCCGTCCCGGCTCAACTTGATTGCGTGCGTCGACTCCCGCGAGAACGCCACAAGCTCGGAACTCGTCGCCGGCTGCGCCTCTGCAAGACTCTTCGACGGATCGCCGCATCCGGCGAGCACGAGGATCGAAATCGCCGCCATGGCGGCGGATGAAAGCAGGGACTTCATCGGTGCGTACCTCGATTGCCAGCTTAACGGCCTTCTTGGCCCGCACGACGAACAAACGTCCAGACCCGGCAACATTGATTGCAGGCAAGCTAGGCGTTTTTGCGTCCGCTGGCGGCCGCAGGCGGCTGGCGTTAGCGAATCGCCACCGGATTGATCACCATCTGCACCGTGCCCTGGATACGCGGGGCACCAAGCACGAACAGGAATTCGCTCGCCCCGTCCCTGGCCAGCTCGCGCGTGTCGAGGCTTTCGAAGATGTGGACACCGTTCTTGGCGAGCAGCGTCTGGTGGACAATGAATGTTTTACCGGGTGGAGACGGCAGGGCCTCAAGCGCGATGGTGTCGGAGCCGACAGCGACGACGCCGAGGTCAGCGAGATATTGCGCGCCCTCCTCGCCCAGGCCCGGCTCGTTGCGGCGATAGAGCTCCCGGTCGGTCGTCGCCTTCTCGATCCAGTTGGTGTGGAACAGCACTACGTCGCCCTTCCTGATCGTGACCTTCTGCGCCTTGGCGGCGGCCATGATCTCGGCCTTGTTGTAGGTGTCGCCCACTTCCAGCATCGGCTTCTTGTAGTGCTTGGTCATGTCGATCAGCACGCCGCGCGTGACGATCGGCGGGATCGAGGCGATATCGAGCTTGTAGGAACCGGCGAGATCCTTGCCCTCGATGCCGTTGTAATAGTGATGGTCGACGCCGAGGTGAGCGAGCCCATCGATCTGCGTGCCGATGCCCATCGACGTCGTCACCCGTTCATCGAACGACGTGACGCGCTGTGTTCCGTTCGGCGTGAAGTCGCTGCCCGGTCCCGGCGTGCGCTCGATGGTGATCTTGCGGTTGCCATAGGCCGGCGTGTCCGGCCCGGTCGGCACGCCGAGCGCATAAGCCTTGCCGGTCTTGATGAGCTTGGCGGCGTCCTTGACGATCTTGGGCGAAAGATTGTTGAGCGCGCCGATGGTATCGGCCTCGCCGTATTTGGAATTCCACCACGGTTCGGTGTGGGTCGAAGGCTCTGCGGGCGGAGGCGTCTGCTGGGCGATTGCGGTCTCGGACATACCCGACAGCATGACGACAAGCGCCATACGCTTCAGCAGCATCATTGCTCTCTCCCTCTCGTCCATTTTTCCGGTCTTGCGCCGGTTCGGGAGTCTTGTGGGACAGAGCCTGCCATAAGGTTTACACGCGCGCCAACGGGACTGCGCAGGATCAGGGGTAAAGCCTGCGTGTCGTCCAGGGCTTGCCGGGGCCTTCGCGGCTGAATTCCAGCCTGTCATGCAGGCGGAATGGCCGGTCGCGCCAGAATTCGATGCGGGTCGGCACGATCCGCCAGCCTTTCCAGTGCGGCGGACGCGGCGTTTTCCCGAGGCCGTATCTGGCCGCCGCCTTGGCGATCCGGGTTTCCAGCTCGAACCGGCCTTCCATGGGGCGGGACTGGTCCGATGCCCAGGCGCCGATCTGGCTGTCCTTGGCGCGCGTGGCGAAATAGGCGTCGGCCTCCTCGGCGCTGGCCTCGTTCACCCTGCCCGACACGCGAACCTGGCGGCGCAGGGACTTCCAGTGGAAACACAGCGCCGCCTGCGCGTTGGCGGCCAGCTGCTGGCCCTTCCGACTCTCCGCATTGGAGTAGAAGACGAAGCCGTCGCCCGAGACGTCCTTCAGCAGGACCATCCGCACATCCGGCGCGCCATGCTCATCCGCCGTTGCGAGCGCCATCGCGTTGGCCTCGTTAGGCTCCTTCTTCTTGGCCTCCTCTAGCCATTCCCCAAATAGTGCAAACGGATCGTCCTTGGCGAACAGCTTCGGATCGTCGGGCGAAGACGCGGCATTTTTTGCATAGGTCTCCGCGTCGGGAGAAGGCGGGATAAGCTTGCTCATGCACACTTCAGGTTGGGGGTGATGCCGCAGGATTCCCGCGCAGGAGATTTCGCGGTAAGCCCGCATGTCTGCAGGATCAGCGCTTCCGCTTTCCGCATCCAGCGCAAGGTGGTCGAGATATCAGACTGATCGTGCGCCGGTCCGGAGTCATTGAAGTTCATCGTCATCTGAAGTCCCGTCGGCGCCTTGCGGAAATAAATGTCGAACCAGACCGGCTTGCGGATCCCTGCCTCGGTGGCGTTCAGCGTCGCCGGCCAGGGACCCTGTTCGGCCGAAGCAGCCTCGATCTGTCTCGATGTCGGAACCCCTGACACCGGCAGGGTGAATTCCCAGAGACTAACCTTTTCTGTCTTCTGGAACTCTCCAAGGCTCCGCACCACACAAGGTCGCTCAGGCATGCTGTCTACCTGAACAATTCGCTCCACCTTGATCGGCTCGGCGGGCAAGCCTTCCTTCTCCTGACCGCACGCCGACATACAACACAGCGCCAGCGCACCGCCAAACGCCTTCACGACAACAGATCGATCCCCAACCATGAATTACCTCACACGATCATACCGCCATCCACACGTAGAACCTGTCCCGTAATATAGGCCGCCTTGTCGGAAGCGAGGAACGCCACCGCGTCCGCAATCTCCTGCGCCGTCCCCCAGCGCCTCTCCAGCGGCACCAGCCGGCCCATGCGCTCGAGCGTCTTCTCACGGTCGAGGCCCTTGGCGAAGGCGGTCGACCACATGCCGTCGTCGATCACGCCCGGCGCAATGGCGTTGACCCGCACGCCGGAGCGGCCGAGGTCGATCGATGCGTTGCGCGTGAAGGAGTTCACGGCGCCCTTCGAAGTCGAATAAGCGATCTGCCCGAGTGCGCCGGAGAAGGCCGACACCGACGAGATATTCACCACGGCGCCCTTGCGCTTGACGAGCGATGCGGAGAGCGCATCCGTCAGCAGGATCAGGTTGCGCACATTCACGTTGAGAGTTTCGTCGAGGCCCTCGGGCGTCACCTTGCCGAACGGCTGCGCCGCGCTGACACCGGCATTGTTGACGAGGATGTCGACGTCGCCGAGCGCCTTGAGCGCGCCTTCCGCGGCGGCCTTCCAGCCCGTGGCCGAAGCCATGTCGGCTTCGATCGCGACAGCGCCGTTGGGCAGGCTCGCCGCCAACGCCTTCAGCTTGTCCGCCGAACGCGCCACCAGCGCGACTTTCGCGCCATCCGCCGCCAGCGTCCGCGCGATAGCCTCGCCAATGCCGCGGCTGGCGCCTGTAACGACGGCGGTCTTGCCTTTGAAGTTGTAGGTCATGGGATCGCTCCGGATTGTTGCGCGCAACCTATCCATGCGAACGGCGCCACGCTAGTCTGCCACATGACCTTCACAACGCCCCTCGTCCTACGTGGTCCGCTCCGCAAGCCGGCGCAGATGCTACAGGAGCAGGAGTATGGCGGCCACGCCTCCGTCCATGACGACGCGACCGCGGAGAAGCTGGGTCTGCGCGGCGCGCCCATCGAAGGCCCCACCCATTTCAGCCTCTACCCGCCGCTGATGGAAAGGATCTGGGGCAAGGACTGGTTCGAGCGTGGCTGCATTTCCGCGCACTACCAGAACATGGTGGTCGAAGGTGAAGAGACGCAGGCTTTCGTTGAATGGCCCGAGCCCGGCGCGATGACGACGAAAGCATGGGTCGTGAAGGGCGACGGCACGCCGGTGCACGAAGCGTCCGCCAGCATCGGCCCCGGCGAGACCTTGCTCGAAAAGCGTCTCAAGGAACTGCGCCCGCCCGGCAAGCTCGTGATCATGCAGGACCTCAAGGTCGGCATGAAGATCGAGGAGGACAAGCCCATCCGCATGGACCCGGACCAGAACATGGGAGCGCTCTATCCCTTCTCGCTGAGCGAGAAGCTCGCAAAGATCACCGAGAACTCGCCCTGGTATTCAGACCCGAAATCCTCGCCCTGGGGCCGCGCCATCATCCCGCTCGAGATGATCTCCGTGCTGGCGCAATACTCCAGCCGCACTTCCGGAAAGGAATCCGCCTTCCCGACGCGCGGGCCGGCGCTCGGCCTCTTCGTCGACCAGCAGATCCGCGTCATCGACAGCCCGCTCTTCGTAAGCGAGGACTATCTGGTCAGCCGCGAAATCGTCGCCCTGTCCGAGAGCAAGCGCGTGGAAAATTGCTGGGTCCGCACGAAGCTCTTCGATCGCACAGGCAAACGCCCGGTCGCCGAGATGCTGCTAAACCAGGGTTCGTTCAAAGAGTCGTACAAAGGCTACAATGAAGAGCGGGCGAGGCTGGAGGCCGCCAGCTGATCCAACCGTAGCGCGCCGTCGTCCAACGAGACGCCGCCTCTGGCGGCTCCTCGGGATGAGAGCGCGCCTCCCGCTCCGCGGCGCCCCTCCCGTCACGCCCAGAGCCGAATTCCCGCGTACGCGGTAAATTATCGAACAATCGTTCGGGCGCCTCTGGCGCCCGGCGGGGTCGGGAGTTATATTACCGTTCGATCGGTAATTATCCGGAGGCCCTGCTTGGCTCGACCGCTTTCGATAGACGAGGATGAGCTGCTCTCGCGTCTCGCTTCGGTGTTCCGGGATCTCGGCTATGAAGGCGCATCGCTGGCCGCCCTGTCCGAGGGGGCGGGCCTGCAGAAGGCGAGCCTCTATCACCGCTTTCCGGGCGGCAAGCAGCAGATGGCGGACGAGGTGCTGGCGGCGGCGATCGGCTGGTTCGGAGAGAACGTGCTGGCTCCACTGAAACAGGGCGGCGAGCCGAAGACCCGTATCGCGGCGGCAGCGCGGCGGCTCGACGATTTCTACTCCGGCGGACGCAAGGCCTGCCTGCTCAACATGCTGTCCTCGCCGCGGAGCGCGGACGGCCCGTTTTCGCCCGCGATCCGATCCTCGTTCGAGGCGCTGATCGACGCTTTCTCGCGGGTCGCCCGTGAAGCTGGTCATGCCCCAAAGGCAGCCCGGCGGCGCGCCGAGCGCGCGGTGATGCTGATGCAGGGCAGCCTTGTGCTGTCACGCGGCCTCGGTTCGGGCGAGCCCTTCCGCGCCTTCCTGTCCGCCCTGCCCGACGACCTGCTGGGAGAGGCGGCATGACATCGCATTTCCTGAACGTCGCCTTTACCCCGGCGGTGAAGGAAGCGCAGGCCGCCAATGGCAGCCGCCAGGCCTATTCCACGCGCGATGGCGAGACGGTGCGCGACAGCCTCACGGACGCCGAGGCCGGCTTCGTCGCTTCGCGTGACAGCTTCTACATGGCGAGCGTCAGCGAGACCGGCTGGCCATATATTCAGCACAGGGGCGGCGCGCCCGGCTTCGTGAAGGTGCTGTCGGCCACGCAGATCGCCTTTGCCGATTTCAGGGGAAATCGCCAGTACGTCTCCGTCGGCAATCTGTCGAAGGACGATCGGGCGGCGCTGTTCTTCATGGACTATCCCAGCCAGACGCGGCTGAAGCTGCTGGGCCATGTCCGCACGGTGAACCTGGCAGATGATCCGGCGCTGGCCGCCGCCCTGATCGACCCGGATTACCGCGCAAAGGTGGAGCGGGCCTTCGTCATCGACGTGGAGGCGTTCGACTGGAACTGCCCCCAGCACATCACCCCGCGCTACACCCTTGCCGAGATCGAGCCGGCTGTCGGCGCGCTGAAGGCCCGCATTGCCGAGCTTGAAGCAGAACTCGCCGCGGCCCGCCAACCGGCCGGATAGGCGGGCCGGACGAGACAGGGCTGTTCAATCTCTCCGATTTTGCTTAACCCAGCGCGCAGAGAGAGAGCATGTCGCACAACACCTACGGCCACCTCTTCCGCGTGACGACCTGGGGCGAAAGCCACGGGCCGGCGATCGGCTGCGTGGTCGACGGCTGCCCGCCGGGCATCGGGCTGACCGAGGCCGACATCCAGAAATGGCTGGATCGCAGGCGGCCGGGCACGTCGCGCTTCGTCACCCAGCGCCAGGAAGAGGACAAGGTGAAGATCCTGTCCGGCGTCTTCGAGGACGACCGCACGGGCGGGCCGGTGACGACGGGCACGCCCATCTCGCTGATGATCGAGAACACCGACCAGCGCTCGAAGGACTACACGGAAATCCGCGACAGCTATCGCCCCGGCCATGCCGACTATGTCTACGACCAGAAATACGGCGTGCGTGACTATCGCGGCGGCGGCCGCTCCTCCGCCCGCGAGACGGCCTCGCGCGTCGCCGCCGGGGCCGTTGCGCGGCTGGTGCTCGGGCCGTCGATCACGGTGCGCGCCGCCGTGGTGCAGATCGGGCCGCACGCGATCGACCGGTCGAAATGGAGCTGGGACGAGGTCGAGAACAATCCGTTCTGGTGCCCGGACAAGGACGCGGCCGCGAAGTGGGAAATCTTCCTCGACGAAACGCGCAAGGCGGGCTCGTCCTGCGGCGCGATCGTTGAAGTTGTCGCCGATGGCGTGCCGCCCGGTTGGGGCGCACCGGTCTATGGCAAGCTCGAAGCCGACATCGCCTCCGGCCTGATGAGCATCAACGCGGTGAAGGGCGTCGAGATCGGCGCAGGCTTTGCCGCCGCCGCGCTCTCCGGCGAACAGAATGCGGATGAGATGCGCAGCCATGGCAACTCCGTCGAGTTCCTGTCGAACAACAATGGCGGCGTGCTCGGCGGCATTTCCACCGGCCAGCCAATTGTTGCGCGCATGGTGGTGAAACCTACGTCCTCCATCCTCACACCACGCAAGACCGTAACGAAGCAGGGCGAGGATACGGACATCCGCACAAAAGGCCGGCACGATCCATGTGTCGGCATTCGCGGTGCACCAGTTGCGGAGGCGATGCTCGCGGCAGCGTTGGCCGACCACAAGCTCCGACATCTGGGACAGACCGGTCGCTAGCCGCAGATTAAGCGGCTTGATGAACAACGCTTCAGGCCTCGTTCAGATTGAGAGGCGGATCGTGCAGGCTGGAACAGTTCCGGTCGGAGGATCCGCCCAATGCGTCTCAAGGCAATTCTGCTCGTCACCGCGCTTGGCGTGACTGCCATGCCGGCCGCAGCCCAGTCCTATCGCGACAACTGCGGCGGGGAACGCCGCGAGAACCAGGCCGGCGGCGCCATTCTCGGCGCCGTCCTCGGCGGTATTTTGGGATCGAATGTTGCGGCCTCCGGACATCGTCACGACGGCACGGCGGTCGGCGCTGTCCTAGGCGGGCTGGCCGGTTCGGAAATCGGGCGTAGTTCCACGAATTGCGATCCGCGGTATCATGAACCTTCGGGGTCGTACGGGGGACGGGATTATCCACCCTACGGCCCTGATTCCAGGAGCTATGACCCGCGCTATCCGTCATATCCTTCGGGTTACGAGCCTCGGCCGGCAATTTATCCACCGTCGGACTACGGCGATTATAGAGAACGCGAGTACCGGTACGGCTCAGCTGCTTCGGAACGCCGCAGCTACGAGCATCATCAGAATCGTTCCAATGATCTTTACCGGGACGACGACGGCTCCTATAACCAAAACCAAGATTACGCGGGCCGGGACTGCTCTGACGCAATTCAGACGACTCGGCTCCCCGATGGGACGGAAATTAGCCGTTCCGTGGAAGCTTGCCGCGACACATACTATGGCGGCTGGAAAGTAAGAGATTAGGCGGCTTGCAGCCCGACATCCGGGACGTGTGGGCGGCCTTCGCTGAGCAGGCCCGTCCCCCCAACCCAGGGCCTGACGAGGGCGAGCAGCGGTCGCGCAAGCGATTGCCGCTCGCCCGAGGGTTGGCCCTGATAACCTCCCGTAATGCCTGGGCGACTCGTGGTGCAGCCTCGTCCCAAGTTCACCGAGTTCTCCAACTGATTTCAGAACAGCGGTACGCTAACGATCAGTGATTGCGGGCGCCGAAAAGCCGCTCCTCGTTTCCGTCTCCGCCGCGGATGGGGCTGGGCGTCCAGCCGAACACGCTCCAGCCTGCAGACGTCAGCCAGGTTTCGAAATCCCGGGCCGCCTGCTCCGTCGCTGCCCGGTCGGTGACGATGCCGTTCTTCCCTACCCGCGCAGGCCCGACTTCGAACTGCGGTTTGAACAGGCCGATCAGAATCGCCTCGCTGCTCGCAAGTCCAAGCGCCGGTCCGAGCGCCTTCGCGAGCGAGATGAAGCTGAGGTCACACACGACCAGTGATGGCCGCTCGCCGATCATGTCCAGCGTCAGCTTGCGGGCATCCGTGTGCTCGAGGCTCGTCACCCGTGGATCGCCACGCAGCCGCGCGTTGAGCTGGGCGCTGCCAACATCGACGCAAGCGACATGCCTCGCCCCGCGCGACAGCAGCACGTCGGTGAACCCGCCGGTCGACGCGCCGATGTCGACGCACATCCGCCCCGCCGGGTCGATCCCGAACACGTCGAGCGCATGGGCCAGCTTTACCCCACCACGCGACACCCAGGGGTGTGCAGGCTCTGCTTCTATCGCGGTATCGCCTGAGACGATCTGGCCGGGTTTCACCGCCGCAACGCCGCCCACCGTTACCTTTCCCGCCTCGATCGCCGCACGCGCCGCCGCGCGCGAGGCCGATAAGCCGCGCCTGACCAGCTCGACATCGAGCCGGCGGGGTCCGTTTTCCAGGTTAGCGCTCATCTGAAGCCATAGCCGCAATCCGCGCCTTTAGACGTTAGGGCCCAAGCGGCGGCAAGACCTGAAAGAACGTCCATGCAGCCTGGCGACCAGACCAGGCCACGATCGCCCTTCTCGCAGGCTCGCGATCGCTCCGCACTGGGCCGCGCGGCGCAGGGTTTGCAGACTCGGCGGTCAAGGCTAGAAGGCGGCTGAACCCTCGCTGGACTACAAATGCCCGTCTCACCCGTCGAACGCAACGATCACAGCGAACCCAACGCCGAAGCGTTCATCTTCGGCTTTGAATTCCCTATGGCCGGCGGCGTCGAAAAGGTCGACTGGCAGAAGATCAAACCGACGGCGGCCTGCCCCAGCGAGGGCTGGCGATGGCTGCACTTCAACCGCCTGGCCGACGAAACTCGGGAATGGCTGGAGGCCTCAAGCGGCCTCGACGAAACCGTCATCACGGCGCTGCTGCAATCCGAGACCCGCCCGCGGTGCGCCTCCTACGAAGATGGCCTGCTGCTGAACCTGCGCGGCATCAACCACAACCCGGGCGCCGAACCCGAAGACATGATCTCGGTGCGCATCTGGGCGATGACCAATGTCGTCATCTCGATGCGGTCCTATCCGGTGAAGGCTATCCACGAGGTTCGCGAGGAAACCGCGCACGGGTTTTCTCCTCTGACGCCGGGTGGCCTGCTGGTCTGCATCGCCGAGCGGCTGGTCGACAATATCGAGCCGGTGGTGGACCAGCTCAAAGAAGAAGCCGACGAGTTCGAGGAGACGCTGCTGGCGGCGCGCGAACGGTTGCCGGCGACCTCGCTGGCGGAGTTCCGCCGCACCATCCTGCTGCTGCGCCGCTATATCCTGCCCCAGCGCGAGGCGATGACGCAGCTTCAGAAGGAAGGCCGTTCGCTGTTCGACGAGGACCACTCCCTCCACCTGCGAGAAACGGCGGATCGTATCACCCGCATCGCCGAGGAGCTCGATTCCATCCGTGATCGCGCAGCGGTGCTTCAGGATCAGCTGGCCGGACAGCGGCAGGAAACGCTCAACCGGCGACTGCTTGCTCTATCGATCATTTCGGCATTCTTCCTGCCCATGACGTTCATCACTGGCCTGCTCGGCATGAATCTCGCCGGCATCCCCTACAACGACCAGCCATGGTCGTTCGGCGCGGTGGTGGGGATGACCGCGGTGCTGGGCATCGGCCTGCTCGGAATCCTGAAATGGCAGCGCTGGATCTAACGGCCAGCCGCCGGCGTCGACAGCTCAAATCCTTCGTATCCCCGCGCCGCCACCTCATCGCACTTCTGCCGGTAGACGCCGACGCCGCCGATGTACGGCATGAAGAGGCGCGGTTTGCCCGGCACGTTCGCGCCCATGTACCAGGAATTGGCCTGCGGAAAGAGTGTCATCGCCGCGACTTCGTTGACGTGCACGACCCAGGCGCTCTCCGCATCCGGCGTCGCCTCGATCGCGTCGACCTGGCGGTGGCTGACATAGGTGATGCAATCGGAGATCCAGTCGACATGCTGTTCGATGGACACGACCATGTTGGACAGGACCGACGGACTGCCCGGCCCCGTGACAATGAACATGTTGGGAAAGCCCGACACCATCAGGCCGAGATAGGTCTTCGGCCCTTCTGACCACTTGTCCTTCAGGGCCACACCCTTGCGCCCACGAATATCGATCTTGCCCAATGCGCCAGTCATCGCGTCGAAGCCGATGGCGAAGATGAGGCTGTCGAATTTGTAGTCTGCCTCGGATGTGCGCAGACCGTCCGGCGTGATCGCCTCGATAGGCGACGCCGCGATGTCGACCAGCGTTACGTTGTCGCGGTTGAAGGTCGCGTAGTAGCCAGTGTCGACACACAGCCGCTTGGTGGCGATCGGATAGGTCTTCGGGATCAGCTTCTCGGCAACCTCGGGATTCTTGACGATGCTGCGGATCTTGTCGGCCACGAACTCGACGGCCGTGTCGTTCGCCTGCCTGTTCACGATGATGTCGGCATACGCGCCGGTGAGCGCAAAGCCGCCGCGCGCCCAGCGTATGTCGTAGGCCTGCGTGCGTTCCGCCGGCGTGGCTTCCAGCGCCGACTGCTCGGACTGGTCGACCCTGAGAATGCCGAAGCCCGACTCCCTCGCCATCTGGCGGTATTTGGCGCGGTTCGCCTTCCAGTCGTTCACGATGCCGGGATCGATCGGTCCGTTATGCGCTGGAACGCTGAAGTTGGGCGTGCGCTGGAACACGTAGAGATGCTCCGCCTGCTCCGCGACGACGGGAATGGACTGGATGGCCGACGATCCCGTGCCGATGATGCCAACCCGCTGGCCGGTGAAGTCGACGCCTTCGTGCGGCCAGCGCGATGTCCAGTACGTCTTGCCCCTGAAAGAGCCTGCGCCCGGAATGTCGGGATCCTTGGCGACCGACAGCATGCCTGTCGCCATGACGCAGAACCGCGCCGCGATCCGGTCGCCCTTGTCCGTCGCAACCAGCCAGCGCTTCTGCTCCTCGTCGAACACGGCTTCGGTGACGCGCGTTTCGAGCTGGATGTCGCGTCTCAGGTCAAACCGGTCAGCGACGTGATTGAGGTATTTCAGGAGTTCGGCCTGCGGCGCATAGCGCTCGCTCCATTTCCACTCGTTCTCCAGGTCCTCCGAGAATGAAAAGGAATATTCCTGGCTTTCGACATCGACCCGCGCGCCGGGATAGCGGTTCCAGAACCAGGTGCCGCCCACGCCGCTGCCCGCTTCAAAGACCTTCGCCGAGAAGCCGAGGCCGCGCAGCTTGTGCAGCATGTAGAGCCCGGAAAAGCCGGCGCCTACGATCACAACATCGATGGCTTCGGAAGATGCGGGTCCAGATGCCGGCATGATCGAGCACGCGCCCCTTGCTGTCTGAAGCGAGACGATACATCCAAACGAATGCGTGTCTCGACCTTTTTGACAGGGCGGCGCGTGTCCTAGCGGCAGGGATGGTTATCAGGTGCGGTCGTCGCCATCGGTGGCGCGGTCGACGCTTTTCTTGACGCCGTCGCCTACTTCTCCGAGCGAGTCCTGCAGCGGTTGTGTGGTCTGATCCACCTTGGCCAGACCCTGGTCCACTTCAGCGCCTGCCGACTGCAGCGAGCCGTCGCGGAAATAGTAGTAGCCCATCACGCCGAGGAACCCCACAGCGAGAACGACGATGATCATGGCCAGCGTGCGCATGGCATTCTCCCTTGAAAGAGTTCAGGTGCTGTCGTCGCCGTCCGTGGCGCGGTCGATCGCGCCGCCCGTGGCGTCGACCACCGATCCAGTCGACTCGGCGATTTCACCGCCCGTCTTGCCGAGCAGGCTGTCCATCGACGCGCCCGCTTCCTGCAGCGAGCCTTCCTTGATCCAGAAAAAGACGATCAACGTCGCGAACGCGAACACGATGAATACGGCTGTGGTCCACAGCAGAGAGCGGCTCATGATGTTGTCCCTCGTTCAGCTACGAGGGGGGAACGCAGCCGCCCCCGGAGGGTTCCAACAAGGTTAACCGGGCCTCGGGCTGAACCTGACCCGCAGCTCGTTTTTCATGATCTTGCCGTTGGCGTTACGCGGCAGCGGGTCGCGCTGGATCTGGATTTCGACCGGCACTTTGAAGGTGGCCAGCTTCTGCGAGACGAAGCGGCGAAGCTCGTCGGCCGTCACCTCCATCTCGGGCTTCACCTGCACCACGGCGCCGACTTCCTCGCCCAGCACCTTGTGCGGAATGCCGACGACGGCCGCATCCATGATCGCCGGGTGGTCATAAAGCGCGCTCTCGACCTCGATGCAGTAGATGTTCTCGCCGCCGCGGATCAGCATGTCCTTGGCGCGGTCCAGCAGGAAGACGAAGCCTTCCTCGTCGATGCGGCCGATGTCGCCGGTAACGACCCAGCCGTCGATATAGGTCTTCGCCGTCGCCTCAGGCTTGTTCCAGTAGGCCTTGCAATTGTTAGGGCCCTTGACCCACAGCTCGCCGACTTCGTTGACGCCGAGCGTCTCGCCTTTCGCGCCCACGATCTTGAAATCCATCGCCGGGCCGGCCGCGCCGCAGCTATCCGGGCGCACTTCATAGTCCTTGCCGAAGTTCACGCACGAGGCCGCGCAGGTCTCGGTCATACCCCAGCCGTTGGACGCGAGCGCCGACGGAAACTTCCGCTTGATGGTGGCGACCAGCTCCGGCGCCGAAGGCGCGCCGCCATAGGCGACGAACTGGATCGAGGAGAGATCGTACTTGTCCCGGTCCGGATGTTCCAAAACCTGCCACGCGATCGCCGGCACGCCGCCGATGGTGGTGACCCTCTCCCGCTGGATGATCTCCAACGCTTCGGCCGTATCCCACTTGTACATGGTGACGATCTTGTCGGCGTTCATGATCGCCGGAACGAGGTTCGAAAAAGCGCCCGTCGCATGGAAGAACGGAATCGCCAGCAGCGGGATGCGCGGCGGATCGACCTTCGGATCGCGCACCGGAACGGGCAGACCCTGGCGCAGAAAGTGCCGCGACTGGCAGGCCATGCCATTGAACACGTTCGAGATGATGCCGCGATGCGTCGCCAGCGCGCCCTTCGGCTTTCCGGTGGTGCCCGAGGTGTACATGATGGTGGCGTCATCGTCCGCGCCGACCTCGGCGTCCGGCATCCTGATATCCGGCAGCTTATTCCACGAATTCGGATCGCCGATCAGCTTGTCGAGCGAGACGATGCGCGGGTCGGCCTCGTCATCCGAGCGGCGCCCAACCAGCACGGTCTTCAGCGACGTCAGCTTCGGCATATGCTCGCGGATACGCTCGAGCTTTTCCGGATCGACGATGGCTATCTTGGCGCCGGAATCCGACAGGCCGTATTCCAGTTCCTCGCCTGTCCACCAGGAGTTCATCGGCGTAGCGATCGCGCCGATCACCAGCGCCGCATAGAAGCCGACCGACCATTGGGGATAGTTGCGCATGATGACGGCGACGCGGTCGCCCGGTCTCACGCCAAAATCATCGCGAAGCTGTGTCGCTAGACGGGCCACTGCCTTGTAGTGAGCTCCGAACGTCACCCGTTCGTCCTGGTAGACCAGGAATTCTCGCTCGCCCCAGCTAATCGAATTGAGCACGCAGTCCCGGAGTGTCTTGGGAGCGTTCTTGTAGGTACGCAGCTTGACGCCGTTGATGACCTTTTCTTCCATCTCGAAGCGCGCGCCGGGGCCGGTCAGCAGCGCGTTGCACTCCGCGATCGTCCGCACCGGAAATGTGGCTGTGTCAGCCATCGCACTGCTCCCAAATTCAGTCTTTATCGCATGGCCCTCGCGACCGGGGCCTTGGGTTTGAAATCGCACAAGGCTGGTCTTGGGGCCAGAGCCAAATGGATCGCGGAAACCGCTAGCAGTCGCGGGCCGCTTGCGACAAAAGTGTGCAGTTGCAGCGCGGCGAAACGGAGGGGTGCGAGATGCCGGGGTTCGAGGTAGTCGACGCGGGCGAGACCCACCTGCCCGGCATCATGGCGATCTTCAACCACGCCGTGCGCGAGACCTTCTCGATCTGGTCGGAAACCGAGACCACGCTGGAACAGCGCAAGGCCTGGCTGGCGGTGCGGCGCGGCGCAGGCTTTCCCGTGGTCGTGGCCATCGACCCGGCCAATCCAGATGACGTGTTGGGGTATGGCAGCTTCGGCGTATTCCGCGACTTTCCCGGTTACGTGAAGACGGTGGAGCACTCTGTCTATGTCTCGCCCGCCGCACAGCGGCGTGGCGTCGGGCGCGCGATCCTCGCGACGCTGGTCCAGCGGGCTAAGGGCTTGGGCCTTTCCGCCATGGTCGGCGGCATCGATTCAGCGAACGCCGCCTCGATCGCGCTGCATGAACAGGCCGGCTTCGAGATCCAGGGCAACCTGAAAGGCGTCGGCCGCAAGTTCGGCAAGAGCCTCGATCTGGTTTTCATGGTGAAGGCGCTTTAGTGTCTAGCGCCCATCGCACCAGTAGACGGTGTGTACGCCCGAACTGCCGCCGCCCCAGCGATACGAGCGACCGGCATAGCCCGGCCCTTCGCAAAGAAAGCCGGCCTTGGTGAGTTTCTCCGCCTGCGGCGCCGTCAGGTCGATCATCGAGGCCCGGGCGAAGGACGCAGCTTCGGCATGGCGGCCGAGCTGCATCAGGTCGTTGAAGTACTGCACCGGATTGCCCGCCGGCCCGGCGGCGATACGCCGGTCGATGTAGCCCTTCTGCGTTTCCGAATACACCTTCTCGTCGGCGGCAACCTTCGCAAGACGATGGCCGTACGGCGCAATGCGCACCATCTGCTCATAGTCGGCGATGGCGCCGACGAGATTCGCTGCCGTCGCGCTGCGCACCGCCGCACGCATGCCGAGCACGCGCAGGCGCTGGTCGGTATCGAGTTCCGGACGCTGAAGGATACGCGTGAGGTTCTGTTCCTCGCGGAACGGATTGTCCGGAACCTGCGCGAGCGTGACGAGCCGCTCGAACTCATCTTCGCTGAGAGCCGTTGGCGCTGGCTCGGGCACAGTATCGCAGGCGGACGCCAGCAGCGTTGCGGCGAACATCACAGTCCAGAACTGGCGCATGGCCGTTCATCCGATCGCCCCAGCGACAGGAAATACCCGACAGCGCATCCGCGCAAGTAGAGAGTGATTAGCCGGCGATAAGTTTCAGCGCGCGTTCGTCGCCGCGGCCCAGCGCCTTGATGGCCGTTGCGGCGATGGAACGAGCGTCGAGTCCGGCCGCTTCGTACATCTTCTCCGGACTGTCCTGATCCTGAAACGAATCCGGCAGGGTCAGCGTGCGGATCTTGAGGCCCTTGTCGAGCAGGCCGCGTTCGGCCAGCGAGTGGAGAACGAAAGCGCCGAAGCCGCCGCGTGCGCCTTCCTCGATGGTGATCAGAACTTCGTGGTGCTTGGCGAGCTGGGCGATCAGAGCCTCGTCTAGCGGCTTGGCGAAGCGCGCATCGGCGACAGTGGCCGAAAGGCCCTGCGCCGCTAGCATTTCGCTGGCGCGCAGGCATTCCTGCAGGCGCGTGCCGTAGGAGAGAATCGCAACCGCCGATCCCTGCTTCACAATCCGGCCCTTGCCGATTTCCAGCGGCTGCGGATCTTCGAGCAGCGGCAGGCCGACGCCCTCGCCGCGCGGATAACGGAAAGCCGAAGGCCGGTCGTCGATCGCATGCGCGGTCGCAACCATGCGCTGAAGCTCGGTTTCATCCGCCGCCGCCATCAGCACAAAGCCGGGAAGCTGCCCGAGATAGCCGATATCGAACGATCCCGCGTGCGTCGGGCCATCGGCCCCAACCAGACCCGCGCGATCGAGCGCGAAGCGCACCGGCAGCTTCTGGATCGCTACATCGTGGACGACGCTGTCATAGCCGCGCTGCAGGAAGGTGGAGTAGATCGCCGCGAACGGCTTCATGCCATCCGCCGCAAGGCCGGCCGCGAACGTCACCGCATGCTGCTCGGCGATGCCGACATCGAAGCAGCGCTCCGGGAATTTCTCCGCGAAATAATCGAGGCCCGTGCCCGAAGGCATGGCCGCCGTGATGCCGACGACCCTGGGGTCCTTCTCGGCGATGCGCGCCATCTCCAGCGCGAACACTTTCGTGTAGGACGGCGGGCCTGCCTTGCCCTTCGCCTGCTCGCCAGTGACGACGTTGAACTTCGAGACGCCGTGATACTTGTCGTCGGCGATTTCGGCGGGAGCGTAGCCCTTGCCCTTCTGCGTGACGCAGTGGATCAGCACCGGACCGTTGTCCATGTCTCGTGCGTTTTCCAACACGGGGATCAGCACGCTCATGTCGTGGCCGTCGATCGGGCCGACATAATAGAAGCCCAGTGCATCGAACAGGTCGCCGCCCATCGTGAAGTTGCGGATGGAGTGCTCGGCTTTCTTGGCCCAGGTCTGGAGGCCGATCTTGCGCACCACGCGCTTTCCGAGGTCGCGCAGCTTCCGATAGCCCTTCGAGGAAACGGTACGCGAGAGATAGTGGCTCATCGCGCCGACGGGCGGGGCGATCGACATGTCGTTGTCGTTGAGAATCACGATGAGGCGGGTGTGCATGCCGCCTACATTGTTCAGCGCCTCGTAGATCATCCCGGCGCTCATCGCACCGTCGCCGACGACCGCGATCACCTTGTTGCCGGCCTGCTGCAGGTCGCGCGACACCGCAAAGCCAGACGCCGCCGAAACCGAGGTGCCCGCGTGGGCTGCGCCGAAAGGATCGTATTCGCTCTCGTCGCGCTTGGTGAAACCGGAAAGCCCGCCGCCCTGGCGCAGCGTGCGGATGCGGCTGCGGCGACCGGTGAGGATCTTGTGGGGATAGACCTGGTGTCCGACGTCCCAGACCAGCTTGTCCTTGGGCGTGTTGAACACGGCGTGGATCGCGACCGTAAGCTCCACCACGCCAAGGCCGGCGCCGAGATGGCCGCCCGTCACGGAAACCGCGCTGATGGTTTCGGCCCGCAACTCGTCAGCGATCTGCTGGAGATCACCCGGCGACAGACCGCGCAGGTCCGCTGGGCTGGTGATCTGGTCGAGTGTGGGCGTCGGGCTGGTCATTCGATAGGTCTCACCCCGGGACACTACTGATCTAGTGAGATTTTGCACCGGATACAGGTGAATTAGTGGCGGCGATTGAGCACAAAGTCGACCGTATGGAGGAGAGTTGCGGCGCGGGAGCCGAAGGACGCGAGGTGCTGCTTCGCCTGTGCGGCGAGATAACGCACCCGGTCCTGGGCGCCTTCGACCCCCAGAAGCGACACGAAATTCGCCTTCCCGGCCGGGCTGTCCTTTGAAACCGCCTTGCCCAGGATGCTCGGGTCGCCCTCTACGTCCAGCAGGTCGTCGACGATCTGGAAGGCCAGGCCGAGGTCGTTGGTGTAGCCGGCGATCGCCTGCCGCTCGTTTTCGAGGGCGCCGCCCAGCAGCGCGCCGATTTCGCCGGCGAACGTGATCAGCGCCCCGGTCTTCAGCCGCTGCATCCGGGTCAGCACCTGCAGCGGTTCCTCGGCGTCCGACATCGGATACATGTCGATCATCTGCCCGCCGACCATGCCGCGTGCGCCAGCAGCGACCGCCATGCGCTCGATCAGCTTGCAGCGCATCAGCGCATCGCGATGCGTCTCGGGCGATGCCATGATCTCGAAGGCCAGCGCCTGCAAGGCGTCCCCCGCCAAGACTGCCGTCGCCTCGTCGAACTGCTTGTGCACCGTCGGCTGGCCGCGGCGGTAGTCGTCATCGTCCATGCACGGCAGGTCATCATGGATCAGCGAATAGGCGTGCATGCACTCGAGCGCAGCGGCGGCGCGGAGCAGCGCCTTCTCCTGCGCGCCGAACATCCGGCCGACCTCGATGGTGATGAACGGGCGCAGGCGCTTGCCTTTTGACAGCGCGCCATGGCGCATCGCACGCATGAGCTGCGCCTCCGGCCCGCTCGCAGCCGGAATGAGCTGGTCGAGCGCGACCGTTATCCGGTCAGCCACCTCGTTGAGGCGCTGCTCGAAATGCGGATCGAGTGGGCGTATCACTTCGATGCCCTAGAGATCATCTGCGCGCTCCAGCCCTTTGGGCCCATCCGGGCCCAGCACGATCTTCTCTACCTTGAGCTCGGCTTCCTTGAGCTTCTTTTCGCAGTGCGCTTTCAGCGCAGCGCCACGCTCATAGATGCGGATCGAGTCCTCCAGCGGCACATCGCCCTGCTCCAGCTTGTGCACGATCTGCTCGAGCTGCGCGAGCGCATCCTCGAAGCTCATCGTTGCAATGTCTGCGCTGGCCTTGGGCTCTGGCATTCAGGTCTCCAAAAAGTGCTGCACCATATGTACGTGACACGGGCGGAGCAAGCATGTGACAAAAGGATGGAAGGTGTCCCATTCGGGAGCCGTGAGCACGGCCACCTGCGCTGGGGCAGCTGACTCTTGCGTCAGCGCTTCTGGTAGATCCGGTACGACCAGTACTTGTCGCCGCCGTCGTGCACGCAGGTCCAGCCGCGCTTCTGGAGCTGCGGCCGCAACATACGGTTGAACCAGCCGTGCGCCGCGAGCACCACGTCGCGGCCCTCGCCGGCGCGCTCGATCAGCACGTCGGCCGCCTTGCCGGCGCGCGCCCGTGCATCGCGCACGTGCTCGTCGCCGTCATGATGCCCGAACAGCCAGGCCAGCCGCGCGATCTTGTTCCACGTCTTCGGCAGATGGCGCGACTTCCAGCGCGGCGGCGGCAGGGGTGCTTCGTTGAACAACTCGTGGTGCGCGACGTCTTTTCCGCGCGCAAGGTGCTTCGCCGTCTGCATCGCGCGGGGCCGCACCGACGACAGCATGATCGCATCGTCCGGGATCTCGCGCATCAGCGCGTCGGAGCATTTCTGTTCCTCGGCCAGTGGGCTCTGCTCGTAGCGCGACCACCAATCGCGATAGGACTTCCAGTCGAGATGCGGGCCCTCGTTCCGGTTCAGCACCGGCCGTCCGTGGCGTACGACGATGATGCGCCCCGAGCGCACCGTCTTCGCCGGCCGATCCGCGTGTTTCACGGCAGCGTCCATGGTCCTCGACGGCCCCAGGCCAAACGAGCCTCCCCAGAGAGAAGGCATCCCCGGGGAGGTGCTTAGAGCATCAGGCGGGAAAATCCAAAACTGCTTTTCATGAACAGCAGTTCCATCCCGGAATCCCTAGAGAATCAGAATGCAGACGCGCGCGCCGCAGCCCTGATGGCGGCCGAGGTCCGGGCCATAGCCGGGTCCTCGCCCAGTGCACGCGCCAGCCCACGCACCTGTCCGCCCAGGCTCGTCTCAACCGCAAGTATGACATCCAGCCTGCGTCGCGTGCGCCCGGCTAGCCGCGAGGCTGGTCCGAACCCACCTTGCTCGACCGCATGGATCAGCCCGCTCGCCAGCGCCCTCGCCCCGCCCGCAAACCCCGTCGCGGTGACGACGCCATCGTCCACCGGCGTCGAATAGCTCGCGTAATACTTCTTGTAGTGATCCTCGCCCGTGCCGAGCACCGCCTCGGTGACGCCATGCCCCGCCGCAAGCTCCAGCAGCTTCTCCTGCAGGATCAGACCTGGTGAGCACGATGCGAACACCGGATCATAGCCCGCGATCCAGCCATGCAGCATCTTCTCGCTGCGCAGCCCGAACTCCGCCGCCGCAAGCCTGCCCTTGTAGCGCACCGTCGCCATCACGCCGGCAAAGCCCGCGCCCTGCTCCTTCGCGCACGCCTCCAGCAGCCTACGTGTCCACTCCGCGCGCAGCACATCGTGGCGCCGCGTACGGAGGAACTGCTCGCGCTTCCAGCGGATCAGGGTCGCAAGGTCATCGCCACACGCCGAGCCGAAACCGTAAGTCACCTCACCGAACTCGCGCTCCGCCTGCCGCGTCAGGCGCCGCATCTTCTTGAAGTGCCTCGGATGGCAGTCGCGTTGCGCATCCAGATAGACCTCGAAGCCTCTGCCCAGGTCGGCAACCGCCGCCCCTTCCCGCTGGCGCAGCTTCACGCCGCGCCCCGCCTGCGCCTCCGGCCAGCCGGAGAACACGTAGGCCGCGATCCCCGCCTCGCCCATCGCCGCCGCGACATCGATCGTCGCGTCCTGCGCAACCAGCGGCCCGTTCACGTCGCACATCGGCGCGCCCAGCGGCCGTGCCAGTCCCGACACGGCAAGCTGCACCGGCAGGATCAGCTCAATCGAGCCGGTCTCGCCGCGCGCCACGACTATGCGCGCATCCTCGCGCACCGACCCGACAGCAAGCGCGAACTCAGGCGCATGGAAAGGACTGGAATACCGCGCATCCGCACCGCGCAGCGCTCGCCACGCGTCGATCACGTCCGGCGCAAGCTCGGAGGGATGAAGAAGGGAAACGTCCATCGACCGGCCGGCCTTCGCACATATAAATGGCGGAGGTTCAGCCTACCCCGGACATGTTTAACATTCGGGGAAGGACGAGGTTTGAATTGAACCTTACAGGCCTTTCCAGAGCCGGCCTTTCGGGCATTCCGTGCCTTCGGCCTTCTGGCAGCCGTGCAGCGTGAACAGCACCGTCTCCGCCCGGCCGATCATGTGATCGAACGGCACGAAGCCGATGGCGTCTTCCGAAGTCGGCTGGTTGAGGTTCGGCCGGCGGTAAGGCCAGGCCTCCGGGAACTGCGCCGCCATCGAGCGGTGCCCCGTTGGCGCGCGGCTGTCTTCGGAGTTGTCGCGGTTGTCGCCCATCATGAAGACATGGCCCGGCGGCACCTTGAACACCGGTGTCTCGTCCAGCGCCTCGGTGTCCGACCATTCGTGGATCAGGTGCGCCTTCTTCTCCCCCGGAAGCTGCTCGGAATATTCCGTCGCCGCCACCAGTGCGCCGCCATCGGCGATGTAGGTTGTCTTGCGGATTTCAGTGCGCTGCACGACCTGCCCGTTAAGATAGAGCTGCCCGCCCTTCATCTCGATCGTGTCGCCGGGGATACCGATCACCCGCTTGATCATCACGCGGGGATTGAACGGATGCTGGAACACCATAACGTCGCCGCGCGTCGGCGTGGAGCCGAACACGCGCTCATCCGGATTCTTCTTGTCGTCGCCCATGAACAGCGTGCCCAGCCCGAACGGCACCGAGTTCCTGTCATAGCCATAAGCGAACTTCGCCACCGCCACGCGATCGCCCACCTGCAGCGCCGGCACCATGCTTTCGGACGGGATCGAGCGCAGCTCGTAGACGAAGGTCGAGAAGATCAGCCAGAACGGCACGAAGATGGCGATCGTCATCGCCGTTTCGCGGATCTCGTGCAGCGCCTTCTTGCCCAGGTTCTTCTTGGGCGGAGCTTCGCCCTCGGAAGCGGGCTGTTCGGTCGCGGAATCACTCATGAACAGGCCCTTGGCACCCTGCCCGCTGGCGGGCCAACTGCTTCCCAGACGCCCCCAAATCAAGCGATGCGGGCGGTGCGGCTATACGTTATGCGTCTCCCCCTGCCGTCAAGACGCCCGTCTGTACAGCGTTGCCCCCCCGTCCTGCACGGACGTCACAAGTCCCCGCCCACGCAGGCAATTCAGGTGCGCCAGGGTTTCCCCGGTCGCCATGCCCAGACTGTCCTTCTCGATTGCCCGGGCAAAAAGGGCGATGAACAGGTCTATCGCCCGTTTCGGTTCGTCCAGCCGGGACAGCAGTCGTTTCATCCCGAGCTCATGCCCGTCCACCAGCGCGTCCAGTCGCTTATGCGCGCCACGGAAAGGCTCGTTGTGGGACGGCAGCACCAGCACATCCTCCGGCAGAAGGTCGCGCAGTTTCTTGCAGGACCGCAGCCAGTCCGACAGCGGATCGGCCTCCGGCTCGGTCGGGAACACGCTCACGTTGGAGGATATGCGCGGCAGGATCTGGTCGCCTGAAATGAACAGGTTCAGATCCTTCTGCCAGAGGCATGCATGGTCAGGCGAATGCCCGCACCCCGTGACGACATGCCACGTCCGTCCGCCGATCGAAATCTCGTCGCCGTCCGACATGCGATGGAAGGCGTCGGGCAGTTGCGACACCGCTTTTCCGAACCCGCCGAAGCGGTCGACATAACGGTCGAGGTCTTCCTGCTCCCATCCCGCCGCGCGGTAGAACTTCACGCCGGCCTCCGGCGCCTCGCGTCCGGTGTCAGCCACCAGCATGCGGCAAGAGATGTACTCCAGCCGCGTGATCCACAGCTCGCACTGGAATTTGCGCGTGATCCAGCCGGCGAGGCCGATGTGGTCTGGATGCATGTGCGTGACGATCACGCGCTTGATCGGCTTGCCGCCCAATCCTCCGCTCGCAAGGTCAGCGCCGAACATCGTGCGCCAGTGCGATTTGGTCTCGGACGTCTGCATGCCGGTGTCGACCAGCGTCCAGCCGTCGCCATCCTCCAGCAGCCAGAGATTGATCCACTTGAGCGAGAACGGCAGCGGCATCCGCACCCAGCGCACGCCCGGCGCAATCTCCAGCGCCGCCCCGCCAACCGGCGGTTCGGCGATCGGATACTCGTACCGCGCCCGCTCTGTCTTGCCCTCGAAGCCGTCCATGGGACGCCCTTCTCTTTAGCTGCAATGCAGCAAGCCTACCTGTCGCACCGTACTTGGGCAAACAGCCCGCCAACGGCCCTTCCGCAAGCAGGCCTGGCATCGACGTCAAAGGCGACCCCGGGTAGGCTTCAGCCCAAGGGGAGGTCGGTCATGCGTGAAATGGTCGGGCTGATCGTCGGGCTCTATCTGACCGCGGCGCTCGTTGTGTTCGGCGGCGCGGCCTATGGCTTCATGTCTGGCGAGAATGCCGAACACTCGTCCTGCAAGCCCAACTGGCAATGGGCCGCCTATCGCGCCTCGATCTGGCCGAAGACCTATTTCGACGATGCCGAGAAGGCGCGCGACTTCGTCACCTGGCTGCTCGTCCGCTACGAACCGTTCCCCGAAGGCTGCCCCGCAGGCTGACGCAGCCTGTTGCTTCACACGGTCACGCCGGGTGCTTTGGGCCGCGCCCGGGCCGAATCGAGTCTTTCTCCACGATCAATTTAGCGTAACCCCCGTCACCAGCAGCAGTTGTGCGTGCCCACGCCTCTGGACGCGGGCTGTTGCGTCTGCAACTTGGCGGGACTCGCCCGGCAGCGGGCTCAGCTGAGAGGGAATTGATCCATGCGCAGTCTTCTTGTCGCTGTTGCCGCCGCCGCAGCCTTGTCGGCCCCAGCCTATGCGCAAGCCCCAGCGCCGGCCCCGGCCGCCACCTACGGCGTCGACAAGACGCACGCCAGCCTCACCTGGAAGGCCCTGCACAACGGCCTGTCCTGGTATACCGCCCGCTTCACCAAGTTTGACGTCCAGGTCGACTTCAACGAGGCCGACGTCTCCAAGTCCAAAGTCACCGCCAGTGTCGACGTAAAATCGATCGAGACCGACTTCGCCAGGACACGCGCGGCCGGCAACACCACCGACTTCAACACCGAACTCGGCGGCGAGCGCTTCCTCAACGCGGCCAAGTTCCCGCAGGCCACTTTCGCCTCGACCGCCATCTCCAAGACGGGCGACAAGACCGGCAAGATGACCGGCAACCTCACCCTGTTCGGCGTTACCAAGCCGGTGACGTTCGACGTGAGCTATGTCGGCAACCGCTACGACCCGCGCTCGCAGAAGCACAAGATCGGCTTCCAGGCCGTGGGCTCGTTCAAGCGCTCCGACTTCGGCGTCACCCCCGGCGGCCCGCTCGGCGACGAAATCAAGCTCGAGATCAACGCCGAGCTGATCCAGAAGTAAGTCAAGCGAAAAACCCGACCGAAGGTCAGGACATCCAATCCCGGGCGAGCCAATCGCCCGGGATTTTGTTTTGTGCGAAGCTCACGCCTCCCGGATACGGAGTCTCCCCCAATGCGTACCAACATGCGTACCCAGTTGCGCGCCCTGGCCTTCGCCTCTCTCCTCTTGCCCGCCTCCTGCCTCACCGCGACGCAGACGACGCAAGCACTGCAGTCGCTCCCCACCGGCGGCTACAAGCTCGAGAAGCCGCACGGCTCCATCCTCTTCCGCGTGAAGCACATGGGCCTGTCCAACTACACCGCCCGCTTCTCCGACTTTGACGCTACGCTCGACTTCGATCCGAAGAACCCCGCCGCCAGCCACGTGAAGGCGATCATCAATCCCCTGTCCGTCCACGCCGAGCATCCCACCGACAAGGACTGGGACCGCCGCATCGGCGAGGACCTGATGGAGGGCAAGGACTTTCCGCAGATCGTCTTCGACTCCACGAAAGTCGAAACCACCGGAGAATTCACCGGCAAGGTCACCGGCAATCTCACCTTCATGGGCGTCACCGAGCCCGTGACGCTCGACGTCACCTACAATGGCGCGATGAACTCCGCCGCGCTCTACCAGGGCCGCGCCGCCGTAGGCTTCTCGGCAAAGGGCACGCTCGACCGCTCCGATTTCGGCCTCACCCGCTACGGCTCGATCGTCGCCGACCAGGTCGAGATCGTCATCGAGGTCGAATTCTCGAAGACCTAACCGCCGACAATGACGATATCGTCGACGCCCGAGAGCGAGTCACACGACCGCCACTGGCCCAGGTGGATTTCGAAGAGCCTGGCCCGGCGCGCTTCGTTCGGGCCACTGCCCGCCTCCGCCAGATAGTCCTTGCGGCTTGCGGCGATGTCCTTGGCGGCTGCAGCGGGATTCTGCTTCGCCTCGGCAGCCCTCATCTCCGCCCACGCCCGGAACCTGTCTGCGCGGTGGTCGTCATTGCGCGCCAGGTTATTGGGCTGAAACACTGCCAGCGCCGAGTTCAGCGCCGAACACTGCACCGCCATCAGATAGTCGACCCCATCCGGAGGCGGCGGCGCGCCCTGCGCCTGCTGCCCCCACGCCGGTCCTGCGGCCAACAACGCCGCCAACACAGCCCCTTCTATCACCCGCACTTTTCGTGACATCTTCGCCCCAGTTCGAAGCTGACAGTGGAATACATTATGACAGAGGCGGCAGTCCCTCAGCAACAGCGCTACACGGCGGTCGCCATCGCCCTGCACTGGACCATTGCGATCCTCATCATCGGCATGATCGCCTTCGGCTGGACCCTCAACAGCATGGAGTACGGCCCCGGTAGCCCGAAGACCGCGCTGGTCCAGATCCACAAGTCCATCGGCATCACGATCCTGCTGCTGTCGGTCGCACGCCTCACCTGGCGCCTGATGAATCCGCCGCCGGCCGAGCCACCCATGCCGCAATGGCAGAAACTGCTCGCGACTGCTGTGCATGTCGCCCTCTACGTGCTCATCATAGCGATGCCGCTGACCGGCTGGATCATGGCGTCCGCCTCGGTCGCCCACGACACCCGCTTCTTCGGCACGTTTGAAATGACGCTCCCGGGCTTCAGCGGCTTGCCCGCCGAAACCCGCAAGCCGATCGAGGACAGCTTCCACGGCATCCACAACACCCTGGCTTGGGTCATCATCGCTATGCTCGCACTCCACATCGCCGGCGCAGTCAAACACCAGTTCATCGACAAGGACGGCCTCCTCGCCCGCATGGCGCCCGGCCTGTTCGGCCGCACCGCCGGCCCGCCCGACCACGGCCACGGCGCCATCTGGGCCTTTGGCGCGTCCGCGCTGATCTTCGCAGTCGTCGCGGGCCTCTCGCTCGCCTCCACGCCGGCGGCGATCACTGCGCCTCCAGCCGACGGCGGCCCCGCCATCGCGCGATCCGCAGCTCCCGCGTGGACCGTAGACCCGGCGCAGAGCTCCATCGCCTTCAGGCTCACCTTCCGCGACCGCCCTGTGGAGGGCCGCTTCACAAAGTGGGACGCGACAATCCAGTTCGACCCCGCGAAGCCCCAGGACACACGCGTCCGCGTCGTCATCCCCGTCGCCCAGATCGATGCCGGCGACCCGTTCTTCAACGAGAGCGCGGTTGATGTGGACTGGTTCAACGCGAGACAGCACCCCGAGGCCGTGTTCGAGATCAACGAGGGCGTCTTCAAGGATAGCGAGACTCAATATGAAGCGACCGGCGTCCTCACCGTGAAGGGTGTCCGCTACCCGGTCCGCATGCCCTTCACCCTCAATATCACTGGCGCCACCGCGAAAATGCACGGCGAGGTCACGCTGAAGCGCCTCGACCTCAAGGTCGGCGCCGAAACCGCGACCACCAAGCCCAGCGACGACAAGGACTGGGTCGGCGACGACGTCATCGTCGTCATCGACGTCGCCGCGACCCGCCAGTGAGTCTCTCGCGAGCCCGCGTTGAGGGTCCGCGAGAGACGCATCGGAGCGACTCGGAGACGCATTTCGAGTCGAAATCGGCGCCTCGATGTGCGCTTCACCCCCTCGAAAGTGTGACTCAGAGGTCACAGCGCGATCACGAAATGCAGGTGTGCGAATCGGCGCACGAGACCTCCGCGAGGCGCCGCTCGCGCACCTCGAACCATCTTCGCGGGCGCCGCATCGCTGGCCGAAGCGGACTCCGAATTCGATGAACTCTGATTCAGAATCGGCGCCTCGCGCCCCCGCGCCGGTCATCGGCGTCACGCCCGCGGACCTCGACCGCGCGGCCGCCGTGATCCTCTCCGGAGGGCTCGTCGCGATCCCCACCGAGACCGTCTACGGCCTCGCCGCCGACGCCACCAACGGGGTCGCGGTCGCAAAGATCTACACAGCCAAGGGCCGCCCCTCCTTCAACCCGCTCATCTGCCACGTCAGCGGCCTCGCGATGGCGGAGGAGCTCGCCGATTTCTCCCCGCTCGCACGCGCGCTCGCCGCGCGCTTCTGGCCAGGCCCTCTCACGCTCGTGCTTCCGCGCAAGGCCACGTGCCCCGTCGCTGAACTCGTCACCGCCGGCCTGCCCTCGATCGCGCTGCGTTCGCCAAAACACGTTGCGGCACTGGGACTTATCGCGCGCGTCGGCCGTCCTCTCGCCGCGCCCTCGGCCAATCCATCGGAGACGCTCTCCCCCACACGCGCCGAGCACGTTGCCCATAATCTCTCATCGAAGATCGATCTCATTCTCGATGGAGGGCCATGCGAGCGGGGCCTCGAGTCCACCATCATCGCGCCGGGTGAGAGCGGCGCCGTGATGCTCCGTCCAGGCGCCCTCGCACGCTCCGAAATCGAATCACTCACAGGTTCTTTGAGGGCGCCCGAGGCGGCTCAGGGCGTCCTCGCGCCGGGCATGATGAGGCGCCACTACGCACCCCGAGCGAGGCTTCGACTCGATGCTCTCGATGCGAGTCCGGGGGAGGCCTATCTCGCCTTCGGAGCCCCGCCGAATGGCGTTTCACCTTCTCTCAACCTTTCGATTCGCGGTGACCTCCAAGAGGCTGCTTCGAATCTCTTCGCCATGCTGCGCACGCTCGATGAGACTCACTCCGCGATCGCAGTGGCGCCGATTCCAGGCGCCGGACTCGGTGAGGCAATCAACGATCGCCTCAACAGAGCGGGTGCACTCTCCTCTCAAGATGGTGTAAGAGAGATTCGTTGAGTCGTTTTCGAAATGACTGCGACTCGACGAACTGGGTGTGAAGGGCTCGCAAGGGCGTCCACCCGATGGGACCATCAAGGAGACTTAGAATGGCCACTGCCAAGAAGAAAAAAGCTGCCCCGAAAAAAGCCGCCAAGAAAAAAGCGGCGAAGAAGAAGTAGTCACTACTTCTCTCTGTTCGGCAGCCAGTCCTTGGCCTGAGCCGTGAGTGAATAGGATGGGCAACCATCCGCGCCACGGCCGCCGAATTTCCAAAGACTAGAGTGCATTCATCGTGCCCATCCGGTCTCCGGGTGGGCACGAACTCTTTCTGGCCCCGCTTGCCGGCCTGAATCGCCATCCAATCCCCCACCCAATCCCCCATATCTCGGCGCATTGGCGCGAAAATCTTCGCTGTAATTCCAGTGTGCTAGCCCAAAATCCTCCCGCGAAACGGCAAAGTTATCCCCGCCTTCCGCGATGGGGCGATAATGCGCGCATGACCGGCGCTGATTGCATCGCGAGAGAGGAGTGTGAGGATCCGCTGGGCCCGCTGGCCTGGCTGATGCCGCTCGTCGTCCTCTTCCAGTCGCTGGTCCTCATGTTCACCAACCTCCGCGGGCGCCTCGGAGAGATGCGCCGCGCGCGCCGCCTGCCCCGCGACTGGCAAGCCCACTACGAACGCCTGCGGCAGGCCGAATGGCCCATCGTCTTCCTGCTGTCCGAAGGCGCGCGCCAGCTCCTCACGGGCCACCCCCTCGACCTCCGCACTCTGCCGGACCCCGGTGACGCCCCTGACTGGTTCAGGCCGGCCATGCCGCGCACCGCCCTGGCCATGCACCTCCGCATCGACGCCATCGCCCGCTTCAACGCGGAGCCCGAGCGTTATGTGCAGAGACACGCAGAACGCATCGCCCTTGAGGCATCTCGCAGCGCCAGCGTTGTCGAATGCCTCATCATCCTGAGTGCCATCGAAGATGGCGTCTCGAAGGACGAGGCGCGGCCAAAGCCACGCCTGCGCGTCCTCTTCCCGCCCTAGCCGGCCCCCCCAAACACGCAAATCAAACCTCACCCAACCCGCACCCTCAGGCGCGAGAACGAGACCGCATGCACAAATGCCTGATCACCCCGCTAGCCTTATCAACGAGTCGTTCCCCGGCCCGACCCGAGAATCTTCCTCGCAAGGCGTTGGGACTGACGGTGAGCGCACGACTAGGAGGTTCTCGGGTCGCGCCTTCGACTTGCCCGAGAATGCCTCCACAAGAGAGGAGAGGCCCAAGGCGAAGCGGGGAGGCCCTCAAGTAACCAGCGCCCATCCAACAGCAGAACACGTCCGCCAGAGCGCATTACGCAGATGACATTCGGCTTTGGCTAGAATTCGAGGCTCAATCAGTCTGTTCAGGGCGTGTTTTTGAATTGTAGCTGCCTTGCGCCCCGGGTAGTCTCTCTTGGCTGCCGGGGTGGCGCGTGGTGCGGGGACTTTGTCCAGATGATCGAAATCGTCGCCGTCATTCTTATTGTTCTCGTCGCGTTTCTTATTGTCTTTCTGATGTACCGGGCCGCCCGGTCCTATGACGCCGGCTCGCACGCGACCTTCATCACCACCAAGCAGGGCGACTTCTACGGCGCCCTGCGCGCGCCGATGACGATCTGGGACCCCCGGATCAAGGTGCTGCGCGACCGCCACGCCCCCGACCTCACCATCATGACCGTCGATGCTGGCGGCAGCTATTATGAGAAGTCTCTGGTCAACCGCCGCACCGGCGAGATCTCGCTGCGCGTTCACACCTGCGCGCCCCGCCCCTTCGTTACCCGCACCAGCGACAAGCGCTCGCTGGTCATCAAGCCCAAGGTCTCCTTCCAGCTCGACGTCGACCGCATCCAGATCCCCACCCAGATGGAGACCTTCGGGACGACGCTGGGCTCGCGGATCGAGAACCTATTCGACAACGCCATCGGCGAGCATGAAGACCAGGACGTCTTCGCCAAGCAGCGCGAGATCGAGGCGCGCGTCCTCCGCGAGCTGATGCAGATCGAAAACCCGGCCGATCCTTCGCAGGCCACCGGCATGCCGATGGGCATCAAGTTCTACGACGCGATGTTCTCCTACGAGCCCCTCGTCAAGGAACTCAACCGCGACCCGTCGAACGGCCCGATGGCCTATGACAGCGAGCACCTCGACGACATCGTCGACATGCTCGAGAAGGCCAACCCCGCGACCATCGAGACGCTGATGCGCATGCTGGAGCTGCAGACCAAGCAGAACATCGTGCAGATGCTCTGCAAGTCCGGCGGCCTCGTCGCCTTCACCGCATCCGAGCTGGGCCTGTCGGAACGGACAGTCGAGCGCGCCAGCAACGGCGCGAACATCATGAAGCCCGCCGCCCAGACGGTTCACGCAATCAATGGCGGCGTCGCAGCCGACCCTGTCGCCGGTCCCGTCGCCGCCCCGGTCGATGCCGCCACGGCCTACTACAATCTCGGCGCCCCAAAAAGTGCGCAGCCGCCCAAAGGTAATTGAGACGAGGCGACTGATCCCTTGACCATCGACCGCGAAGACCAGCTCGACGACCTGAAGCATATCGGCCGCATCGTCGCCCAGACGCTTGAGACCATGTGCGCCGCCGCCGAACCCGGCATGACCACCGCCGAACTCGACGCCATCGGCGCCCAGCTCCTCGACCTTGAGGGCGCAACGCCCGCCCCGAAGCTCACCTATGGCTTCCCGGGCGCGACCTGCATCAGCATCTTCCCCGCCATCGCCCACGGCCTGCCCGGTTTGCGCCGCCTCGCCGTCGGCCAGCTGATCAACATCGACGTCTCCGCCGAGAAGAACGGTTTCTTCGCCGACACCGGGGCCAGCTTCATCCTGCGCGGCGCCGACACGCGCATCGACGCTCTCTGCCGCGATGGCCGCAAAGCGCTCGCCATTGGCATCGCGCAGGTCCGGGCCGGCGCTCGCCTGAATGCGCCGGGTGTTGCAATCGAGAAGTTCGCCAAGGCCAACGGCTATTCCCTGGTCCGCAACCTCGCCAGCCACGGCGTCGGCGGCGCTCTGCACGAAGAGCCCGGCGAAATCCCAACCTGGCGCGACCCCTCCGAACGCCGCCGCATTCACAACGGCCTCGTCTTCACACTGGAACCCTTCCTGTCGCTCGGGGCGGACTGGGCCGTCGACGGTGACGATGGCTGGACGCTCTACGCCAACCGCCTCGCGCCCACCGTCCAGTACGAACATACGATGGTCGCAACCCGCGGCGGCGCAGTCATCACCACGCTGGCCGCCTAAAGCAACCGGCCCGGGTTCATCCGGTTGTCCGGATCGAGCGCCTTCTTCACGGCACGCATCATGTCCATCTCGACCTGAGACTTCCGCCAGGCCAGCTCCGCCCGCTTCAGCTTGCCGATCCCATGCTCGGCCGAGATCGAGCCGTTCAACTCCATGATCAAGTCATGGATCGCCTTGGAGACGGAGAGCCCCTCGCCCTCCAGATAGGCGTCCGCGTCCACACCCTTCGGGGCTGTGACGTTGAAGTGGATGTTGCCGTCGCCGACATGGCCAAACGCGATCAGGTCACATTGCGGCGCCATCTTGCGAACCAGCGCCTCCCCCCGCTCGAGAAACTCCGCCACCCGCGAGACGGGCGCCGACACATCGTGCTTCAGCGCCTTGCCATGCGCCCGCTCGGCAACGGGGACGCTTTCGCGGATCTTCCAGAACAGCGCCTTCTGGGCTTCGTTGTCGGCAATCGCCGCGTCGAGGATCAGCTCCGCTTCGGCGGCATCGCCCAGCAGCGACTCCATCATGTCGCGCGCGCCTTCGGGCCGGGGCAACGACAGCTCGATCAGCACACGCCATGCCGCCGGCGACGGCAGCGGATCGCGGATGTCCGGCACATGCTTCAGTACCAGCTCCAGCCCGAACCTCGGCACGATCTCGAAACCCGTGACCGCACCGCCTGAAGCCGCCTTGGCCCGGGCCAGCAACTCGACCGCCTGGGCCGGAGTGTCCAGCACGACCCACGCCGTCTCCTTCACCGCCGGCTTCGGGAACAGCTTCAGCGTCGCCGCCGTCACCAGCCCCAGCGTGCCCTCCGCCCCGATGAAGAGCTGCTTGAGGTCGTAGCCCGTATTGTCCTTCCGCAGGCCGCGCAGCCCGTTCCAGATGCGCCCATCCGGCAGAACCGCCTCGATGCCAAGCATCAGGTCGCGCATCATCCCGTAGCGCAGCACGGCGACGCCGCCAGCATTGGTCGAGATCAGCCCGCCGATTGTCGCAACGCCCTCGGCGCCGAGCGACAGCGGAAACAGCCGGTCGTTGGTGTCAGCCAATTCCTGCGCCTGCGTGAGGATCACGCCAGCCTCCAGCGTCATCGCATCGTTGAGCACATCGATGTTCCGAACGCGGTTCATCCGCTTCAGCGAGATCAGCACCTCGCCATAGGGGATCGAGCCGTTGACCATCCCCGAATTGCCGCCCTGCGGCGTCACGGCGAGGCCGAACTCCGCACACAGCTTGACCGCCTTGGATACTTCCTCCGTCGAGGCCGGCTTCACCAGCACCGGCGTCGAGCCCTGCCAGCGCCCGCGCCAGTCCTTCACGTGCGGCTCGATCTCGTGCGCGTCGGTCGAGACGCCCTTAGGCCCCAGCGCCGCCGTCAGCTTCGCGATGAAGTCTACGATGCGGGCCTGGCGCTGGTCGTCTGGCATCGCTGGTCCCTAGCCTATCAGGTCGTACGGCTTGCAGACCTTCACGCCCTTGGTGATCCGGGTCGTGATGAAGATCGTGCCGAAGCCCTCGAAGCGCAGGCCGTCTGCGCCGTTTCGCGTCGTGATGAAGCACGAGATCGAGGCGTAGTCATCGTCCTCGTAGGAAAAGCACGCCTCGCCCCGGGGCGAAACCAGCAGCTTTCCATTCCGGACGCCATCTGGCGTCGTGTAGAGCGTCTCTCCATTCGGCTGGATGCATTCCTTCCACGATATTCCGAGCGTCGGCGAATAGCCCTGCATCTCGATGCCGTGGAGCGCCGCAGTGGCCTCCGCCTCCTTCAGCGGCACGCCCGCGCCCTTCTTGAGCTGGGCGGCGGCCGGCGCCGCGACTGCCAGCGCGGCGAGGGCGAGGATCGCGAATCTCGGGACCATGGGTGCGGCTGCCTCCTGCCTGTTCAGGCTAGCACGCAGCCATGACCCGCAAAACCTTGCGGCCCAGTTGACGCCGCTAGCGCAGTTGCCCCAACTCGCCCGGGAAACAGCGGGAGAACGCGATGCCCTACCAGCCTTTCGACCTCACAGGGAAAGTCGCACTCATAACGGGCGGCAACCGGGGCATCGGCTATGGCTTCGCCGAAGCGCTGAGCCAGGCCGGGGCGGCAGTCGCCATCTGGGGCTCGAACGAGAAGAACAATGCCGAGGCGGTGAAGAAGCTGGGCGGCAAGGCCAGGGCCTGGACCGTCAATGTCGCGGACGAGACGCAGGTCGCCTCCGCGATGGTCGATGTGGCGAAACATTTCGGCCGGATCGATTCGGTGTTCGCCAACGCCGGCATCGGGGGCGGGGCCAAGTCCTTCGCCGAATTTCCGACCGAGACGTATCGCCGGATTCTCTCGGTCAACCTCGATGGCGTGTTCTTCACGCTCCGGGAAGCGGCCAAGCACATGGTCGAGCGCGCCAACGCGGGCGATCCGGGCGGCTCGCTGGTTGGCGTGGCCTCACTCGCCGCCATCGAGGGCGCGGCCCGCAACGAGGCCTACGCCGCCACCAAGGGCGCGGTGGTCTCCATGATCAAGTCGATCGCCGTGGAGCACGCCCGCTTTGGCGTCCGCGCCAACTCCGTCCTGCCCGGCTGGATCGCCACGGACATGACGCAAGGCGCCCAAGACAGCCCGGCCTTCGCCGAAAAAGTCATCCCGCGCGTACCCATGCGGCGCTGGGGCGAGCCGAAGGACTTCGGCGGGGTCGCCGTCTACTTAACCTCTGATGCCTCGAGCTATCACTCAGGCGACTCCTTCGTGATCGACGGGGCGTATTCGATCTTCTAGTCAGGTCCCAGCTTGCCAGCCGCGATACTGCAGGGGTCGTTTCCAAGATGAGCTGGATCACCGACTTCTTCGCGAACAATCCGTGGTCGGTCTACCTGATCGCGATGATCGGGCCCTTCGTGCAGGAAGACACCGCCGTGATCGGAGCGGCCAGTTCGGCCGCGGCCGGAACCGGCGAACCGGCCCTGCTCCTTCTTGCGACGTGGGCCGGCCTCGTCGTCAGCGATGGCTGGAAGTACTGGGCCGGCAGGCTCGCCTACAAACTTCCCTGGGCGGCAAAGTTCACGGCCGACCCGCGCGTGATGGCCGCTCACGACAAGGTAGTGAAGCGCATCGGCATCGCCCTGATCGTCGCGCGGTTCGTTCCCGGCACGCGGATTCCCCTCAACGTCGCTTGCGGCCTGTTCCGCGTGTCATTTCTCAAGTTCATTCTGCTGATCATGCTGTCAGCCGCGCTCTATCTCGGGCTTGCCTTCGCGGTCTTTTCGACCTTGGGCGCGATCGTTGGCGAGCAGGTACGCTCAGCCATCCCGTTTGTCGTCGTGCCGCTGGTGCTCGTCATTGTCGCGGTCGCCTGGACCCGAAAGCCGAAGCAATCTCCATCGGTATGAGAGGATCGAAGCGGCTGCGGCTTCTCCAACGGGGCGAGTGGGAGGCCGTTCACGTCAGCGCTGCATTCCATTTTTTTAATCTGAAGTTCCAAAGTTTTTTCATTCTCGCTCTACTCCTCAGCGAAGTTGCTCGTTACAAGAAATCTCTTCTGACCTGCGGGGGCGCTAGCGTTTAGGTAGAACGCGCGGCCGGAGTGCAGGTTTGGCATGATCCCCAAAAATGATGACGGCGTGATCGAGCGCGTGGCCGCCGAGCCGCAGCCAACCGATGTGTCTGCTCCTTCCAGCACAGCACCGTCGCCGCCACCGGGCGTGACACGCCGCATGGGCTTGCGTGTCCTTGCGCCACTTGTGGCGGCGCTTGCGGTCGACGCATGCGGTGGCGGAGGGGGCGGAGGGGGCGGGGGCGGATCGGGTTCGTCGCCTCCAGTCTCTCCACCGATCTCGCCGCCTCCTCCGCCGCCTCCACCGGCATCTCCGCCGCCTCCGCCGGGACCGCCGTCTCCGCCGCCTCCGGTCGGGCCTGTTTCACTGCAGGAAGCGTCGCGATTCCTCGTCCAGGCCACCTTCGGGCCGACCCTGGCGGAGGTGCAAAACGTGGCGTCGACCGGCTTCCCGGCCTGGATCGATGCGCAGTTTGCCACGGCGCGGCCCGGAACCCATTGGGCCTTCCCGCAGCGTGCGACGGAGCCGGTGTTTTCCGCAGCCGAAAGCTTCTGGACGCAGGCAGTCCGCGGCGCCGATCAGCTGCGTCAGCGCGTGGCGTTTGCCCTGTCCGAGATTTTCGTCGTCTCGGCGACGAGCGGTGAACTGTCCGTCCTCGCCGAGCCCAACGTCGCCTACATGGACATGCTGGCCAACAACGCGTTCGGGAACTTCCGGACCCTGCTCGAAGGCGTGGCGCGCGCTCCCGCCATGGGCTGGTTCCTGTCGCACCTGGCGAACGAGAAGGAAGACCCAGTCACCGGCCGCATCCCGGATCAGAACTTCGCACGCGAGGTGATGCAGCTCTTCACCATCGGCCTGTGGGAGCTAAATGCGGACGGGTCCAGGCGCCTGGACGGCGGTGGCCAGCCGATCCCCACCTACGGCCAGGCGGAAATCGCCGGCATGTCGCGCGTGTTCACCGGCCTGAGCTGGGCGCAGAACTGGTGGGGTCCCTACGACTGGAACCTGCCGATGAACTATTATCCGCAGTACGTCTCCGGCAGCGAAAAACGAATTGTCGGCGGCGTCGTGATCCCCGCCAACACCTCAGGCCCCGAGAGCGTCCGCATCGCGCTCGACACGCTGTTCAACCATCCCAACACCGGCCCGTTCATCGGCGAGCAGCTGATCAAGCGTCTGGTGACGTCCAATCCCAGCCGCGCCTATGTCGGACGCGTCGCCGCCGCGTTCGCCAACAACGGCGCGGGCGTGCGTGGAGACATGCGGGCCCTGATCAGGGCCGTGCTCATGGATCCCGAAGCGCGCGATCCCGCCAAACTGCAGGATCCCAACTGGGGCAAGCTGCGCGAGCCGATCCTTCGCATCTCGGCCTGGGCAAGGGCGTTTAACGCGCAGAACTCCGCCGGGCGGCTGTCGTTCTGGGGGTATGACGATCCGTTCGACAACCTTGCCCAGCTGGCGCTGCGCCCGCCCTCGGTGTTCAACTGGTTCCGTCCCGACTATTCGCCACCAGGCTCGATCCGAGCAAGCGGCCTTGTTGCGCCTGAGTTCCAAATCACGCACGAGAGTTCGACCACGGGCTACGCCAACTTCGTCGGCGATGTCGTCTCCACCGGATTCGATGTCCGGTTCTTCCATCCCGACAACCCGCCCATAGTGGGGACCTACACAGCCGAGCTGGCGCTTGCCGACCAGCCGGACGCTCTTCTCGACCGCCTCGATCTCGTGCTGATGGCCGGGCAACTTTCGGCGGGGACGCGCGCAACCATCAGGACCGCGATCGACGCCATTCCAACCACCGCAACCGACGCTTCCCAGCGGCGCGTCCAGACCGCGGTGGCGCTCTGCATGATGTCTCCCGATTTTGTCGTCCAGAAGTAGGCGAAGCCCAATGTCCATTCCGCCCGAATTCGATTCGTCCGATCGCAGCCATGGCAGCGCAACGCGGCGCGAAGCGTTGAAGACGCTCGGCCTCGCCGCCTCTGTCGGCGTGCCCCTGCTGGCGCCGATGATCGCTACCGGGTCAGCCGCGGCCCAAACCGCGGACGACTACAAGGCGATAGTCTGCGTCGGCCAGTATGGGGGTAACGACCAGTCCAATTCGGTCATTCCCCGGTCTGGCGCTGGCTATTCGAGCTACCAGTCGGCCCGCCCGACCCTGGCAATCCCCGCCGCCAACATTCTTCCGGTCACGCCCACGGGCTTCACCGGGCCGGAGCTGGGATTTTCTCCGTCGCTTCCGGGACTGCGCACGCTGTTCGAGCAGGGCCGGTGCGCCGTGCTCGCCAATGTCGGGCCGCTCGTGGAGCCGATCACGCGCGCTCAATGGCAGGCCGGCACAAAGCCTGTGCCGCGCCAGCTCTTCTCGCACTCCGACCAGTTCACGATCTGGGAGTCCGGCCTGCCGGATCGCACGTCCCAGAGCGGCTGGCTCGGCAGGCTGGGAGATGTGACGGCGGGCGCCTTCAACCCGAACAGCCAGGTGTCGATCACGATGTCGATCGCAGGCACGACGCTGATCCTGGCTGGAGAACAGACGATTCAATACCAGGTCTCCCCAGGGGGTGTGGTGCGTGTGCAGGACCTGACTTCGCTTTACGGCTCCGCGGCCGGCGGCGCGGCCGTGCGCCAGCTTCTGACGCAGAGCAGAGCCAACCTGTTCGAGAGCGGCTTTACGACCATCTGCTCCCGGGCGATCAGCAATGCCGGTCTTGTGGAAAGCGCGCTGGCGGCGCAACCGGCGCTGACGACCGCCTTCCCCGGCACACCCCTCGGCGCCCAGGCCAGGATGGTCGCCCGCATGATCGGCACGCGCAATCAGGTCGCCCAGAAACGTCAGGTATTCTTCATTTCCTCCGGGGGATGGGACACGCACAACACGCTTATCGAGGAGCATCCGGGCCGCCTCCAGGAACTCGACGGCGCGATCAGCGCACTTTACGCGGCAACCGCGGAGATGGGGGTCGCCAACAACGTCACGATCTTCACCGCCTCTGAATTCGGCCGATGCCTGCAGCACAACGGCAGAGGCTCCGACCATGGATGGGGCGGCCACCATTTCATCGTGGGCGGCGCGGTGCAGGGACGCAGGATCTATGGGTCCTGGCCGACGGTCGCCCTGGGTGGCGCGGAAGACGCTGGAAACGGAGCGCTCATCCCGACCACGGCCCTCGACGAGTATGGCGCCACGCTGGCGCGCTGGTTCGGCGCAAGTACGGCCCAGCAAAATACCGTCATGCCGAATCTTTCCAGGTTCAGCCGTCCCAATCTTGGCTTCCTGGGCTAGTTGATCAGACGGTCGCCTGGAAAGCGTCGCCTCTTCCGCCGCCATTGCCGCTGTCCTATCGTCGTGGCTGTCGATGGGGACTGTTCATGAAGTTTCGTCTGTTCGCGTTCGTGGCCGTGATCGCCGTTGCCGCCACGGCATCGGCCCAGCAGGCGCCAGCCTCCGGCAAGAAGGACGAGAAGCCCAAGTGGGATGTCGCATCCCCGCCCGGCGTGACGACGCGGGCTGTCCCGATCAATGTCGAGGAAGGCACCTGGATGAACGTCGATGTGAGCCCGGACGGGCGCACTATCGCGTTCGACCTGCTCGGCGACATCTACACCATCCCGGTAAGTGGAGGGACCGCAACAAGGATCGCGGAAGGCATTCCCTTCGAAATGCAGCCGGCCTTCTCGCCGGACGGCAAAAAGATCGCCTTCACGAGCGATCGCGGCGGCGGCGACAATATCTGGATCATGAACGCGGACGGTTCCGACAAGCGCCAGCTCACCGAAGAGAAGTTCCGGCTTCTTAACGAGCCGACCTGGAGCAGGGACGGCGCCTTCATCGCCGCCCGCAAGCACTTCACCACACAACGCTCGCTCGGGACCGGCGAGATCTGGATGTATCACGTGGGCGGCGGCGAAGGCGTCCTGCTGGTCAAGCGCGCCAGCGAGGCGCTGCAGAAGGAGCTCGGCGAGCCCGAATTCACGCCGGATGGAACCGGCATCTACTACACGCGCAACGTCTCGCCGGGTAACACCTTCCAGTACGCGCAGGATTCAAACACCAGCCTGTTCGAGATCGAGCGGTACGACATCGCCGATGGTGAGGTCTACACAGCGGTCAGCGGCGCGGGCGGCGCGGTGCGCCCAACACCCTCGCCCGACGGCAAAAAGCTGGCCTTCGTCCGCCGCGAGCGCGGCAAGTCGAAGCTCTATGTGAAGGACTTCGCCTCCGGCGACATAACCAAGCTTTACGATGTGCTCGACCAGGACATGCAGGAGACCTGGGCCGTCCACGGCGTCTATCCGACCATGGACTGGCTGCCGGACTCGAAGTCGGTCGTGTTCTGGGCCGGTGGCAAGATCCGCCGTGTCGACCTCGCCGGCGCCTCCAGCGTGATCCCATTCCGCGTCAGCGACACTCGCACCGTCGTCGATCCGCCGCGCCCGCAGGTCGCTGTCGCCCCCGACAGCTTCCAGACCAAGATGCCCCGCTACGCCTCCGTCTCGCCGGATGGGAAGCAGGTCGTGTTCGAAAGCCTCGGCCGCCTTTATGTGAAAGCGCTGCCCGATGGCGCCCCGCGCCGCATCACGCGCTCCAGTGGACAGGAGCTGGAACTCTTCCCGTCCTTCTCGCGCGACGGCCGCAGCATCGTTTTCGTCGAATGGACCGACGACAAGCTCGGCCAGATCCGCACGGTCGCCGCCAACGGCTCCAACCTGCGCACCATCACCCAGCAGCCCGGCCACTATCGCCGCCCGCGTTTCTCACCCGACGGCAAGATCATCGTGTTCGAGAAAGGCTCGGGCGGTAACCTCCTGTCCGATAGCCGGTCGGACAATCCGGGTGTCTATCGCGTCGCCGCAGCAGGCGGGCCGAACGTTCGCGTCACCCGAGAAGGCAACGGCCCTCACTTCGGCGCCGCCAACGACCGCATCTTCATGGCCACGACCGAAGACACCAAGGCAACCCTGATCAGCGTCGACCTCAATGGCGAGGCAAAGCGCAAGCATGCGACCGGCGAACTGGTCACCTCGTTCGAGGTCTCGCCCACCGGCGCCGCGCTGGCCTTCCGCGACAACTATGCCGGCTACGTCATGCCCATGACGCCCGGCCCGCAGGACATCTCTTCGGGTAAGGAGGGCGCCGCCGTTCCCGTCGTGAAGATAAGCGAGGGTGGGGCGAGCTATCTCGGCTGGTCCAGCAATGGCGCCCAACTCAACTGGACGCTCGGGCCGCAGCTCTATTCCGTCCCGTCCGCCTCGATCCTGCCCTCTGGGCCCAAGCCGCAGTTGGCGGAGGAGCAGGAGCCGCCCAAAGGCTACGAACCGCCGAAGACTGGTGTTTCGCTCGCCGTCACCGTCCCAGCGGAAAAGCCAAGCGGCACGACAGTCCTCACTGGCGCGCGCATCGTCACCATGTCGAACGCCAGTGGCGGCGTCATCGAGAACGGCGCCGTCGTCATTACGGGCAATCGCATCACCGCCATCGGGCAGGCCGGCGCGATCACCGTCCCGGCCGGCTCGCGCACGGTCGACGTCACCGGCAAAACCATCATCCCCGGCCTGATCGACAGCCACGCCCATGGCCCACAGGGCGACGACGACATCGTCCCCAACCAGAACTGGTCCTCGATCGCTCACCTGGCTTTGGGCGTCACCACCGTGTTCGACCCGTCCAACTCGGCCAGCGAGGCCTTCCCGTCCGAGGAGATGCAGCGCGCCGGCCGCATCATCGGGCCACGCACCTTCTCCACGGCCGAAGTTGTCTACGGAGCGAAAGGCTTCGGCTTCGCCAGCATCGACTCATACGAAGACGCCCTCGCCCACGTCCGCCGCCTCAAGGCCCAGGGCGCGCACGGCATCAAGAACTACAACCAGCCGCGCCGCGACCAGCGCCAGCAGGTCGCCGCCGCCGCCAAGGCGGAGAACATGATCGTCGTCGCCGAAGGCGCATCGCTGTTCACGCAGGACATGACCCTGATCACCGACGGCAACACCAGCCTCGAGCACAACATCCCGCAGCTGGTTCTCTACGAGGATGTGCTCAGCCTCTTCGCGCAGTCTGGGGTCGACTATATTCCGACCCTGGTGGTCACCTATGGCGGCCTGGCAGCCGACCCCTATTGGCGTTACGCCACCGACGTCTGGGCCCACCCGATCCTCTCGAAGCACGTCCCCCCGCACATCCTGCAGCCAACGTCCGTTCGCAGCACCAAGGCGCCGGAAACAGACTACGTCGACCAGTACAGCGCCCGGGAAGCCAAGAAGCTGGCCGACCGGGGCGTGCGCGTCTCGATCGGCGCACACGGCCAGGAAGAAGGGCTGGGCTCGCACTGGGAGCTGTGGTCCTTCGTCCGCGGCGGCATGACGCCGCTGGAGGCGCTAAGGGCAGGCACGATCGTCTCGGCCCAGCACCTCGGCTTCGACCGCGACATCGGCTCGCTTGAGGCCGGCAAGCTGGCGGACCTCGTGATCCTCAACGCCAACCCGCTCGCCGACATCCGCAACTCGGACAAGATCGACCGCGTGATGGTCAACGGCCGTCTCTACGACGCCGTGACCATGAACGAGGTCGTCACGGGAACCCGCAAGCGGACGCCCTATTACTGGGAATGACTCGCAGCTAGCGCCCTCCGTCCTATCCAATGTTTGGTTGGCGCGCCCGCGTGTAGCTGTGCGCTCGAAAATCGGAACCCGCCTGTGAGGTTGGCGTTTGTGCGATGCCCCACAGGAGGTTCCAAATGGCGACAGCACGCACCAACGAAGACACCCGCAAGTCACCCGCCCGCAAATCCGCCAAACAGGAGATGGATGCGATCCAGCTTCTCAAGGCCGACCATCGCGAGGTCGAGGGCTGGTTCGAGGAATTCGAGAAGACACGCGCCGACGGCAAGAAGGAAAAGCTTGCCCACAAGATCTGTACGGCCCTGACCGTCCACACCCAGATCGAGGAAGAAATCTTCTACCCGGCCTTCCTGGAAGCCACCGGCGAGGAAGACATGAGCGACGAGGCCTATGTCGAGCACGACGGCGCCAAGAAGCTGATCGCCGAAATCGAGGCCGGCACGCCGGAATCCGACAAGTGGGAAGCCAAGGTCACAGTGCTGAGCGAGATGATCGAGCACCATGTCCACGAGGAAGAAATGCGCGACGGCATGTTCGCCAAGGCCAGGAAGTCCGGCATGGACCTCGAGGAACTCGGCGCCCGCATGGTCGCCCGCAAGAAGGAACTGATGAAGAACGCCGGAAAGCTCTAGCGGCGTCTTCCGCTTAGACATTGTCAGAGACCAACAATGGGACGGCAGGCCGACGGGCTTGCCGTCCCATCACGATTATCGATAAGACTCCTTGGAGAAGGCGCGGGCCGCCCGCGCGCATAGAAGAAGAGTCCTGTGATGATGAAGCTTCGCGCCCTCGCCGCCGCCTTGATGGCCGGCGTCGCCCTTGCCGCCTGCCAGCCCGACGCAAAAACGCCAGCCGCCGCAGGCAGCCTTTCGATCGAGCCGCTGAAATACAGCTTCCGCGAATTGCCCAACGGGTTGCGCGTCTACGCGATGCCGGATTCCAACACGGCCAGCGTCTCCGTGGCGGTCTGGTACGATGTTGGCTCGAAGGACGATCCGGCGGGCAGGTCGGGCTTCGCCCACCTCTTCGAACACCTGATGTTCAAGTCGACCACCAACATGCCGCCGGAAACCTTCGACCGGCTGACCGAGGATGCGGGTGGCTTCAACAACGCCTCCACCTGGAACGATTTCACGAACTACTACGAGACCGTCCCCGCCAACCATCTCGAGCGCGTGCTGTGGGGCGAGGCCGACCGCATGGGCTCGCTGGTCGTCGACGAAGCCAGCTTCAAGTCAGAGCGCGACGTGGTGAAGGAGGAGTTCCGCCAGAGCGTGCTGTCGCAGCCCTATGGCCGGCTCTTCTACCTTTACCTCTATCAGTCGGGCTTCAACGTTCACCCGTATGGCCGCCCCGGCATTGGCTCGATCGCCGATCTGGACGCCGCCACGGTGCAGGACGTGCGCGCCTTCCATGCCGCGTACTACCGGCCGGACAACGCCGTGCTGGTCGTCTCCGGCAATTTCGACCAGGCGCAGCTCGACGGCTACGTCGACAAATACTTCACCGGCATCAAAAGGCCCGATCGCCCCATTCCGCGCGTGACCGCCGTGGAACCGGCCCGCACCGAGGCCACAGACCTCACCGTCTACGAAGCCAACGTGCCGCTGCCGGCCGTCATGATGTCCTGGCCCTCGCCTGAAGCCGAAAGCGAAGACACCGCAGCCATCATGATGCTCGACGCCATCATGACACGCGGCCAGTCCTCGCGGCTCTACCAGGCCATGGTCTACGACCAAAAGCTGGCCTCCGATGTCGGCTCCAACCTCGACATAACCGACCAGCCGGGCGTCTACGCCCTCTACGCCATCCTCAGCGACGGCAAGAGCGCGGACGAGGGCGTCGCGTCGCTGAAAGCGGAAGTCGCCAAGCTGCGCGACAACCCGGTCACCCAGGCGGAACTCGACGAGGCCCGCAACGAGCTGATCACCTCGGCTCTTGAGGAGCGCGAGACATCCGATGGCCGCGCCTTCGAACTCGCCCGCTCGGTCATCCTGTTCAAGGACCCGGCCGCCTCCGACAAGATCCTCGCCAAGCTCCAGACCGTGAGCGCGGAAGACATCCAGCGCGTCGCGAAAGCGCTGATGGAGGACACCAAATCCGTCACCATCCGCTATCTGCCCGAGGAACAGCAGAAAGGCGCGGCCGAGGCAGCCTTCGCCGACGCCCCGACCATCGTGGCGACGAAGATCGAAATCGCCGCTGACCAGATCCCGGTCTACACGCTGGCCCCGGAAGCCTCGCGCGCCAAGCCGCCGGCCGCCGGCCCCGCCGTCGCCGCCAAGGTTCCCGGCTCGACCGAGAAGACGCTGGCCAACGGCCTTCGCGTCGTCGTGGCGACCAAGCCCGGCCTGCCGCTGGTCAGCGCCAGCCTGCGCATCTCCGCTGGTTCGGCGTTCGACCCGGGCGACAAGGCAGGGCTCGCCACCATGACCGCGGACCTTGCGACGCGCGGCACGGAAACCCGCTCGGCCACGCAGATCGCCAGCCAGATCGAGAGCCTCGGCGCCTCCATCGCGACCAGCGCTGGCGCCGACGCCACCGACGTCTCGGTCTCGACCCGGTCCGACAAGGCCAAGGATGTCTTCGCCATCATGGCCGATGTCGTCCAGAACCCAGCCTTCGCACAGGAAGAGCTGGACCGCGCCCGCCAGGAAGCCCTCGACAACCTGATGGTCTCGCTGCGCCAGCCGCGCGCCATCGGCAGCTTCGCCATGAACCGCGCCCTCTACGGCGCCGGCCCCTATGGCGGCACGCCTTCGCCCAAATCCATCGGCGCGCTGGCGCAGGCCGATATCGCCGCCTTCCACGATAGCTGGTGGCGGCCCGACAACGCGGTCCTGGTCATCGCTGGCGACATTTCCCCGGAGAACGGCTTCGCGCTGGCCGAAAGCACGCTCGGCGCCTGGGCCAAACCGGCTTCACCCATCGGGAACATGACGGCCGTCTCGAACGAAAACCCTGCGCCACGCGCGCTGGCCATCGACGTGCCGAAAATCGGGCAGGCCGCCGTTTTCCTCGGCCGCACCGGTCCGGCCCGCACCGACGCCGACTACTTCCCGGCGCTGGTCGCCAACAACGTCCTCGGCGGCGGGTATTCCGCCCGACTGAACGCGGAAATTCGCATCAAGCGCGGCCTGTCCTACGGCGCCAACTCGAACATCGCCTCGCGCAAGGCGGCGGGCCCCATCATCGCCGCAGCCCAGACGCGCAACGACGCGGTGCCGCAGGTCGTCGACCTGATGGTCTCGGAGTTCACGCGACTGGGCGCCCAGCCCATCCCGGCCGACGAACTCACAAACCGCAAGGCCGTGCTGATCGGCGGCTTCGGCCGGTCGGTCGAGACCACCAGCGGCCTCGCGGGCCAGCTTTCGGCGCTCGCGCAGGTGGGCCTGCCGCTCGACAAGCTGCAGACCTATTCGGCCGACATCTCCGCGGTGACGCCGGAGCAGGCCGCGGCGGCGGCGAAGACCTACTACGATCCTGGCAAAGCGACGCTCATCGTGGTCGGCGACGCGCAGGTGTTCTGGAATGGCGTCAAAGGCAAACGCGACGGCTTCGAACGCCTCAGCGTCGACAAGCTCAACCTCGACAGCGCGACACTGAAGTAGGAATGCGGGACAAGCCGGGCGGGATCATACCGATCCCGCCCGGTCTTTGCCTCTGGCTATTCGGCTGTCTTCTGCGGACAGCCGTTCAGTTCCCCGGCCGGCGTGCCATGCAGCAGCGCTTCGCCGTGGTGCTCCCAGTATTCGATCTTGCCGTCGGAATAGCGCGACCCTGAAGCCGCGATGATCGCCGGCAATTTGTAGGTTTGGCCGTCCGCCTTGACCGTCGCAACGGTGAAGCCCTCGTCATAGGTGACGCTGAACGTCTTCCCGTTGGCGCAGGCGAATGTGAATGACTCGGCGTTGGCCTCGGCGGCTGGCTTGCCTTGTGGCGCGCAGCCGAGCAGCGCAAAGAAACACGAGCAGGCAAGGATGGCCTTCATGCGATCCAGCAACGCACGCTGTCAGGCAGAGATCAACGCAAGTCAGCAGCAGGACTGGCCTAGAAGGTCGCCGGCGAAATTCCCATAATGCGAGCCGTCATAGCGACGGCCAGAAGGCTCGCCAGCAGGACCGCGACCGCGATTGCGCTCGTCACGATCCGCTGTTTCGACTGCTCGGTGTCGGCCCAGGGATCCAGGAAATAAGAGCGGACACTCGGCGGGTCTCCGGCCTCGTTGAGGAACCAGGGCGTCATCCGACCGGC
>JAUYPV010000059.1 GCA_030697555.1 Hyphomonadaceae bacterium
CGCCGCATCCGCCTCTCCATTCGATACCGATCAGTAGCATTTGGTCTACCGGTTCAGTATCGCGCTGGCAACGGCACAAAAAACCCCCGGACTTTTGGGGTCCGGGGGAGTTCCTCTCCAAAACCTCTCCGAAGAGAGATTGTAAAACGTCCAGGCCGGCAGCTGGTTGCGCAGCCGGAACAGATCACTTCTTCAAGTCGAAGCGGTCGAGTTCCATCACCTTGGTCCACGCCGCCGCGAAGTCCTTCACGAACTTCTCCTTCGCGTCGTTGGCGCCGTAGACCTCCGCGATCGCGCGGAGCTGCGAGTGCGAACCGAAGATGAGATCGGCGCGCGTCGCATTCCACTTCACCTGTCCGGACTTGCGGTCCTTGCCTTCGTACAGGTTGTCCTTGCCGTCGACGGCTTTCCACTGCGTGCCCATGTCGAGCAGGTTGACGAAGAAGTCGTTGGTCAGCTTGCCCGGACGCGCGGTCAGCACGCCAAGCTTGGCATCGCCGACCTGCAGCACGCGCAGGCCTCCGACCAGCGCCGTCATTTCCGGGCCGGTCAGCTCAAGCAATTGCGCGCGGTCAACCAGATGCTCTTCCACCGCCATGATCGGCTTGCGCACATAGTTGCGGAAACCGTCAGCCTTCGGCTCGAGCCAGGCAAAGCTTTCGACTTCCGTCTCTTCCTGCGAGGCGTCCATGCGGCCCGGCGTGAAGCCAACCTTCACGTCATAGCCGCCATCCTTGGCCGCCTTCTCGATCGCGGCGCTGCCGCCGAGAACGATCAGGTCGGCAAGCGAGACCTTCTTCGCGCCAGCGTTGAACTCCTTCTGGATGCCTTCGAGAGCCGAAATCACCTTCGCAAGTTCCGGCGGGTTGTTCACCGGCCAGTTCTTCATCGGCGTGAGGCGGATGCGTGCGCCATTGGCGCCGCCGCGCTTGTCCGACGAGCGGAACGTGGAGGCCGAAGCCCATGCCGCCGAAGCGAGCTGAGTCACAGTGAGGCCAGAGCCGAGAATCTTCGCCTTAAGGGCGTCGATGTCCTTCGCGTCGATCACCGGTCCCGTATGCGCGGGGATCGGGTCCTGCCAGATCAGCGTTTCCTTCGGCACAAGCTTGCCGCGACAGAGGGCCTTCGGCCCCATGTCGCGGTGGGTCAGCTTGTACCAGGCGCGCGCGAACGCATCGGCGAACGCTTTCGGGTTCTCCAGGAAGCGCTTCGAGATCTTCCCGTAGGCCGGGTCCATCCGCATGGCCATGTCGGCCGTGGTCATCATCGGCGGGTGCTTCTTGGTCTTGTCGAACGCGTCCTCGACCAGGTTGTCGCCGGTGTTGCCCTTCGGCTTCCACTGGTGTGCGCCGGCGGGGGACTTGGTCAGCTCCCAGTCGAACTTGTAGAGCGTTTCGAGATAGCCGTTGTCCCACGTCGTGGGCTTCGGCTTCCACGCGCCCTCGATGCCCGAGGTGATGGTGTGGCCGGCCATCCCGCTCTCGAACGAGTTGAGCCAGCCGAGGCCCTGGTGCTCGATGTCGGCGCCTTCCGGCTCCTTGCCGACATGGCTTTCCAGGCCCGCGCCGTGCGCCTTGCCGAAGGTGTGGCCGCCGGCGACCAGCGCCACGGTCTCTTCGTCGTTCATCGCCATCCGGCTGAAGGTTTCGCGGATGTCGCGCGCGGACAGCAGCGGATCGGGATTGGCGTCCGGGCCCTGCGGGTTCACGTAGATGAGGCCCATCTGCACGGCGCCGAGGTTGCCGTGAAGTTCGCGGTCGCCTGAATAGCGGCTGGCGGCGTGCTTCGAGTCAGCCAGCCACGCGTCTTCCGCGCCCCAGTTCACATGCTCTTCGGGCTCCCACACATCGGCCCGGCCGCCGCCGAAGCCGAAGGTCGGTCCGCCCATCGACTCGATGGCGACGTTGCCGGTGAGGATCATCAGGTCGGCCCACGAGATCTTCGCGCCGTACTTCTGCTTGATCGGCCAGAGCAGGCGGCGCGCCTTGTCGAGGTTGCCGTTGTCCGGCCAGGAGTTCAGCGGAGCAAAGCGCTGCTGTCCGCGTCCGCCGCCGCCACGGCCATCGCCGGTGCGGTACGTGCCGGCCGCGTGCCAGGCCATGCGGATGAAGAAGGGACCGTAGTGACCGTAGTCAGCCGGCCACCAGCTCTGGCTGTCGGTCATGAGGGCGCGAAGATCCTTGACCAGCGCATCGAGGTCGAGGCTGTCGAACGCCTTGTTGTAATCGAAATCCTTGCCCATCGGATCGCTGTCGTGCGTGTTCTGATGAAGGGCGCCGATATTGACCTGGTTGGGCCACCAGTCGCGGTTCTGCCTGCCGCGGGAATGGGGAACCGGGCACTTTGCGTCGTCGGCCATCTTCTGCTCCTGGTTTGATGTTGGCGATAAGCGTACCCGCCAGGGCCGCTGGACTTAACTCTACTTAGAACCGTTCTAATATCAGAGCAAGAGCGGTTTGGAACAATTCCAGAGTAAGAACACCAACCTGTTTTTACGTGGAAAATGCGTTCAGTGCACCGCCACCCCAGTAAACTCAAGGCTCTGGCGGCCCGCGCCGGATTGCTCGCCCGCTCACGCAGGTGTCTGTTGAGCCAAAGCGGGGGAAGAGCATGATCTCGAAACTGAAAGCATGCGCCGTTGTGCTGCTCGCGTCGGCCTGCGCCAGCACGGGCGGCGCGGCCGATCTCCTCGCCAGCGGCCTCGATGGCTTCACCGTCGTGAACACCGCCAACTGGAGCTACGCCGGCGGCGTCGTGCAGGCGAGCACTGGCGGCGCCCAGCCCAGCGTCCTCGTCACGAAGGAAGACTACCAGGACTTCGAACTTACTCTCGAAGTCTATGTCAGCGAGGAACACAACAGCGGTGTCTTCATCCGCTGCAGCGACCGCACCAACATCCAGGCCACCAACTGCTACGAGATCAACATCTTCGACAAACGCCCCGACCAGACCTTCCGCACCGGTGGCGCTCCGGGTTTCTTCAAGCCGCTTGCCCAAGTCGACGCCGCCGGCAAGTGGAACACGCTGAAGATCCGCGCCGAAGGCCCGCATATCCTTGCGGTGTTCAACGGCGTAACCACCATCGACTCCGACGGCCCACTCCTCTCGAACGGCCCCATCGCCCTGCAATGGGGCGCAGGCGAAGTGAAGTTCCGCAGCGTGCGCGTGAAGCGGCTGCCGTAAGCCCGCCGTCTCGGCAGGGGCGGCGGGGCTCACAGGCGTCAGAGATCCCCTTAACCTGCGGGGTCAAACGACGAAATCCGCAGGTTAAGGAGACACGTCGAAAGTTTTTCAGAAAAAAGATTCTGAAGCACACCAATCGCTTGCGCGGCTTTCCGCCAAAACCCGCCCGAAAAAATCGTGCAACTTATCCTGCTGGGTCGGGACGCACTTATACTCACGCCCATCGCCTCCGCATGGAGGGCAGCCGGTACACC
>JAUYPV010000071.1 GCA_030697555.1 Hyphomonadaceae bacterium
AGGAGCGGGCGGCGCTGGGCCATGCGCTGTTGCAGGGTCAACTGCGCAGGGGCTTCCTTGACGGCGTTGGCGCGGTCGCGGGCGGCCTTGGCCGGATCGAAGGGTCTGCGGTGATCGGGGATCTTGGCCACGGGTACGCCTCTTTTACGCGAAACGCAGGTCGATTCCGGAATTCCGCGGGTCACCCTATCACGGGCGGCGGGAAATAGGTGGGGTTTGTGCTTTTGGGGCGCCGCCCGCCCTGTGGTCCCCCCCTTCGGGCGGACGGGCGCCTGCGCCGTTTCAATCGCCGCGGCCGCGCTGTTCCTCGAGTTCGAGGAGGGTCTGCTCGTAGCGGGCGAGCTGCTTGCGCATGCCGGCGATCGTGTCGGGCAGGGCGTCGGAGCGGGCCTTCGGGCCCCAGGCCGGGCCTTTGGCGACAGGCGTGCCTGGCTCGCCTTTCTCGATCGCGTCGCCGAGGCGGGCGATCTGATCGCGATGCCAGGTGATGTCGTCGTCCAGCTTGGCCATATGCGGGGCCTTACTCAGGCGAAAGCGCCAGGATCAGGAGGCGAGAATCAGACGGGTTGCTTCGGCTTTTCGCGGCCGGATTCGTTCTGCTGCTGGCCGGTGGGCTCGCCGCCCTGACGGTCGCTGGGACGCGCGGTGTGGGTGTGGACGGCGCGCTGCTGCAGCGTGTTGGCTTCGCTGGCGCGCTGGGCGGCTGTTTTCGGACGCTGTGGGCGCGTGCCGCTCGAAGGGGGACTGGACATGGGGGTTCTCCGGCCGGCGCGGCCTGGAGGAAATCCGCCGGCCGCACGGCTCAGAAGACACGTGGGCCGATCCGGCGCTGCATACAACACGACCGGCACGAGCTTATTCGCGCCGGCCGCCTTGCTTTGGTCTTCATTGGAGAGGGTGACCCGCGCGTTTTTCGCGGGGGCGCCCCTCAGCGGCGGCGGCCGCCGCCGGGTTGGAAGTCGCCTGCGTCGCTGTCGCCGATGTGGCGGAGCGGCTGGTTACGGTCGAGCTGTACGCCACCGAGGCCGTAGTTGACGTTCTCGCCGATCGCACCTTCGGGCGTGTCGTTGACGAACCCGTCCGGGTCCGAGCCGAACACCGCTTCGTGCAGCGGGGATTCGACGATGTCTTCTTTCAGCGTGTCAGCTGTGGTTTTCGATTTGTCGTTGGGATTTGACATGCAGGTCTCCTCTGAGGCGGCTATTCTACTCCATTGGCGGGGCGTGGGGAATATGACGGTGCCGCAATACGGGCATTCCCCGGCGTAAATGCCCGTAGTCGTGGCATTTTTGAACCGGGTGTGCCGCTACTCGCCGCGGTCCTGGCCCCCGGTCTGGGCCAGCCCGAGCCGGTCATTGCGGCGGCCGCCCTCCAGGATGTTCTGCAGGCCGTAATTGCCCTCGTGGCAGGCGTATTCGTAGGTGCGGTCCGTGAGCTTCGTCAGCGAGGACTGGCCGCGATAGACCGATGTGTAGACGGCCGGGTCGTTCACCTCGAACTCGTACAGCAACTGGTTGTCGGAGATGCGCGTGAAGCGTTCGACGACCTTGCCGTTGTCGGAGACGAACGCGCCGGAGCCGGGGCGCATGCCCTTTGTCTCGACCACCATCGTATCGCCATCCCAGTGCGCAACGGAGTGGCCCATATACTGGTCCGGCGCCCCGGCGGCGAAGTCGCCGTTGATTTTGGCGATCCGGGTGTCGTGGATCATCTCCGACATGATGACGAAGTGGTCCTTCGTCTGCACGATCTGGAAGTTGTTGTTGTAGAGGTAGTTGGCGAACGGAGGGCCGTTGGTGCCGATGACGATGCAGCGTTCCGAGTTGCCGCGCTCTTCGGGATTGTCGAAGCCGGTGCCGCGGCGGGCGGGGCCCTCGGCGGCGCGCAGCTTGCGGCCTTCCTCGGTCATGCCCGGCGTGCGGCCGTTTTCCGGGAAGGTGATGTAGGCCGAGCGAAGCTCGCCCTTGATGTTGATCACTGCGTTGCCCGGATCGGTGTAGGCGACGTCATAGTTGCCGACGCCGGGGAGGGCCTTGCCTTTTTCCGGCGCGCCCAGCTTCGGGTCGACATAGGAGCGCTCGGTCTTGAGGCGCACGTTGAACTGCGCGCGGCCTTCGAGCGAGGCGGCCTGCTCGTCATTGATGATCAGCGGATAGCCGTTCGGACGGTCCATGCGCGAGACGGTGGCGTTGGTGAAGAAGCCCTGCAGGTCCGGCTTGCCGTCCTTGAGGCGCGGCGTCTTGTAGTCGCCGACGAATTCGGCGGCGGTCTTGACGTGCTGCGGCAGCGCCGGGGCTACGGGCTGCGGGGTTGCGGACTGGGGGCTAGCAGATTGGGGAGCAGCCTGCGTGAGCGCTGCGGGCGCGGCGAGCAGCGCTGCGACTGCCACGGCAAGTAAGGCGCGCGTGCGAGTGGACATCATGAGCGAAGCTCTCCCGATAGGCGTATCAGAGCATTCGCCCTGTTTCTATTTTGCGGGAGAGTGCCCCACCGGAAGGCAAGCTTTCAAGCCGGTTTCAGGGGCTCGCGCGGAACGCTTTCGTGAGAAAGGCGGTCAAAGCTGATTAACGGTGGTTATGAGGGTGGCCTCGTACCGGCGTTCTCAAGATCATACCCGCCCGCGTCAGCTTCCGGGCGCTTCGTCGTCCTGCACCTGGCGCTGGGATTTCTTCAGCGGCTCTTCCGTCGCCTGGCCGGGAATCATGTCTGCCGGCAGGTGATCCTCGAGGTCTTTGGCCACGGCTTTCTTCAGGGCCGGGGAGGGCTTCGCGGCGTCGATTTCGCGACCGACTTCTTCGGAACTGGGGCGATTGTTCGCTGTCATGGGCGTCTCCTGTCCTGGGAACGGAACGCCTGCGCGCGCGGATCGTTCGATTTGTCCGAGGGCAGTGATGGAGTTCGCCATGCCTCCTGAAGGCCATGCCCAGACTCGTGTTGAACCTGGCGGCCGAGGCGATGCGAAGGCGGTTCAGGCGCCCGTCCCGGCAGAAGTGAGGGCGCTTCTCGAAAGCTGGTCCGCCGCCATCCAGGAAGCGATACGGCTGCTGCCGCCTACCCGGGCATCTCGCCAAGAAAGCCGGCTCTTATCCATTCCGCGATAGGCAGTGGCCGACCCTCTGATCCCGCTCCTTTGCGAACGTATCGTGCTCGCTCGCTGGGCCGCAGAGCCCATCGGTCAACGATGCTTTCAACCGCCAGATCGATCCCAATGTCGTTGTCGAAGTTATGGTAAGTGACTTTGACGGGGCTAGTTCTGTCGTAGAGGCCGAGCAGTTTGCAGTTGGGTCGTGAGAAAGAGAAGCCTGCCGCGTAGATGTGCTTGGCTTGGGCGACAAGCTGTTTGGCACGATCCCGCGCCTCGACAACGTTCGCCGGTAAGCTAACAGATGGCTCGTTTACGACCCAAATGTTATCGGCCCACGCTGTCAACGCCTTCCAAATATTGTCGTACTCGTCGAGAACATCGCCGCAACAGCCATGCGGATGGACTATTTCAAAGTAGTCCGAATAATCCCCAAATTTCTCCTCTACATTCGAGAATTGCTTCGCCAGAACGCGCTCAAGAATTCCGTCGTAGTTGAAGGTAATTATCCTGACCCTATTTTTCGGCGGTGCTGCGCGGTAGTGGTGGCGCGCAATGTTGATGAGCAAGTGAATCCAGTTTCTGGTTTTCCCATCGGCGCACATGCGTTTCCCGAAGTCCTTAGGGCACACACGCTGTCCGTGCTCATCCGATTCAAACATTTTTCCTGCAAAGACTGCGGCAATGCAGCGCTTGGCGATGATGGAGAATGCAGGGTTCAGCGATATAAAGTCGTCGATTGTGTCCGACGTTTGGTTGGCAAGCGTTTTGCCAAACTCAAACGCCTCCGTCCTTTTCGCGCGAAGCTCATTGCGGTCGTACTGATCTCTCCCAGCAAGATATTGATAGTTGACGATAGCGCCGATCGGATTCTTCAACCCCTCTTGCGGGCGAAGCAGCCCGGTACCCCAGTTGGACGGGCCGTTATAAGTCTCACCCCAACTATCTTTTTGTTGAGCGGTCTCCGTCGTTGCTTTTCTTATGATGTCGATCAATTGACCCCCAAGCGGGAGGCCGAAATCGGCAGACGATCCCGCTCCGAGAAGTAGTACCGACCCAGGGTCAACAATGCTCAAGTGGTATTGCCCCTCTCGCCAAGCTCGCGCGGCACAACAGCGCGAACTAAACCCGCTTCACGAAGCTCTCCACGACCTTCTTCTGTCCCGCCTTCTCGAAGTCGACGGTGAGTTTGGCGCCGTCGATGGCGGCGACGCGGCCGTAGCCGAACTTGTCGTGGAAGATGCGTTGGCCGACCTGGATGCCGCCGGCGGCGGCTGGGTCGGAGGAGGCGAGCATGTCGCCGGGGGTTCTGCCACGCGCAAGAGGCCGGCCATCTGAGTCTTCGGAGCGAAAGGCGCGGCCTTCGATGTCGGGTGGGCGGGCGTTGCTGCGCGTGGCGGCGGCGGCTTGCGCGCGCTTCCAGCCTGGCGTGTCGTAGCCACCGCGGAGGCCGCCTTCGGAGGCGCCGCGTCCCGGCGATGCGCCTGGAGCATCCCAGCGAGAGGTGAAGGTCGCGCCGCTGCCGGCCTGTTCCGAGCCGTAGAAATTGCCGCCCTGCGAGACATAGCCCGTCTCGCTGACGGCATCGACGTGGGCGGGCGGGAGTTCGTCGATGAAGCGGGAGGGAAGCACCGAGGTCCAGCGGCCGTAGATCTGGCGGTTGGCGACGAAGGAGATGTAGGCGCGCTCGCGGGCGCGCGTGATGCCGACGTAGGCAAGGCGGCGTTCTTCCTCGAGGCCTTTTGCACCGCTTTCGTCGAGCGAGCGGCGTGACGGGAAGACTTCCTCTTCCCAGCCGGGGAGGAAGACCATCGGCCATTCGAGGCCCTTGGCGGAGTGGAGCGTGAGGATCTGCACCTGGTCTTCGCTGCCGGCGCCTTCGGCATTGTCCATCACCAGTTCGACGTGTTCGAGGAAGGCGTTGAGCGTGTCGAACGCGCCCATGGCGCGCACGAGTTCCTTGAGGTTGTCGAGGCGGGTCTGCGATTGCGGGGATTTGTCGGCCTGCAGCATGTCGGTGTAGCCGGACTCTTCCAGGATGATTTCCAGAAGGCGCGGGTGTTCGGTTTGATGCTGGCCGTCCTTGACGGCGTACATGGCGCGCCAGCGTTCCATGTCGAGGATGAAGCGGCGGACGCCGGTTTTCGCGGGGCCGCGGATTTCCTCGCCGCGGATCATCATGTCGGCGGCGCGCGTGAGATAGGTGTTCAGGCTGCGCGCGGCGACGTGCATCTTCTGCACGGTGGTGTCGCCCACGCCGCGCTTGGGCTGGTTCACCACGCGCTCGAAGGCGAGATCGTCGGCTTCGGAGCGGATGAGGCGGAGATAGGCCATGGCGTCGCGGATCTCGGCGCGCTCGAAGAAGCGCGGGCCGCCGATGACGCGATAGGGCGTGCCGGTGGTGATGAAGCGTTCCTCGAACGCCCGCATCTGCCACGAGGCGCGCACAAGCACGGCGCAATTGTCATAGCGCCGGCCCATCTGTTTCCATGATGTGATGTCGTCGGAGATGAGGCGCGCTTCCTGCTCGCCATCCCACACGCCGCGCACCTTCACGAGGTCGCCGGCGCCCGCATCCGTGCGCAGCGTCTTGCCGAGGCGCGACGTATTCTGCGCGATGACCTGGCTGGCGGCCGCGAGGATGTGGGCGGTGGAGCGGTAGTTCTGTTCGAGCCGGATCACTTTCGAGCCCGGGAAGTCGCGCTCGAAGCGGAGGATGTTGTCGACCTCCGCGCCGCGCCAGCCATAGATCGACTGGTCGTCATCGCCGACGCAGCAGATGTTGTTGTTGCCCTGCGCCAGCAGCCGCAGCCAGAGATACTGCGCGACGTTGGTGTCCTGGTACTCGTCGACCAGCAGGTATTTGAACTTGGCGTGGTAGTCGGCCAGCACCTCCGGGTTCTCGGTGAAGATGCGGATGGTGTGGAGCAGCAGGTCTCCGAAATCGACCGCGTTCAGGGTGGCGAGCCGGTCCTGGTAGATCTGGTAAAGCTTCTTGCCTTTGCCTTCCGCGAACTGGCGGGATTCATCCGGCGGCAATTTTTCCGGGCCGACGGCGCGGTTCTTCCAGCCGTCGATGAGGGAAGCGAGATAGCGCGGCGTCCAGCGCTTCTGGTCGATGTTCTCGGCTTCGAGGATCTGGCGGATGAGGCGGAGCTGGTCGTCGGTATCCAGGACGGTGAAGCCGGATTTGAGTTTCACCAGCTCGGCATGACGACGCAGGATCTGGGCCGAGACGGAGTGAAAGGTGCCGAACCAGCGCAGGCCTTCGCCTTCGGGGCCAACGAGCGCGAGAGTGCGCTCGCGCATCTCGCGTGCGGCCTTGTTGGTGAAGGTGACGACGAGCATCTGCGACGGCCAGGCGCGGCGTGTGGCAAGGATGTGGGCGACGCGGGTAGTGAGCACGCGCGTCTTGCCCGTGCCGGCGCCGGCGAGAACAAGCAGCGGGCCTTCGGTTGAAATGACAGCTTCGCGCTGTTCCGGGTTGAGGCCTTTCAGGTAGTCGGCGTTGGGGTCGGCAGCGCGCGGCTGGCGCGCGGCGGCGCGCTGCGAGATGGGGCGGGTGTCGATCTCGAGTTCGGGCTCGCCGCGATGGCTGTCTTCCGGCGTCATCCCTTCCCAGTTGTCGCCTCCGGCGACGGGGCGCTCTTCGGGCAGCGGGATGTCATCGTCTTCGCCGACTGGCATCAGGTAGAAAGAGACGTGCGGGGTCGCGCCCGCCGCGAGCGGAGTATCGTCGTCCGAGCCCGGTTCGCGGTCCCCAGCCTCAGAGGAAGAGCCGGCCGGAAACGGGATGTCGTCAGCAGGTTCGCGGGATTCGGTCATTCGGCGCTGATTTGGCGGGGGTTTTGCCCCAGCGCAACCCTCCAGCGGCAATACCCTGATTCACGGTGTGTTCTGATAGCTAAATCGCGGCCAACGCGCGCCAGGCGACGTAGCCGGCGACAGAAACGATCAGTACGGCGAAGAGACGACGCGCCAGCGCGGCATGCGCCTGAAGGCGCTTCGAGACTGCGAGGCCAATGACGCCGCCAACCGCTCCGCCCGCCAGCAGCAGCCCGGCCAAGCGCCAGTCAACCAGTCCCGACAGCGCGTAGTTCGCGGAAGTCGCCGCGCCGAACAGTGCGACTGAAAGCAGGGAAGACGCAGTGGCGTTGGCGATCGTCATTCCGGTCGCGAGCATCAATCCGGGCACAATCAGGAAACCGCCGCCAATGCCGAAGAAGCCAGCCGCAAGGCCGGTGAGAAGTCCCAGCGGCGCAAGGCGCATCGCCAGCCGCATGTCGATGTGGACACTGGGGTCGCCTTCCGAAGCCGGGCGGCGGAACATGGAAAGTCCGATCGCCGCCATCGCCAGCGCGAAGGCGAGCAGGAGATGCTGGCCGTTGACCAGTTTTGCGAGAGTGGATCCGCCGAACGATCCGATCAGGCCGGCGATGGCGAAGACAATGGCGCACGGCCATTTCACCTGTCCGCCGCGCCAGTGGCCCAGCAGGTTGAACAGGGCGTTGGCGGCGACCGCTGCGCTAGCCGTCCCGATCGCGACATGAGGGTCGCTGACGCCGCCGAGGTAAAGCAGGACGGGCGCCGCGAGGACCGATCCTCCGCCGCCGAACACCGACAGCAGGAAGCCGACGACCGCGCCGCCGAGGATAACTGTAAGGGCCGGATCCAGGCCCATGGCGTTGTCTCCATTGGTCAGGCGTCACGCCGCGCGGCGATTCCACGGGGCGAGCGAGAGAAGCTTCGCAAGGCCGCACCAGCCCGAAGCGCCGGCGAACACGAGACCGGCTCCGATGATGGCGGACAGCCAGGCGAAGGCCGGGTTCACGGCAATGGCGAGCATGGCGCCGACGACCACCAGCGATCCGGCCGCTATCTGCACCTGGCGCATGATCTCAAGCGGCGCCTTGCGGTTTTCGGTTACGGCGAGCCCCGCTTTTTTCCAACCGTCGAGGCCGCCTTCGAGCACGTATGCAGGCTCGCTCACGTAAGCAGCGAGGCGGTCGCAGTTCGCGCCGGTACGCATGCCGGTCCTGCAGGTGAAGGCCACCGGCATGCCGGCGCGGAGATTCAGGTGCGCGGCTTCGAGGTTCGAGAGCGGAATTGAGATCGCGTCCGCGACATGCTCGCGGGCGAATTCGTCGGCCTCACGAATGTCGATGAGCCTGATGTCACCGGCCTTCAGGCGGCGGGACAGGGCCGCGGGATCTATGGGGGTAAGCGTAGTCATTTGCGTTTCCTTCGTATCGGCTTGTCCGGGCAGAATATCGCCGCCAGCGTGGCGATGATCTGCACAGCCGCCGGATCGGCGATGCGGTACCAGATGGTCTGGCCATCGCGTCGTGTGGCCACCACACCTGCCTCGCGCAGCACGGCGAGGTGCTGCGACAGGGCGGACTGGGATAGGCCCAGCGGATCCTGCAGCGCGCCCGCCTGAAGCTCGCCCTCTCCAAGCTGGCAAAGGATCATCAGGCGTTTTTCGTTGCCGAGCGTGCGCAGGAGGCCGGCAGCTTTGCCGGCGCTAGCTTCGAAGTCGGTCAGGGAAAAGGTTTTCAGGTCCATCATGATGTCAATATATTAGGTATTGCTAATTTAGCAAGTGCTAATATATTAGCAAGACAAGTTTTTCTCCCTGGAGGCAAAAAATGCGCGGAACGGAAGCCTTTTTCGATAAGGCGACATCGACCATCACCTATCTGGTGTGGGACGCGGAAAGCCGGCAGGCGGTTGTGATCGATGCAGTCATGGACTTCGATCCATCGACGGGCCGCACTGGTTTTGCTTCGGCTGACGCTGTACTGGCTCGCGCGGAAGAACTTGGCCTCAAGGTCGTCTGGGCTCTGGAGACGCATGCCCACGCCGATCACCTGTCAGCGGGAGATCATGTGCGTCGCAAGACAGGCGCAAGGCTCGGCATCGGCGCACGGATTACTGATGTGCAGACGCGATTCCGCGAGCTTTTCGGAGCGCCGGAGACGGAAACAGAAGCAGCGGTGTTCGATCACCTATTCGAAGAAGGTGACGTCATCGCTCTGGGTGAGACTGTCGTGCGGGTGATGCATACTCCCGGCCATACGCCGGCATGCGTCACCTATGTGGTCGATGACGCTGCGTTCGTCGGCGACACACTGTTCATGCCCGACTACGGCACGGCGCGAGCCGATTTTCCGGGCGGGGATGCTGCCACACTCTACCGGTCGATCCGGCGCATTCTCGACCTGCCGGCGGAGACGCGGATCTTCGTCGGGCACGACTACCTGCCGCCCGGGCGCGACCGTCCGCTCTGGGAGACGGCGGTGCGGGAGCAGCGCGAGGGCAACATCCACGTCCATGACGGCGTCGGCGAAGACGTATTCGTCGCTCTGAGAAAGACGCGCGACAAGACACTCGCAGCGCCAAAGCTTATTCTGCCGTCGCTGCAGGTGAACATCCGGGGCGGGGCATTGCCGAAGCCGGAGGCGGATGGCCGCATCTATCTAAAAACGCCGGTCAACGCGATCTGAGCTTCAGGCCGTCCGATACCAAGCCGGTGCAAAACGTCACCGGATGACGCTCCTCCCAGGCCGAGGCTTGCGCAGATTTGCGGCATTGGGCGCCATCTGGACGAGCACTCACAGCCTTTCCAGAGGCGTCATTCGGGCAACCGGCCCGGGAATCAGGCACGTAGAGCTAATGTGTCGCCATGTCGGGCGCGCCAGAATGGCGCTGGCGGAGGCGATACGATGGGGCTGTTTTCGTTTTTGGGCGGCGGGAAGAAGAAGGCGGCGGTGGCCGGGAAACCTACGTCGATGGCGAGGGAGCTCGATGCGGTCGCGGCGATGCCGGCCGAGCTGGCTGCGGCTCCGGTCGTATTCGCGGCGCCCGGTTCGGTGCAGGTGAAGCTGAGGCTGAAGCTCGCGGCGTCGCTCCGAACAGGCCAACACGCCAAGGCGTATGAAGCGGCCAAGGGCCTTGCCGATATCCAGGCCAAGGCTGGCCGGCGTATGGCCGCGCGTGTCTGGCGCGAACAGGCCGAGCGCATCCTCGAGCGCGATGGCGGACAGCGCGCGGCCTAGCCCGGTCAGTTCAGCGCTTCGAACAGGCCTTCATAAGTCGCGACGAAACCGTCCTCGTCGAGCTCCAGCTTCGCCGTGAAGCCCTTGGCGACACCGAGATCGATGTAGCGCCAAGTGCTCGGCCCCAATTGCTCGTAGCGCTGGCGGGACGGCGTGACGCTGAGATCCGAGGCGTCAATGTAAGCGGCGGTGAACTCGCCATCTTCGCCGAGCCTGCGGATCGCCAAGCCATTGCAGAAGGGCGTCGCTGAAAGATCGAGTTCGGGGCAACCGTCTAGGTGTGGCGCGGGCCTGCCGTCGATGCGCCATTCGGAATTTCCTGTGCGTTCCACCGTGAGCCAGCGATCGATATGATCCACCTGCTCGATGCGGAGCGACTTCGTCCGCCACTTGCCATCGAGCGTCCAGACATAGCGCAGGCTGAAAGCAGGCTCGCCTGCGTCGATCACGGTCGACGAGACGGTGGCGCTACGGTTGCCGATGTCGATACGAGCCAGTTCGAGGCCAGGCTGATCAATGCGCCGCCAGCGGCGAAACATGACTGCTCCCACACGTCCAATGGATACTCAGCACACACAAAACAAACGTCCGGCTCTGAAACGGGGAAGCCGCCATGCGGGTTCCATCCGGTTTCCATAAGACAAATTCATCTAGGGCCGGGGAAAGCCGGTCCGTGGCAGCACAGCGGGCGCCGGACTGCCAATGCGCAGCGGACCTGCCGCCGTTCATTGACCGGTAAGGAGCGAGGCGGACCATCTCAGGCGAGGGGCCGGAAAAGGAGTCCGTCCATGGCCACGTCGATAAAGCCTGGTCCGCAAGGCGAATTCGAACAGCGGCTGCAAGGCGCGCGGCTGCTGACGGCGGAAGTGCTTTACTACATGCCCGACCATCCGAAGCTGCTGCAGACTTACCTGTGGCAGACGCTGGACGTGGCGCCGAAGTTTCCGCGGCTGCACGAATTCCTCGAGCACTGGCGGCGCGAGATCGAGGCCGTGATCCACTCAGTGCGCGTGGCGCATGGCGAGCCGCTGGACGCACCGCAATGGCGCAACGCCAGCGGCTTGTTCCGGATGCATTAGCTACTTCTTCGGCTTGGGTTTCGATTGCCGTCCGAGGCGCGCTGCGAGTAGCGCGTTGGTCATCGAGTAATTGGCTTCGTGGCAGGCGTATTCGTACCAGGGCGTGTCCGCCAGCTTGAACACGTATTCGGCAATCCACGGGGCCGTGTAGAGGTCGGGGTCCTCGACCGTGAACTCATAGTGCAGTTCATCAGCTGAGAGGCGCGTGAAGCGTTCGATCACCTTGCTGCCGGGGCCGACGAGCACCGGGCGGCCGAACTGGCCGCGAACGAGATCGTCAGCACGCGTATGCGTCGTGACGACCACGAGCGTGTCGCCGTCCCAATGTCCCGCCGACCAGCCTTCATAGGTGCGTATGACATCCGGCGGCGGCTTACGTCCGTCCATGTGGATGATGCGGAGGCTGCCGACATCCTCGGTGATGAGTGCGATCGATGCAGGCGTCTGGACGATGAGGTTGGGAATGAAAGCCGGAATCTGCCGGATCGGGGCCTGGCCCTGACCGGCGATGCAGCGCTCATAGGTGGGGCGTTCTTCCGGGTTGTCGAAAGCGAAATCTTCACGCTCGAAGGCGCGCTCAGCGAGCTTCACGCCTTTTTCAGTGAAAGGCATCTGGCCGTCTTCCGGCTTGACGAGCAGCGAGGAGCGCATCGTGCCTTTGACCGAGGCGAGTTGACTGATGTTCTGGAGAAAGAAGTCGGGATCGATCAGGTCCGGTGTTTCCTTGCTCCACTTGGCGCCGAGATCCCGCGCCTGCTCATCGGTGAGGACAAGCTCTTTGATGTCTTTCGGCCGCTCCATCGGCG
>JAUYPV010000090.1 GCA_030697555.1 Hyphomonadaceae bacterium
AAGTTGCACGATTTTTTTGGGCGGTTTTTCGCGGAAAGCCGCGCAAGCCTCTGAGCCGCTTCAGAATCTTTTTTCCAAAAAACTTTCGCCGTGCGTCCTTAACCTGCGGATTTCGTCGGTTGACCCAGCAGGTTAAGGGCGTTGTTCGATGCGTCTCGGATGACGGTAAGCCCTGCGGGATCGTGCTTTTCGCTTCGCCAATGCGCCGCACCTGTGGCGCCCGGCGCCGTACCGACTGCCACCCGCAGGTGGCGCATGGTGCGTCTCCCTAGAAAGAGGGCGGCCGAGCATGCGAGACCCAAGACGCTCCGGACACTACGGGCCGTGGACCCTTGCAGCGTGGGTGCTGATCTCCGGCAGCATGCTGCTGCTGGCTGGCTTCTCCGTCTGGTCCAGCTAGGCGCTCCGCCAGGGACTTTCGTCATGATACAATGACCGCCAGCACGTGGGGGGCGCTTGCCAAGCTGCTCGCTGACCGCATCGGTTTGGATGAGTTCATTGCTCGTGAGCGACCGCCAAGACTCCGCGCGCGGCCAGCTGCTTAGCGCTGACCTGCTTTCGGAGTCGGCGTCTTTCCCCCGATCAGATCCCCGTCCGTGCACCTGCAACGTCAGCGCTTTACGGGTTTGCGCGGTGCGATTCAGGGATTACCCCAAGCCCAATCCCCCATATCTCGGCGCCGCTTCCGCACCCTCGATTCCAGTGAAAACAAGAGTCTCAATAGGAATTGCGTCCTATAAATAGGAAAGTTATCCTACACCTCCGAAATGGCCCGATACTACGTGGCAGAGGCCAGGAGGTTGGAATGGCGGAAAGACGAAAGCGGGTGATGCCGCTGAAAGACAAGGCTCGGGCGAGGCTCGCGACATCGCTGGCGGGCTATGCGCTCGATGTGCCGCTGTCGAGCGTCGAGGACGACGGCCGGGATGCGGGCGCGTCGTTTGCGCGGAAGGTGGCGATGTATCTCGCCAGCGTTGTGTTCGGCATGAGCCTCGCCCGGGTGGCGGCGGCGTTCGGCCGAGATCGCTCGACCGTCGGCCATGCGTGCCGGTGCATCGAGGACATGCGCGAGGACGCGCGTTTCGACACATGGATGGAGGCGCTGGAGCGTTCGGCCGCCGAGGCGCCTTCGCCGTTCGTCAATGTGCGGAGCCCGGCATGAGCGCGGACGGTGCGATGCCTGGAGTGATTCCGGGGCCGGGCCTGCCGTGGGCGCAGCGCGCGGCGCGCATCGAGCGCGTGCTCGGCGTCAGCGGGCGCAGGCTGGTGGAGAGCGCCGAGGGCTGGGTCGTGATTGCGAATACGGACAAGCGCCGGCGGCCGGTGCTGCGTCTTGCGGCGGAAGAGGCCGTGCGGCTGGTCGCGGACGGAAAGGTTGTGCCGGCGCGGCGGGGCGGCGGGTATGTTTCGGCGGCGCCGGCGGTTTCCGATGGTTCGAGTCCGGAGACGCCGGCGGCCGGCCCATGGCTGTTCGCCGCTGCGGGCATCGGCAAGGCGCAGGCCAAGGGGCGTGACTTTGCGGCACTGGCGCTTGCGGCCTTTGCAGGCAATGGGCCGCTGAGCATGCGCCAGGCGTCGGCGGGGCTGAAGCTGATCGAGGATGCAGAGCAGGCTTCGCGCGACCCTGCGTTGACAATGAACTGGGAGGCAGGGCCGGTGGACAGGCAGAGGCGCAGCGGCGGCGCGCCTGCTGGCCCGCGCGCGGCGGTGGCTGCCGGGCGACGGCTGATGCGGATCCGCGATGCGATGAGGGAGTCGGGGCCTGTGTTCCCGATCGTTTGGGCGGCGTGCGTGCAGCAGGCGCCGCTGCTGGCGCTGCGGCGACGTTTCGATCTGAAGAAAGAGGCGGTCGTGGAGGCGCTGGGCGATGCGCTGGAGAAGCTGGCGGATGCGTATGACGGCTAACGCGCCGCTTCCGCGATTCCGCGGATACGCGCGAGCATCGAGCGCAGGCCGTTAGAGCGCTGTGGCGTCAGCGCGTCGGAGACGCCGAGCTCCTTGAAGAAGGCATCGGCGTCGAAGGCGAGAATGTCGGCGGGTTTCTGGTCCGAAAAAAGCTGGAGCAGCATGGCGACGAGGCCCGAGACGATCATCGCGTCGGAGGCGCCGCGGAAGCGGATGGCGCCGGGGCTGCCGCCTGATTCCGGTGGCGAAGGTTCGGCGACCAGCCACACCTGGCTGGAGCAGCCACGCACCTTGTTGGCTTCGTCGTATTCGTGCGGAGCGAGTTGTGGCAGCGACTTGCCGAGGTCGATGAGGTGCGCAAAACGCGCCTCCCAGTCATCGAGGAAGGCGAAATCCTCGCGCAGCTTCGCGGCCTGTGTGGAAACGCTCATGCGCACGACATGGCGTGGCGGAGGCCGGGTGGCAAGCCTGGAGAACGGGAAGGCGGCGCCGGGGAGTTATGTCTCGCGCCGTGACCACGAGATCATCGGCGCCGCCCGCCGAAGGAGGAGGTCGGAAACGCGCACCGGGGGACGCACGCTTCCGGCCAGTTTGCCCCGTCGCCCGTGTCGTTCCGGACTTCTGGGGTAGTCAATCAACCGCTGCTTCTAGCGGGAGGCCACGGTGATCGGGCCTTTGTGCAGCATGGCGATGTCGGTGCGGCCGAGCATGGCCACGCCCTTGTCCACCACCTGCCGCGCGCAGGCGCCGGTGACATGGCGCTTGATCGCCGACCGGACGTAGATCTTGTTGCAGGCCTTGCGGGCCGTCTGCTTCAGGTCGGAGTAGATGTCGGCGGCGGGGGCCTTCGCGTTGTAGGTGAACTTCACCTGGAAGGTTTGTCCCGGCGTGTCTGCGTGGGCCGATGCCGGTCCGAGAAAGACCGCCATCATCAGCAGGGCGACAGGGATCGTGTAAGGCGTCTTCATGGGGAGGAGTCCTTTTTATTACCCGTCTTGAGCGGGCTGGTTTTTGAATCACCCGTCTTGAGCGGGCAGGGAGACCAATGCATCAGGCGCGGCCGGAGTGAAATCGACCGGTACGCGAAGGGGTCATGAGCAAATGTCGTGGGATGCGGCTGCTTGAAATGCCGCGTGCCATAGCGTTGGCGGGATCGACGCGGCCTGTTGGCGGCATCACCCCCGGAAACGCAGGCCGGCGTTTACGACTCTGACTTTCAGTTAAGGTGCGCGGCGGATTTCTGGAGCCAGCTCACAACGTCCTGCACGAACGGGCGCCGCGCCGAGGCGGCGGTGTGAGCGATGTGGTAGGTGTGCTCGACTTCGAGCGGCATGGGGCAGAACTGCACCAGCTCGCCGCTGTCGATCTGGTCGCGCACGAGGATCTGCGGCAGCAGGGCGAGGCCCTGCCCGGTCACGAGCGCCTTTATGGCGACGAGGAAATCCTCGATCACATAGGCAGGGGTCGTGCTTCCGAGGTCGACGCCGGTGGCGACGGACCAGTCGCGCCACTCATTATAGCCGGCGGTCTGGATGCGCCTTGCAGATGAGAGAAGAGCCGGCAGGTCGGCGCCGTGGCGCTCGAGCAGGGCTGGCGAGCAGACGGGCGAGAGTATGCCCTTCACCAGCTGCGTGGAGACCAGGCCCTTGTACTGGCCAAGGCCGTAGCGCACGGCGATATCGGCCTCCTCGCGCTCGAGATCGACCAGGCGAATCGAGGTGATGAACTCGATTTCGATGTCGGGAAACTGCGAGCGGAAGTCCGGCAGGCGCGGCACCAGGAATTGCGAGGCGAACGAGGCGATGGTCGCGATCCGGCAGACATTCGAGCGCGGCGAACGGCGGTGATAGTGGGCGAAGGCGTCCGACATCATCGCGAAGGCGGGCCGCAGGGCCTCCATCAGCGTGTAGCCTTCCTGGGTCAGCGACAGGCCGTTGGGCGAGCGGACGAAGACCTGTGCGCCGATGAAATCCTCAAGCCCGATGACGTGTTTGGAGATGGCGCCCTGGGTCACGCCGAGCTCTTCCGCCGCGCGCGAGAACGACAGGTGGCGCGACGCCGCTTCGAAGGCGCGCACGGAATTGAGAGGTGGCAAAGGCCTCGCCATGGCGGCGGGGTTTAGCACAGGTGCTCTTTCCGGCAACACGGCCCCCGGCAACACGGCGTTGAGGCCGGAAGCGCCCCCGAGGGGTCGGGGAACGCTTCCGGCCCGGTCGCCGGTAGGCTGCGTCATCAAAACAGCCTCCGGGGGTCGGTCTGTCAGGGGCAACCCTGCCAGCCTTAGCCGCGGCTACCGGTGGCGGTGAAACCGCCATTGTGCAGCGCTGCCACGTCGGCGCGTTGCAGCTTGGTGACGCCCTGATCGATCATGCCTTTAGCGCAGGCCCGTTCGAGCTTGCGGATCTGCAGAGAGTTCGAGCCCTTGAAGTCACAGGCATCGCGCGCGGTGCGCTCGAGGTCTGCGTAGATGCGTTCGGCTGTGTCGGCGGTGTTGTAGGTGAAGGCGACACGCACTTCGCTCTGCCGTTCCGCGAATGCAGCCGGGGCGGCGGCGAA
>JAUYPV010000104.1 GCA_030697555.1 Hyphomonadaceae bacterium
AACCTCAGGCGGCTCGACAGGATCACTGCGTCCTGAGGCGGTAAAACCGCCGCCGCCGACGCCCGCCAAAGCGTCAAACCGCCTCGCACGAGAGCGCAAAAGCTCTCCGCTCCCGCCTGGCCCCCAGCGCCCCTCTCAACACCCGCACCCGCGCGAAGAACTCCATGGTGAGCAGCCGGGCCTTCGGCACGAAGGTCCGGCGCCCGTCGAACCGTGAGACTCGGTCCGCGCAGCGGACGAATTGATCTGGGGGATCAATTCGAGAGACGAACGCCCCAAGCCACGCTTGGGGCTTGGGGCTCGGGCTCGCGAGCCTCAGAACATCGTGTTTGTGTTCTTCGGCTCCGGCGGAATGTCCTGCACGACGTCCCAATGCTCGACCACCTTGTTGTTCTCATCGAGCCGGAAGATGTCGACGATCGCTCGGCCAAGCGTATTGGGCTCGCGCAGCGAATGGACGTGCAGCACCACGAAATTGCCGTCGGCATAGGCGTGCTTGATCTCGCTGTGCGACTGCGGGAACGATGTCTTCAGGAAGGTGAGAAAGCCCTTGAGCCCTTCGGGTCCGTCTGCGGCGCCTGGGTTGTGCTGGATGTAGGTGGCGCCCAGGAACGCGCTCGCCTTGTCGAAATCCTTCTGGTTGATCGCAGCGTCGTAGAAATCCTTCACCACCTGGATCTTCGCCGCCTTGTCGGCTTCGGCTTTCGCTGTGGCTTCTGCCGCCATCGCGGCGGGGTCTGGCGCAGGCGCAGGCGCAGGCGCTGTCGCGGTTGGCGCCGGCGTGGGCGAGCAGGCCGCTACGCCCATGCCGAGCACGAAAGCCACGGTTACTGCCTTCATCGGATTTCTGATCAGCTTCATGACGGTTTTCCTCTCCAAAGAATGCTTCAAGACAAATGCTCCGGCGCGGCCGCACGCTCGTTCACTTCGCGCATGATGCGCCCGTCGAAGCGGTTGAGCACGAAACTGGCGGCCAGCGTCAGCGAGGCGGCCCCGACGATCCACCAGGCCACCGAAGTCGGATCGCCTGTCAGGCTCACCAGGTAAGTGCTGGCCAGAGGCGCCATCGCGCCCCCGACGCTGAAAGCGATGTTGAAGCCCAGCGCCACGCCGCTGAAGCGGATGGCGGTCGGAAAGAGATCGCCGATCACGCCCACGCATGCGCCGTTGAAGAACGATGCGGTCAAGCCCGCCAGCGCGAACAACAGCAGCAGGTTGACGCTATGGCCCTGCAGCGCGTGGAAAAAGGGGAATGCAAAGACGACTGCGATCAGTGCGCCAAAACCCAGGAGCAGGCGCCGCGGCATCCGGTCGCCCAGCCAGGCGACGGTAAGCAAGCCGAAAGACAGTACGACCAGCGCCACGTTCTGCGCTTTGCTGGCGTCCACAGCGGAATAATCGAGCACCCGGGTAAGATAGGCCGTGGTGTAACCAAACAGCATGCCGTTGAAGCCGCCGGACGCTGCCAGCGCCCCGATGCCGACAAGGACATTGGGAGTGGACGTGCGGAACAGTTCGCCGATCGGCACTTTGACCTTCACGTGTCCGAGATCGCGATAGGCTGCGGTCTCCTCAAGCGACAACCGCAGCCAGAAACTTACAAGGCCCAAGGCGCTGCCGAGGATGAAGGCGATGCGCCAGCCATACTCGCCGACCTTGTCGGGCATCCACTCCTGCAGTCCGAGATTGAGCAGCGTCGCCGCCACCACTCCGCTGTTGACGAAGAAGAAGATGACCCCCGTGGCGAAGCCGAAGCGCCGCGGCGCCGTCTCGGTGACATAGGTGATAGCGCCCGGCAGTTCGCCGCCCAGGCAGAACCCCTGGATCAGCCGCAAGCCCACCATCGCCAATGGCGCGGCAGCGCCCCACTGCGCGTAGGTCGGCAGAAGCCCCATGGCGAGCGTCGCGAGCGACATCGTCAGGATCGTGAAGATGAACACACGCTTGCGGCCGTATCGGTCGCCGAAATGGCTGAGCACGATCCCGCCCAGCGGGCGGGCGAGATAGCCCACCGCCAGGACTGCGAACGTCGCAAGCATCGAAGACAGGGGATCTGTGCTCGGAAAGAAGGCCGCGCCGATATAGACGGCGAAAATGCCGTAGATCACGAAATCGTAGAATTCGAGCGCTCCGCCGAGGCTGGCGAGGATAATCACCCGCCAATCCTTCATCTTCAGTGCGCCCTGCAGCGCCGCCCTGTTTGCCACCTTGTGCGTTCCCCGCTTCGTATTATTGCTTACCTTGTATAAGTAGTTTGCGGCGCTTGGGAAATGCGAGATCGACGGGATTTGACGGTCCGCAGGACGAGGAGGAAAGAATGCACAAAGTGATCGGATCGCTATGCTTCGCTGCAGCATTTCTGGCGTGCGCCGGTGTTGCAGAAGCTCACCACTCCTTCGCCGCGTTTTTCGATTCCGAGAAGACCAGGACCATCACCGGCAAGGTCACGAAGTTTCTGTTCGTCAATCCGCACGGAACGATCGAGCTGGACGTAAAAGGCGCAAACGGCAAGACGGAAGCTTGGCGCATCGAGACCAATGCCCCCGTGCTGTTGCGGCGCCTGGGTTGGACCAAGGAGAGCATCAGCTACGGGCAGACCATCACGGTCGTGGGATGGCCTGCGCGGGATGGCGCCAACTATCTCCGCCTCCAGCGTGCGACCGACGAGGCCGGCAAGCAGATCGGCCGGTCGATGGCGACGGGAGACCAGCAGTAATGTCGCGCGCGTTAGCCGCCGCCATCGCCGCCCTCGCGGTGGCCGCTTGCTCATCGACCCCGATCGCGGACGCGCCGTCCGCTCCGCAAGCGGCTATCGCCGAGACTGCTCCACCGCCCCCATCGAGGCCGGCGCATCCGGACCTCTCCGGCTTCTGGAGCCTCAACCGCGGCAAGCCGGTCCGCGATCCCGCGCTGGCGGCCAAACTGCCGGCGGACACGGTCATCGTCGATGATACGGGTGGGCCGGAGCTGCCGATCGGCGACTATGGCGGGCTCAAACCCAAGCCGGAGGCGCTCGCCATCGCCAAGGCGTGGAAACCGGCCGACGACATGACGCTCGACAAGGTGTGCGCGCCGCCCTCGATCATTTACGCGTTGCAGGGACCGTTCCCGATCGAGATCTTCCAGGGCACCGAACTCATCGTGATGAAGCTCGAATACTACGACATGGTCCGCATCATCTTCATGAACCGCGCCGAGCACCTGCCGCCCGAGGTGCCTCATACGAAAGTCGGCGACTCGATCGGGCGCTGGGAAGGCGACACGCTGGTAGTCGACACCACACATCTACTGGCCGCAACCGTCACCAACAACGGCCTGTTTCACAGCGACAATGCCCGTGTGGTCGAGCGGTTCCGTCTCGGCGCGGATGGCAAGACGCTGAACGCCACCCAGGAATTCGAGGACCCCGACACGCTCGAAAACCGCGGTGTGCGCTTCATAACCTGGACGGCGAGGGCGGGCGACCACGTCTTCCCTTACGAGTGCGACCCGCGCTTCGCCGAGAACTACAACAAATAGGCCGGCTTCAGCCGAGCGTGCGCGCAACGCGGAAGCTGAGATAATTTCGGCCCCGTGTGGCAGGCGAATACTGTCCCGCACGGTTGCCTGAGCGCAGCGTCTTCGGATTGCTGGTGAACGAGGTCGAGCGCATCACCCGCACATTGCAGTTGCCGTCGTGCACGGCCGAGCCGTCGGTCGGCAGCAGCAGCGCGTCCTTCTGATAGCAGTCCTCGGTCCACTCATACGTATTGCCGTGCATGTCATAGAGGCCGAACTTGTTGGGCGGGAACGAGCCCGACGGCGAGGTGCCGTCCAGCCACACGTCGCGGCCTTCGACCTTGCCGCCTAGGCCTTCGCCTTCGCCCTTGCCGAAATTTGCATAGTTGTGATCGGGATGATCGCCCCACGGGAAAGCCGTCGTCGTGCCGGCGCGGGCGGCATATTCCCACTCTGCCTCGGTGACGAGGTGATAGGCGTCCGTGCCCGCTTTGGCGTTGAGCCAGCCGACGAAGCGCTTGGCGTCATACCATGACGCGCCCACCACGGGGCGCGTGCCACGGCCATGGTCGACGTATTTTGCGATCGGCTTGCCATCGAGCCCGGTGCGGAGCGCCGCCTCTACGCCCATGCCATCGCACGCGCCATCGCTGACGCAGGCCATCCACTGATCCCAGGTGACGGCGAACTTGCCCACCGCGAATGGTTTGGGGAAGCTGACCTTGTGCTGGGCCTCGTCTGGATCGCGCATCTCTTCGCCCTCCGGCGATCCCATCACGAACGAGCCGGCAGGCAGCACGATCATCTCCGGACAGTCGGCGCATTCCTTGAAAGCCTGACCCGGCGTGGTGGTAGGCGCGGCCTGCGCCGTTCCTGTCGGGACAATTGCGCAACCTGCGGCGGCGACCAGTCCCGCAGCGGCAAAACCTGCGACGATCCAGCTTGAATTGCTCATGGCGTTCTTCCCCTTAGCTCTAATGGCTATCCCACATAACTATCATTGATAGCTCGCAGGGTCGATGCTAGCGTTTGCCTCGCAGATCGATCCAGCAATCGATCCAAAAAAGAGGAGGGCAGGATGAAATCCACCAGCTTGTCAGGCATGACGCTAGCCTTGGTTCTCGCAACCGGATGCACACTCGCGCCGGCCGCATCGGCGCAGGCCCTGGCTTCGCGCGCGCCTCCTCCCGGGCCGATCGTCGCCGGTCAGTCCGTACCGGTGACGACGTTCGACACGGTGGAGGCCCAGCAGGCCCTTCTCACCAGCCCCGATCCCAAACTCGCCGCCAACAAGAAGCTGATCTACGACTGGTGGCGCGAAGTGCTGGCCGCCGGCCATGTCGAAAACGCCGACAAATACATGCACGCCGACTACATCCAGCACAATCCGGCGGTCCCCACCGGCGCCGCGGCCTTCAAAGCCTTTTTCGGCTCGCGTCCGCCGCGCGAGATCAAGCCGACGATCGACAACCTCGTCGGGATTGTGGCGGAGGGCGACTTGGTCGTCTTCGCCTTCAAGCGTGAAATGCCCGATCCGCAGGATGCGGCCAAGAAATACACCACCACCTGGTTCGACATGATGCGCATGAAGGACGGCAAGGTCGCAGAACACTGGGACTACGGAACGAAGCGGTGAGGCGGGACCCACCGATGCGCCTCGTCCTCGCCGCGCTCGGCGCGTTTGTCGCTGTCTCGTGCAGCCGCCCGCCGGAGACGGCAGTCACCGCTACTGGCGCCACCGCGCCGCTCTACAACGCCGATCTCGACGTTAACGAACTGATGCTTCACGTCATGGAGCCGGCCGCCTACGATTTCTGGAGAGGCTGGGGCATTATCTACACGGCGGAAGGGACGAGAGACATTTCGCCCCGCACCTCACAGGAATGGCTGGAGGTCGAAAACGGCGCAGCCACGATGATTGCGGCAACCAATGTGCTGATGCTTCCCCACTTCGTCCGCAAGCCGGAAGACGAGTGGTATCAGGCCGCCAAAAATCTCGCCGACATCGCCAAGGCGGGGAAGGACGCAGCTGAAGCGCAAGACAAGCAGGCGATGTACGACCTCGGCGGCAAGCTCGACGAGGCCTGCGACGCCTGCCACGACAAGTTCCAGCCGCCGGAGCTAAGAAAACCCTAGGCCGCGCCGCGCCTCACGCTCGCAATCTGCCCGTCAACGGCGCGTCAGGGCTTGCCCTCGGCCAGCGCCTTGGCCTGCTCGGCGCTGGACTGCATGCCGAAGCGTCTTCCATCGGCGGTGATGCCGGCGGTCACATAGCCGCCCTCGCCATCCTTTTTTGGCGCGATGACGATCGTCAGCTTGTCGCCCACCTTGACCATGTCCTTGCGCCAGCCGCCCCGGTACATGTTGTTGAGGCTGTGGCCCTCATACCGGATTTCCCGCGTTCCCTGGGTGTCCGTCACGACAAGGGTCAATCTCATATGCGGATTGATCAGTTCGAACTGCTTGACCACTCCACTGACCTGCACCGTCTTGGTGAAGTCGAACATCGCCGCGGAGTGATGGGCCGAGGCGACCGGGACTGAGACCAGCGCCAGCGAGGATAGAACGAGTGCGAGAGCGATATTCTTCATTGTTTCATCCCTGATCACTGGCAAGGCCCGGACGGCGCTGCAGCGTCTAGTAGTATTTGCTCTTGGGCGCGTTGGGGTTCCGGAGTTCCTCCAGGTGCTCGAGCCATCCCTGCTCGGGGCAGTCGTAGGGCAGGAGGTGTCCGTTCGGAACTTCCGACCACTTCTTCTGCCCCTTAACCGGCGCCGTGTAGAACGGATCGGTCATGGTCCAGTCGCTGACCAGAACCCTGCCGCCCGCTGAATCTTTTTCCAGATGATATCTCTCGGTGATGCGCGCCTGGTCGCTGTGGGCGTGGCGCTGATCGACCTGTTCCTTCAGGTCGGTCACCTCGACGACAAGCGTCTCGCCTTCCCAGCGCGCCGATGAAACGCCGTTCCGGTCCGGCAGGCGATCTGCCTCGGGGATGATCCGGTTGCCCAGATAGATCCGCCGCGTTTCGGCATGGGCTTCATAGACGATGTTGATCTGCTCGGGCCGCTGCAGAATTTCCATGGGATAGCCGCCGGAACCCTCCATTGAGCCCGGCAGGCCCGTGCCGACGCAGTGCGCGCCCGGCGCATCGCCGCTGGCTCCAACCATGGCGCGATACTCGGCGATCTTGGTCTTCGCGGCTTCGGTCAGCGGCAAGGCGCTGATGTCGCCGCGCGGCGACCGCGCCGCGCCCGTTGCCGACGCTGCAGCCGCAGGGGCTCCCGCCGGCGGCGCCGCAGGGCGAGCCGCGCGTGGCGGCGCGCTGGGATCGCGATAGGACGTCCACACCCCTGTGAAGTCAGGATGGCTCGCTTCGGCCTTGCTCTGGACTTGCGCGTTCGCCAGACCGAAGCCCGCGCTGACAGCAATCGCTGACAACAGGCCAAGACCGGTCAAAGAAGCTCGTTTCCGCACCCGGCAACCTCCCCTAGTCGCGGCCCATGTTCGTGGCCCGTATGTCGGGCTCTGTGTCGCGGCGCTTTCGACGTTTGCAGCGACTCGAAGTACGCCGCTATTCGCCATCAATCAGACACGGCCAATTCTACGACAATCGGCGGTGGCGCTCGCCGATCTGCGAGACATTGACCCTTCCGCGGCAGTATTGAATATAATACATAACTGTCAAGCGCGGCTCTCATCGGCGCTCGCTGGCTTAGGGGCCCTGATGAACATCCATGACTTCTCGGCCTGGTTGTCCGCGACACCGCCAAGTCAGGTCATCCAGAACAACTTCTGGATCATACCGACCATCCAGAGCATCCACATTCTGGCGATATGCGTGGTGATCTCCTCGGCGTCGCTGATCAATCTTCGGCTTGTCGGGATTGTCGGGCGCGCCGATCCAGTCGCCGGTTTCGCCAGTCGCTACCTGCCCTGGACATGGACGGCGCTGGTCGTTTTGCTGCTGAGCGGATCAATCCTGATTGTCGGCGAACCGGACCGCACGCTGGGCAACGGCATATTCTGGTCGAAGATTGCGCTGGTCGCCACGGGTCTGATCCTCAGCCTGGCGTTCGCAATCCCCATCCGGAAAAATCCGACCTTCTGGGAAAGCTCGGGCGACGGGGTCCGCGCGAAACTGCTCGGCGCTGTTTCCCTGGCGGTCTGGATCGCCGTGATCTTTTGCGGGCGCTGGATCGCGTATGGCGGATGATGGTCCGGAACGGAAATAGGAACCGGGCGGAAAGACCCGGAATCGGTTGTTGGTTGTCGAGGCGAGGAAGCTAGGCATGGATTTCACTGGCCTGCTCACGGCGCTGAAGGAGACGCCCTTCGCCATCGCGCTACGCGAAGGCGACACGCTGTTTCCGTGGACGGAGAGCATCCACGTTCTTTCGATCACCGTGGTCGTCGGAATGATTTCGATCGTCGACCTGCGGCTGCTGGGGGTCATCGCCCACAAGAAGGAGATCCGCAGCCTGATGGGCCAGGTTCTTCCGCTGACCTGGGGCGCATTCGTTGTCGCCCTGATCAGCGGCTTTCTCATGTTTTCGACCAACCCGTTTGGCTATGTCGAGAACTGGCCGTTCCTCATCAAGATCGGCCTTCTCGCCGTCGCCGGCGCGAACGTGGCCGCCTTTCACCTCATTACGTCCCGCAAGCTTCACCTTTGGGACGAGGGACAGCCGACGCCGCCGACCGCAAAGCTGGCCGGCGCAACCTCACTCGGCCTGTGGATCGCCATCGTCGTTTTCGGCCGCTTCATCGGCTTCACGCTTTGACGCAACAGGTCATCCGCATGAAGATCGCCATCATCGGCGCCACCGGTTTCGTCGGCTCGAAGATACGCGATGAAGCGTTGGCGCGCGATCATCAGGTCACCGCGATTGTTCGCAAACCCGAGACGCTGCCTTCCCATCCGCGCCTTGTCGCGCGGGCGCTCGATATTCAGAACAAGATGGCGCTGGCTCTGGCGCTTGCCGGCCACGACGCTATCGTTTCGGCCTACAGCCCTGGCCGCGGATCGCCGATCGAGACGGTCTACCAGACCTTCGTGGCCGCTCACCGTTCGATCATCGATGCGGTGAAGCTCTCGGGCGTTGCGCGTTATCTCGCCGTCGGCGGCGCCGCCAGCCTGAAGACGCCGGAGGGCGTCGAGTTCATGGAGTCGCCGGCCGCCGCCGAATTCGCCGCCTTCATGCCGGCCCTGCGCGGCACGCGTGAGCAATATTACATGCTGAAGGGCGAGCCCGGACTCGACTGGGTCTTCCTCGCTCCGTCGGTGATGCTTGCGCCCGGCGAGCGCACTGGAAAGTACCGCACCGGCAAGGACCACATCCTCTACTACGAGCCGGGCAAGAGCTCGATCGCGCTCGAAGACTACGCCGTCGCAATGATCGATGAGATCGAGCGGCCTGCCCACCACCGCGAACGCTTCACCGTCGGCTACTGACGCCGAACCAACTCTGGGGAGACTCAACATGTTCAACCTCAAAATTCGCGGCAGAAGCCTGGCAACGGCCCTCGCGCTGGCCTCGTCTTTTCCGCTGGCGGCGCACGCACAGGCGCCGACGCTGCAGATGCTGCAGGACAGGGCGATGATCGAGGACATCATGGCCCGCTATGAGTTCGCGCTCGATTCCGGCGACGCCGACGCCTATGGCGCGCTGTTCACGGAAGATGGCGTATTGGCCAGTGGCCGCGGCGAAGAGAAAGGCCGCGCCGCGATCGTCAAGTCGGTCAAGGATCTGTCGGCGCGCTTCAGGGCGACAGCGCTGCCCGTGGGAACTCCGCCGCGCAAGGTGATCCACTCCTATTCCAACCTCGTGCTCGACCTGCAGGGCGACAAGGCGACCGCGAAATCCAACTGGGTCGAAGTGTGGAATCTCAAGGCCGGCGTTCCCGAGGTCGGCGGCGCCGGCCAGTACAACGACACGCTCGTTCGCAAGGACGGCAAATGGTATTTCAGCCGGCGCGAGATCGTAGGGACCATGTCGGCGCCTCGCGCCGCTCCGGCCGCACCCGCTTCCACCAACTAGACCGATCCGTCGCCAGGATTGTGGGGAGTGACATGAGTCTGCGAATTGCAATCTACGCCGCCCTATCTTGGGGTTTGGTGTCTTGGGGTTTGGTGTCTTGGGGTTTGGCGTCTTTGAGTTTGATGCTTTCGACAGCGCACGCCCAGACGCCTGCTCCCGGCGCCGAGGCGCCGGCTGCGGCTTGCACGCGCAGCCGCTACGCTGGCGACACGTTCAATCCGGCGCCAGCCTTCCCCGGCCAGACCAGGGCGCCGGCGACAGTGGCGAGCAAGTTCAATATCGAGGTGGTGACGGCCGGGCTCGACCATCCCTGGTCGCTCGCCTTCCTGCCGGACGGGCGCATGCTGGTGACGGAAAAACCCGGCAAGGTGCGGATCATCGACAAGCAGGGGAAGGCTGGGGCGCCCCTGAAGGGCGTGCCACAGGTGAAGAAGGCGTCGCTCAGCGGTTTGCACGACGTGTTGCTCGATCCCGATTTCGCCACCAACCGGACCATCTATTTCAACTACGTCACGCTCGCGCCTGGCCAGACCGAGGAAGGCCGCGATGCGCCCAGCGTCGGCCGCACGGTCCGGGCGCGGCTTTCAGCAAGCGGCGATGCGCTCGAAGATCTCAAGGTGATCCATGAAGGCGAGGGCGCGCCGCGCCGGCTGGCTCTGGCGCGGGATGGAACGCTGCTGATCACCTCGGGCGTCGCCGACGGACCCCGCCCTCAATCGCTGGCAAGCGACGCCGGCAAGGTCTTGCGCATCAATCGCGACGGAACGGTCCCGAAGGACAACCCAAAGTTCGCGGACAAGGCGGCGCTGCCGGAGCTGTACACATTCGGCCATCGCGACCCTGAAGGCGCCGCCTTCAATCCCGCGACCGGAGATCTATGGACAATCGAGCACGGCCCCCGCGGCGGCGACGAGCTCAACATCATCAAGCCGGGCGCCAACTATGGCTATGGCGACATCAGCTATGGCCGCCAGTATTCCGGCGAGCCGATCAATGGCGGACTGACGGCAAAAGAAGGCGTGCAGCAGCCGGTCTATTTCTGGGCGCCTTCGATCGCGCCCTCGGGCCTTGCCTTCTACACCGGCGATCTCTTTCCGGAATGGAAGGGAGACATCTTCCTCGGCGCCATGGCGGCCAAGCATCTGGTGCGCCTGGACATGAAGGACGGGAAGGTGATCGGCGAAGAGCAGATGCTGATGGACCGCTGCGTGCGCTTCCGCGACGTGCGCCAGGGCCCGGACGAAGCGCTGTGGATTCTGACCGACCAGGACAATGGCGAACTGCTACGGCTGATTCCAGCGCGGTGAGCGACCGCGCTCGCGAACGCCCGGCAGGACAGCGAGGAGCGAACGCCCCAGCTGGGGCGGCGGGGGCTCACAGGCGGCCGAGACGCGTCGAGCAACACCCGAGATAGGGGGACAAAACCGCTCAAATCCGCAGGTTAAGGAAGCGCGTCCGAATCTTTTTCAGAAAAAGATTCTGAAGCCCGACAAGCGCTTGCGCGGATTTCCGCCGAAAACCGCTCCGAAAAATCGTGCAAGTTATGCAACCGGGTCCCGAGCCATCGGATAATGCCGCCCATGACCCAGGCACTTTCACGCGCAAACTGGAGTGGATCCCCTTCGCTCACCGGGCTTTGGCTCGAGGCGCTGCTGCGCGGAATCGCGATGCTCTGGTCAAACGTCGCTGCAACCTTCCGGATGATCCCCAGCCGTCCCGCTCGTGAATGCCACACGATGCAGACGCCTCAGGTTCTGCCCGGAGAGACGCGCGACACTTTGGAGAAAGAACCGGCTGATCCGAACAGCCAATCCAGCAAAGCCTCGCGCAACAGCGCAGACGCTTTCCTCCCCCAAATGGAGGGTGAGGAACGATCCGCGCTGCGGACGATTGGTCCAGTGGACCAAATCGAGTGAGGACCGCCCCGGCAGGAGCCGGGCTCACAACCGCAAGCTACCCGTTGCGCTACGGCGAGGGCCGCTACGTCAGCCGTTGTTAGCATTGTTAGCATTGTTAGTGACGTTTTTCGAATCCGGGGCACGGCGTGTGTGCTCAAGACCGAAAATCCCACCCCGCGGCCCATGCCGCGAGAACGCGAACCCGCGCCTACTGCTGCCCGCCCACAGCCGCCGGAACCGGGAAGCCCCGATCGCGCATCAGCGCATCGATCTTGGCATCCCTTCCGCGGAACGCGCGATACGCCTCTGCAGGATCAACCGCATTGCGGACACGGAACAGGTTGTCGACCAGCTTCGCGCCGACCTCCTTGTCGTAGAATCCGCCCGGCGCCTCAGCGAAGGCTTCCGCCGCATCCGACGTCAGCACGTCGGCCCAGAGATAGCCGTAGTACCCGGCCGCATAGCCCTCGCTCGAGAAGATGTGCCCGAACTGCGCCGAGCGATGCCGCATCGGGATTTCCTTCGGCATGCCGAGCTTGGCGAGCTCCGCCTTCTCGTAGGCCTTCGGATCGATCCCGGCCGGATCGATCGAGTGATAGCGCATATCCATGATCGCCGAGCCGAGGAACTCAACCGTGCTGAAGCCCTGGTTGAATGTCGCCGCCTTGTTGATCTTGTCGACCAGCTCCTTCGGCATCGGCTCGCCGGTCTTGTAGTGGCGGAAATAGGTGTCCACTACCTGCGGCGTCAGCAGCCAGCGCTCCAGAAGCTGCGAGTGGAACTCGGTATAGTCCCGCACCCCGCCGTTCAGCCCGGGATATTCCACATTCGACGACAGCGCATGCAGCGCGTGGCCGAACTCGTGGAAGAAAGTATCGGCGTCATCGTACGAGATCAGCAGCGGTTCGCCCGGCGCCGGCTTCACGAAGTTCGAGTTGTTGGACGACAAGACCGTTTCCGGTCCATCGAACGTCGAGTGCGACCGATAGCTCGACGCCCATGCGCCCGACCGTTTGCCTTGCCGCGCATAGGGATCGAGATACCAGTAGCCGATGTGTTTGCCGGACGCCTTGTCGGTTACCTGCCAGACCTTCACATCAGGATGGAAGACCGGGATCGCGCCATTCTCGACTGGCATGAACGCAAAGCCGAACAGCTCGCCCGCGACGTAGAACATCGCCTCACGCAGCTTGTCGAGTTGCAGGTATTGCTTCAGCTCGTCGCTATCGAGTGCGTATTTCGCCTTGCGAACCTTCCCGGCATAGAAGCGATAATCCCAGGGCTCGATGCTGATGTTCGCGCCTTCCTTCGCCGCCAGCGCCTGCATGTCGGCGACTTCCTCGGTGGCGCGCGCCACCGCAGGACGCCACACCGCCTCCATCAGCGCCGTCGCCTCGGCCGGCGACGTCGCCATGTTGTCCTGCAGCTGCCAGTCCGCATATGTCTCGTAGCCGAGCAGCTGCACGCGCTCGTGACGGAGCTGCAGGATTTTGGCGATGACGGCGTTGTTGTCGTGTTCGTCGCCGTTGTCCCCGCGGCTGTAGTAGTTCCGCCAGACCTTCTCCCGCAGTCCCCGCTCGGTGGAGTAGGTGAGGAAGGGATCCATCGAGGAGCGCGTGTTGGTGACAGCGTACATGCCCGGCTTGCCCTGCGCTTCGGCCTCGGCCTTGGCGGAGGCGACGTAGGAGGCGGGGAGGCCGCCGATCTGTTTCGGCGTCAGATAAGTGACCCAGCTTTCCTCGTCGGCCAGCAGGTTGTTCGAGAATTTGGTGTGCAGCTCGGCGAGCTCCTGATTGATCGCCGCATAGCGTTCCCTCTTCTCGCCCGTCAGCTCCGCGCCATTGAGCTGGAAGCGGTCATAGACCAGCTTCAGCAGTCGCGCCTGGTGCGGGTTGAGCCCGAGGCTCGCCTGTGTGTCGTGCAGCGTCTTGATCCGTCCGAACAGCGCCGCGTTCTGAGTGATCTTCGATTGGTATTCGGCCAGCTTCGGCGCCATTTCGGTCTGGACGGCGCGGAAGTCCTTCGAGGACATGTTCGAGCCCCAGATGCCGTAATACGTCATTGCCCGGTCGAGCGGATCGCCGGCCCGCTCCATCGCCTCGATCGTGTTGGCGAACGACGCCTTGGCCGGATTGTTGGCGATAGCATCGATCTCCGCGAGATGCGCCGCCATGCCGGCCTCGAGCGCCGGCTTGATCTGGGCAAGATCCATCTTGTCGAAGGCCGGCTCGCCGCCATTGGGCCCGGTCCACTCGGCCAACAGCTGATTGGTGGAGAGCTGCTCGGTCGTCGCCGCATCGAACACGGCCGCCGGAACACTCGCCGTATCCTCAGCAGGCTGGCAGGCCGCCAGCAGTGCAAAGGCGGATGCCGTCGCCAGGATTTTCCAACGCATGCTCGTCTCCCGGATCTATTCGAATACCGGCAGACCATAGTCGGGGCGGCGCTGGGCTCAACCCGAAACGTCCCCGTTCCCTGCACTTTTGGGTCATCTCCGGCGGGCCGGGATTGCAGGCGGGGCTGCGACGTAGCGGCGGCTAGTCCGCGATCGAGCGCTGGGCTTCGTAGCCGGCGCGGGCGAAATCCTGGATGCGGCGCTCGAGCGATTGCGTCAGCGATGCCAGCGTTTCGGCTTCCGGGTTGCGGTGATTGTCGAACAGGTTGAGCGGATTGCGCGGGGCTGCATCCGCCGCAACCGAGGCGATGGCCGGGCCGCCGGACACATCCAGCAGATGCGCCTCGCCGGTGGCGCGGTCGTATTTGAGATACTCCGACCGGAAACTGGCGAAGGCTTTCGCAAACCAGTTGTCCTTGTGCTCGTACGTCTTCCGGCCGTCCTGAGTAGCGTAGAGGATCACGTGGCTGAAGCCGGCGTTCGCCGCGAGTTGGCGCGCGATCAACGCACAGCTTGCCCCGCCATCGACGTCCGGCGTGTTGGCGCCCAGCATGTTCGACGGCTGGATCGGCTCGATCGTTTCGATGAGGCCGCCGATGCGGGTCTGCATCTTCGTCCAGGCTTCCTGCTCCCTGGAACGGAGATGGACGAAGCCGTCGGGGCCAACGCGCGCATAGCCAAGCCGAAGCGGGAAAGCGAGCGCAGGCGCGGCAAGCGCGGCGGGAGTCATACCAGCGCCAACGAGCGCAGCTACAAGGCTGCGGCGGGTGAGGCGGATGGCTCGGGTCATGCGCGGCAGACTCGGGCCGCATGGTTTCCGGGCTGTTAACACATCCCGTGTTCTCAATTCGTTCGAGGGGTGAGAGACTGACGGAAATGAGCGGAATGATTCGTATTCTGGGCGTCGATCCGGGGCTTAGGCTCACCGGCTGGGGCGTGATCACGATGGATGGCCCGCGGCTGGCCTGGATCGCCCACGGTGTCATTGCGCCCGATCCGGAGGCGGACATGGCCGTCCGGCTGGCGATGCTGGCCGAAGGCCTGCGTGCCGTGATCCACGACCATGAGCCGCACGAGTCGGCGGTCGAGGAGACGTTCGTCAATATCAACCCGAAGTCGACCTTGCTGCTGGGGCAGGCGCGCGGTGTCGTGCTGGCGACGCTGGCGGCGGCGCGGCTGAAGGTAGCCGAGTTCGCGGCGCGCAAAGTGAAACAGTCGATCGTCGGCACGGGCGCCGCGGACAAGACGCAGGTCGCTTTCATGGTGCGCCGCCTGCTGCCCAAGGCGGGCGAAGTGTCGGCCGATGCGGCCGATGCGCTGGCGGTTGCGATCTGCGGCGCGCACCACCGGCCGCCGAAGGTCAGCCCTGCGCAGCAAAGGCTCAAGGCATGATCGGCCGTCTGAAGGGTGTGATCGCCGCGGTGGGCGAAGGCCAGGCGCTGATCGATGTCGGCGGCGTCGGCTATCTCGTCCATGCAGGCTCGCGCACGCTGGCGCGCATGGTGGTCGGCGAAGCGGCGGAGATCTTCGTCGAGACGCAGATGTCAGAAAGCGCGATCCGGTTGTTTGGCTTCGTCACGGGAGAAGAACGCGCCTGGTTCGCGCGGCTGCAGGACGCGCCGGGCGTCGGCGCCAAGCTGGCGCTGGCGATCCTCGACACGCTGACCTTGCCGCAGCTCATGGACGCGATCGCCCTGGGGGACACGACCGCGATCAGCCGCTCGCATGGCGTCGGCAAGAAGCTGGCCGAGCGGATCGTCACCGAGTTCAAGGGCAAGCCGCCGCCAATGGGCCTGTTTGCGGCGAACCTCAGCGTTGCGGGCGGGGGCCCCACGCCTGTCTCCGCGCCTTCGGGCGCACGAGCGGATGCCGTCTCGGCCCTGGTCAATCTCGGCTACAATCAGGCGGATGCGGCCCGCGCCGTGGCGCAGGCCGCTCGCGACATCGGCGAGGACGCCAAGGAAGCGGCGCTGATCCGCGCCGCGCTGAAAGCGCTTGCGCCGGTCAACTAGGCTGGCTGCTCAGGACCCCGCGACAATCCGCTCCCGCGCCGAGGCCTGATCCGAGAGCTTCGCCACCGCGAAGATCACCAGCGAACAGCCGATCGGGAAGATGAACTCGTTGACGACCGTCGCCCACAGGCGCGGCGGCGGAAGCGGCGCGCCATTCGCCATGCTCTGCATGTTGAGCCAGACGATGAGGGCGGCGAACAACACACCGAAGCCCAGGCCGATGAGCGTGTGGTTCGTCAGCGTGGACCTTGGCGTACGGATCACCATGCCGAGCACGAAGCCGAGGGCCGCGTACTCCAGCGCCTTCACCGTGGCGATCTGGTAGGTGAGCGCATTGATCTGGTCCATCGGCTGGCCGGCCATCCAGGCGACACCGCGCTGCGTGCCCTTGGCGGCGGCGAAGGCGACCGGGGCGCAGATCAGGCCCAGCAGGCCCATCAGTTGTGGCACGCTCTTGGCGGCGACGATGCCGATGGCGACGCCGCCGCAGACGATGACCGACCAGGTGACGCCGTTGGCGATATCTACCATCAGCTGAATGAGAGGAAGCTTCGCGCCTGCGCCGATCTTGGCGGAGAAGACGCCGATCTGGACGAGGAGACCGAGCAGGATCGCGATCCATGCCGCGGTGAAGATGGTGTTCAGGAGCTTGTTGCTGCCCTGTCTTGCGGGGGCGGTTTCGGCTTGGGTCATGGCGGCGGATGCCTGGCTGAGTGGGACGTTGTTACCCTCTTTTTGCGTTTTGCGCTCGTCCGGGCAAGCTTTTCGGCGAGCTGGGATGGAAGGCGGAGGCCTTGTGGCGCCGCGCCTAGGGCCCTATCGTTTGAACCAGCGTTGGAATGGCAAGGCTGCCGCAGCGCTAACCCAGCAGAAGCGATCCGGTGTGCAGCAGAAGGCCCACTGTACCGCCGATTACAGTTCCGTTGAGGCGGATGAACTGCAGGTCCTGGCCGACATTGGTCTCCAGCTTGGAGACAATCGTTTGTGTGTCCCAGTCGCGGATTGTTTCCGAAACGAGCTTGGCCACATCCTCGCCATGCCGGGCGGCAAGGTCGACCAGCAGGGCGCGGATACGCGCGTTCAGCGCACTGCGCACTTCGGGCTCGCGCAGCAGGCCGGCGCCGAGATTGACCATCGCGCCGGCGAGCCAATCGCGCAGGCGGCCATTGGGATCCTCGCAGTCGCGGCGCAGGGCGGACTTGAATTCGGACCAGCCAGCCTCGACGACGCCCGCGACAGTAGGATGCGCCGCCGCTTCGCGCAGCCAGCTTCCGATGCGCGCCTGCAGGACAGGGTCCTCCTTCAGGTCGCGGGCAAACTTGGTGACGATGTCGTTGATGCGTTCGCGGATCGGATGATGTGGATCGTGGACCGCGTCGTAGATCAGGTCTTCCAGCGCGCGCACGATGGATTCCGAAGCTCGCTGGTCGATGCCGGCGAGACGGGCGAGCCAACCGGAACGCTCGCGCACCTTCACACGAATGAGCCCCTGGTATTCCTGCAGGAGGCGGAAACCTTCCTTGAGGCCGGTGTCGAGCAGCGCCTGGTGGCGGCCCTGCTCCGCCAGCGCCTCGAGCACCGAGCCGAAGGCGGGGGCGACCTGTGTGCCCTGCGCCGCGTCGGCAGCCTGAGAGCGGAGGAAGTTCGCGACGGTGTCGTCATCCAGCGTATCGAGCAGGGTGGGGATGGCGATGACGAGTTCGCTAGCGACGGCCCCCGACTGCGCGGGATCGGCCAGCCATTTGCCGAGGCCCTCGGAAAGGTCGGCGTCCTTCACCCGCTCCGCGACCAGCTCGGGTTTGAGGAAGTTGTCTGCGATGAAGCGACCGACCGCGTCGGCGATACGCGGCTGGTTGCGCGGGATGACGGCGGTATGCGGGATCGGCAGACCCAGCGGCCGGCGGAAGATGGCCGAGACCGCGAACCAGTCGGCAAGGCCGCCCACCATCGAGGCTTCAGCGAAGGCGCGTACATAGCCCCAGACATCGCCCCAGAGCTCCCCCGGCGGTATCCAGATGTGGGAAAAGACGAAAAGAATCGACATCGCCAGCAGCAGGCCGGTCGCCCAGCGCCGCATGCGTATGAGCCCCGGCGGCTCTGGGATTCGATCGGGCTTGCTCATCGTGCGGCGGTTGGGCGTCTCATGTGTCCTCGTATAATGATATAGGCGCTGGCCGTTCGGGGAAGTAACGCCTTAGAGGCGACAAAGACGCGGCGAATCAGGGGACGGCATGAGTCTGGAAGAAATTATCGGCAGTCTGGCGGCTGTGCTGACCACCACATCGTTTCTGCCGCAGGCGGTCCATGTGCTTCGCACCCGCGATACCCAGGCGATTTCGCTGACCATGTACACGCTGTTCACGGTCGGGATCACGCTGTGGGGCGTATACGGCCTGATGACCAACCAGCCCTCGATCATCGCCGCAAACGGCATCACCGTCGTGCTGGCGGGGCTGATCCTCTGCCTCAAGATACGCGACGTGCTGGCGGCGAAACGGAAGGCCGGCGCCTGACCGGGCTTCCATACCGTTAGAACACAGCTTTCGGCGCTTCCTTCATCATGGCGCCGCGCACCAGCGGGATCGGCGGGCCGCCGTAGGAGAGGAAGGCGTCGTGGAAATCCTTCCAGCACGCTTTCGGGTCCGTGCCGCCTTTCGCCGCGCACCAGTCCTCGCGCAGCTTGCGGATCATCAGCTTGCCCATGGTGTAGTTGAGATAGGCCGGATCATAGGCGCCGCGGGCTGACTGCTGCTCGGCCGTGCCCTCGTCCTGGTAGCCCTCCTCCATGAACATCTTTTTCGACTCGGCCAGCGTCATGCCCTTCGCATGCATGCCGATCGCCGACAGGAAGCGCACATTGCGCAGCGTGGCATTGGTAAGCTGTCCGATGTGCGTTTCGGGATCGCCGTTCCCGAGGCCTTCCTCCCACATCATTTCCTCGGTGTAGTGCGCCCAGCCTTCGGCGAAGGCGTAGCCGACATAGAGCTTGCCGAAGATCGACTCCGAGCGATTCGAATGCAGGAACTGCAGGAAGTGACCCGGCCAGACTTCGTGCACGGACGTGAACAGCAGGTTCGCTTTGCCGGGAACATAGGCGAGCTGCTTGGCCTTCGACCATTTCGGGTCGGGCGCCGCGATGTTGTAGTAGGACGGCATGTTCTTCTCGAACGGCCCCGGAATGTCGATATAGGCGCCGTTCTGCGCGTTGTAGGGCGGGGACTGCTTGACCTTCGCTTCTTCCTCGCCGGGGATCGACACGACGTTCTTGTCGATCAGGAACTGCTTCAGGTCGACCAACTGTTTCGTGGCGTAGCCGACGAAGTCGCCGCCATCCGGCTTGGACGCTTCCTCCTTGGCGACGCAGTCCTGGATAGACTTTCCTGGCGCGAAGGCCTTGCAGGCCTCGGCAAGCGCCTCCTGGTTGCGCTTGAGATCGGCGAGGCCGATCGCCTCGAGTTCGTCGAGCGAGGCGTCGACGCGCTCGGTGGCGTAGAGCATCTTCGAGAGCATGTCCGCGCCCATCGCGAAGTCCTCGGTCTGCGCGCCGCGCAAGCTTTCGAGATAGGCGGCAAAACCGGTGAACGCGGCAGCGGCCTCGCCGGTCGCCTTGACGAGTTCAGCCTGGCCGACTTCGTCGCCCTGGCCCTTGAACGCCTCGACCACATCCTTTTTCACGAAATCGGCGAGCGGGCCGAAGCTCGCAACGCCGATGTCGATATAGGCGCGCGGCATCGGGCCTTTGAGGTTGGCCTTCGCGTTCTCAAGAGCCGCCGGAACGTTGGACGCCCACTTGGCCAGCGCCTTCATGCGCGTGGCGGGGTCAGCATAGGGCCGGTCGAGATAGACACCCGGATCGATGCTGTAGAAGGTCGGGTTCTTGTGCGGCCAGTCGGCGGCCTCGAGGAAGAACAGCGAGCCGTCGATATTGGCCAGCACATAATCGCGCTCGAACTTTTGCGGATCGGTAAGGGCTGCGGCATCGATACCCTCGACGCGCGTCTTCCAGGTGTGCAGGCGCTCGACCTCGGCCTTGAGTCCGGCCTCACTCCAGTCGGGCATGACGCCGTCGTATTCGTGGCGGCCCTGATAGACTGCGAAATCGGGATTGGCCTTGAGGTCGCTCTCGATCCACTCGTTGACCGTCGCGCCCCAGTCGACCGCCGCGACCGGAGGCGTCGCCGGTTTGCTGTCACAGGCGCTGAGCGCCATCAGCGCTGCGCCGCCAAGCGCAAGCGCCTTCAGTTTCGTGCCGATTCGCATGCTCACCCTCATATCGAAAAGCGATGCAATCTCGCGCCGCGCCGGTGCAAAGGCAATCGCTGGAAAAGCTCAGCAAACCGGGCGTTCCGGCCGTAACGTTTCCTTTTCGTTCGGGCATGTAGTAACTATGCCCATGGCCCGCGACGGCGACATCACCGACCCTGAACGCCAGCCCGGCGAGGCGCTGGACCGTGCACTGCGGCCCAGCCGGTTTGACGAGTTCACGGGTCAGGTGGCGGCCAAGGCCAACCTGAAAATCTTCGTCGAGGCCGCCCGCAAGCGCGGCGATGCGCTCGACCACGTACTGCTGTCAGGCCCGCCCGGCCTCGGCAAGACGACGCTGGCGCAGATCCTGTCGAAAGAGATGGGCGTCGGTTTCCGCTCCACCTCCGGCCCTGTTATCGCCAAGGCGGGAGACCTTGCGGCGCTGCTCACCAACCTCGAAGCGCGCGACGTGCTGTTCATCGACGAGATCCACCGCCTGCCGGCGCATGTGGAGGAAATCCTCTATCCGGCGATGGAGGATCACTCGCTCGATCTCATCATCGGCGATGGCCCGGCCGCGCGCTCGGTGAAGATCGAGCTGCAGCCATTTACGCTGATCGGCGCAACGACGCGGGCAGGGCTGCTTTCCACCCCCCTGCGTGACCGGTTCGGTATTCCGGTCCGCCTCGATTTCTACACGCGCGAGGAGCTGGGTTCCATCGTGCGCAAGGCAGGGGCAAAGCTCCAGGCGCCGATCACGCAGGACGGGGCAGAGGAAATCGCCGGCCGGTCGCGCGGCACGCCTCGTATCGCGATCCGGCTGCTGCGCCGCGTGCGCGACTTCTGCGATGCGGATAGCGTCAAGATCGATCGCGCATCGGCCTCGAAAGCGCTGGCGCGGCTCGAGGTCGATGAGGACGGGCTCGATGCGCTCGATCGGCGCTATCTGCAGGCGCTGGTGAAAACCTATTCCGGCGGACCCGTTGGCGCCGACACGCTCGCGGCCGCGCTTTCGGAAGCGCGTGACGCCGTGGAAGAGGTGATCGAGCCTTATCTGATGCAGCAGGGCTTCGTCGCCCGCACGCCGCGCGGCCGCGTGGCGACGCCGCGGGCCTGGGAACGCATCGGACTCAAGGCGCCGGCGAGCTTTCAGCAGCCGTTGTTCGGAAACGAGGACGACGACTCCTGATGGAGCGGCGGGCGATCAACGCGCCAGACGCGCCCACAGCCTCGGGCGGATATTCGCAGGCCGTCGAGATCGCCGGTGCAAAGCGCCTGCTGTTCATCAGCGGCCAGATTCCCGTTGATGCCGCTGGCGCGCTTCCGCCCACATTCCGCGAGCAGTGCCTGCTCGCCTGGGCCAATGTCGAAGCGCAGCTGCGCGCCGCGGGACTGGACCTCTCGCACCTCGTCAAGGTGACCACGTTCCTCGCCGATCGAAGCCACGCCATGGAGAATCGCGAAGTCCGCAACGAGGTGCTGGGCGACCTGAAGCCAGCGCTGACCGTGATCATCGCCGGCATCTTCGACAGGTCGTGGCTGATCGAGATCGAAGCAATCGCCGCCGAATAGACTGCGCCTCAGTTCGCGGCGGGCTTGGCCGGCGCTTCCGTCCGCTCTTTCAGGGTCTTTTCGAAATCAGCCTCGGCCTTGGCGATGAAGGGGCCGAACTCGGCAGGCGCGATGAACGGGTTCGGCGCCTTGGGGTCGGCCTTGGCCTTGTCGCGCTTGGCCAGCATGCCGAAGAAATCCGGGTGCGGGGCAAGGGGTATGTCGACCTTCATGGTCTTCGCCTTCACGAACGTCTCGCGGTAGTCGCCGATGATGCCTTCGTACTGCAGCGGAGGCGTGATGCGGTTGGCCGCCACTGTCGCCGAGCAGAACACCAGCAGCTCATAGGGCTTGCCGCCATCCTGCACCGTCGCGCCGTAGGAGGTGCAGCCGCGAGTGTGGCCGGGCGTCAGGTTGGCCTTCAGCGCGGTGGCGCCGAGTTTCACCGTGTCGCCGTCGCGCAGTACGTTGTCGACCCTGACCGGCGGCGCGCTCATCGTCTTCACGCTCTCGCTGCCGAGATAGAAGCCACCCTCAAGCGCCGAGACGTCGCCTTCCATGGCGTAGAGCTTGGCGCCGGTGTCCTTCTTGAGCTGCGCCAGACCGCCGGAGTGATCGAAATGCGCATGGCTGTTGAGCAGGATCCTGGTGTCGCTGAGCTTGAAGCCGAGCTTTGCGATGTTGGCTTCGATCTGCGGCACGGCTTCCGGAATGGCGCCATCGAGCAGGATGTTCCCCTCCGGCGTGACGAACAGGTAAGCGGCCAGGCCTTCCGTTCCGACATAGTAGACATTGTCGATGATGTGGAACGGCTCGGTGAGCGTACCCCAATTGTTGCGTTGTGCGGATGCGGGTGACGCAAGGACCACCGCCATCGCCGTGAACGCCAGCGCCGCCTTGAGCTGTCTCATGGACCTGTCCTTCGTGATTCCCGTTGCGTTTCGAACCGGCGGGGAGACTATCGCGGCAAAGAGGCTGCTGGCGAGGCCGGCATGCACAGCGAAAGGGAAGAGACGCCATGCCGCGTAACCGCCAGTTCGTCATCGATCACCTGCCCAAGGGCAAGCTTGGTCCTGAAGTCTTCAAGCTGGGCGATGGGCCGATGCCCACGCCTGGCGAAGGCGAAGTGCTGCTACGAACCCGCTATATCTCGCTCGACGCCGCCAACCGCGCCTGGATGTGGGGCGCGACCTATCGTGCCGCGATCAAGGCCGGCGACGTGATGGCGGGCGGGGCGCTGGCCGAGGTGGTGGAGAGCAGGGCGCCAGGCCTCGCTCCCGGCGATCTCGTGTTCGGCGACACGGGCTGGCAGGATTATGCAGCCGTCCCGGCGAAGCATCTCACCAAGCTCGGCAAGGCCGAGCCGATGACCCACCTGATGAGCGTCTACGGCATCGCCGGGCTCACCGCGTATTTTGGCCTGCTCGAGTGCGGACAGCCGAAGACGGGTGAAACCGTGGTGGTGTCGGCGGCGGCCGGATCGGTCGGCATGTTCGTCGGCCAGATCGCCAAGATCAAAGGCTGCCGCACGGTCGGCATCGCCGGCGGCCCGGACAAATGCGCGTTCCTGACATCGAAGCTCGGCTATGACGTGGCGATCGACTACAAGGCCGGCAACACCGGCCGCGAGCTGCGCGCTTTGTGTCCTGACGGGATCGACGTTTATTTCGACAATGTCGGCGGCGACATTTTCGAGGCCTGCCTGTTCAACATGAAGAACCACGGCCGCATCGCCTGCTGCGGCGCGGTCTCGCAATACGACGCCCCGGTGCCGCACGGGCCGCGTGGCATACCCGGTCTCATCGTCACCAAGCGCCTCACCCTCAAGGGCTTCGTGGTGATGGACTACGCCGAGCAGAACGACAGGGCGCTCGCCGATCTCAAGGGCTGGGTCGCAAGCGGCAAACTCAAGGTCTACGAAGACATCATCGATGGGTTCGAAAATCTTCCGGCCGCGCTGATCGGGCTGCTGGCGGGCGAGAACATCGGCAAGCGCATGGTGAAGGTGGTCTGACAAACGAAAACGGCGGCTCGGGAGAGCCGCCGTTCGTGGGTCCGATTGTCCACCGATCAGGTCGGTTGCGGTTCCGGTTCGCCGGTGAAGCCTTCGCGTGGTGGCTTCTTCTTGATGACCGGCACGGCCGAGGTCGGGCCCGGGTCGGCATCGTCCGGACGGTCCGGGCGCTTGCCCTTGATGAGGTCCTTGATCTCTTCGCCCGTCAGCGTTTCGTACTCGAGCAGGCCTTCGGCCAGTATGGACCAGCCTTCGCGCTGTTCGGTGAGGACGCGGCGGGCCGAATCCATGCCGCCGACCACGAGCTTGCGGACTTCCTCCTCGATCTTGCGAGAAGTCTCTTCCGACACGTGCGAGGATTTCATGAGCTGGTTGCCCAGGAACACTTCGCTCTGGTCCTCGGCGTAGTCGACCGGTCCAACCGATTCAGAGAAGCCCCAGCGTGTGATCATCGCGCGCGCGAGACGCGTCGCCTGCTGAATGTCCGAGGCTGCGCCGGCGGTGACATTGTCGACGCCGAATTTCAGTTCTTCCGCCACACGGCCACCCATCAGGATGGCAAGGCGCGAGACCATCTCGGTCTTGTTCATCGAGAGTTTATCGTCGGTCGGCAGCTGCATGACCATGCCGAGCGCACGACCGCGCGGGATGATCGTCGCCTTGTGCACCGGATCGGCGGCTGGGACGTGCATCGCCACGATGGCGTGGCCGGCCTCGTGCCAGGCGGTGAGTTCCTTTTCCTTCTGCGACATGACCATGGACTTGCGCTCAGGTCCCATCATGACCTTGTCCTTGGCGTCCTCGAACTCGCGCATGGCGACGGAGCGTTTGCCGCGGCGGGCGGCAAGTAAGGCCGCCTCGTTGACGAGGTTGGCAAGATCGGCGCCGGAGAAGCCCGGCGTGCCGCGAGCGATCACTTTTGGTTCGACGTCCTTAGCCACGGGCACGTTGCGCATATGGACCCTGAGGATCTTCTCGCGGCCGACGATGTCCGGGTTGCCCACGGTCACCTGGCGGTCGAAGCGGCCCGGACGCAGCAGGGCGGGGTCGAGCACATCGGGGCGGTTGGTCGCCGCGATGATGATGATGCCTTCGTTGGCTTCGAAGCCATCCATCTCGACGAGGAGCTGGTTGAGGGTCTGTTCGCGTTCGTCGTTGCCGCCGCCGAGACCTGCGCCGCGATGACGGCCGACAGCGTCGATCTCGTCGATGAAGATGATGCAGGGCGCATTTTTCTTCGCCTGCTCGAACATGTCGCGGACACGGCTCGCGCCGACGCCGACGAACATCTCGACGAAGTCGGAGCCCGAAATCGTGAAAAACGGCACGTTGGCTTCGCCCGCGACCGCGCGCGCGATCAGGGTCTTGCCGGTGCCCGGCGGGCCGACAAGCAGCGCGCCTTTCGGAATCTTGCCACCGAGGCGCTGGAACTTGGCCGGGTCCTTCAGGAACTCGACGATCTCTTCCAGCTCTTCCTTGGCTTCGTCTACGCCGGCGACGTCATCGAACGTGACGCGGCCATGGCGCTCGGTGAGCAGGCGTGCTTTCGATTTGCCGAAGCTCATCGCGCGTCCGCCGCCGCCCTGCATCTGGCGCATCAGGAAGAACCAGAGGCCGACGATGAAGAGAAGGGGAAGCGCCGAGAAGACGTAGCCGAGGATGGTGCCGCCCGAGTCGGTGGAGTCGACTTTGACGTTGACGCCCTTTTCCTGGAGCTTGCTGGCGAAATCGAGTTCCATCTCCCGGAACACGGCGACGTATTTCTTGCCGTCGACGGTGGCCGTCACCTTGTCGTTCTTGATGACGGCTTCCTTGATCTTGCCGGAAGCGACCTGGTTCTGGAATTCGGAATAGGTGATCTCCGTCGTCTGGGCGGTGCCAGACGAGGTGGTCATGACAGTGACCAGCGCAATCAGGAGGAAGAGAACAACGCCAAGAAGCGCCAGATTGCGCATGTTCATCCACGCGGCCTTTCGATGGGACTACGACCGTTCAAGATAAGCTTCATAGGGCCATAAAACGAGTGCTGAACCGTTAAGCCGCAGTCACTTTCCTGCGTCTTTTTCGCCTGTGACGGCGCCGGAAGCGGTCTCACACGCCCAGTGCGGCCAATCTGGGGTCAGCCAACAGGGCTTCAACCCTTTCCCATACGGGAGCGGAAGGCGGCGGATTGGGCGGCTCCTCCCGCCGCGGCGGGGCCTGGGCGACGGTGAGGGAAGCCTTTTCCAGCCTGATCCAGGCGCCTCCCAGAGTCATGCCGATGGCGCCGGCGGCGCCACTGGCGCGGCCGACCAGCCGGTCCAGCGCCTCCCGCCGTGGCGGCGTCTCGCCGCCGCCAGCCGCCATCACCAGCGCCTCAAGAAGCCGCAGGCGAGCCTCCGCACCCATACGCCGAAATGCTTCAACTGGAATACGCGCTTCGGAGTCGCTGGTTTCAATTGTTGCAAAGCCGGCCCGCGCCTCAGCGATCACCGCCGCCCGCATTCCGGCCAGCCCGTCCATCACGCGCAGCGCCCGGTCGTGCGTTTCCTTCTCCATCCGTCCCATCAGCGCACGCATTCGCACACGCTCGAACTTGTCCGACCGGTTGGAGGGGTCTTCGATCCAGCCGATGGTTCGGCTGCGCAGGTTTTCCCGCAACTCTTCGCGCCCGAAGGCGAGCAGCGGCCGGATCAGCCGCAAGCCTCGTCCTGAAGGCCAGGCAGGAGAGGGGCCGGATGGCAGGGGTCCGGCTAGCCCGTGCCAGCCTGATCCCTGACGCGCGCGCATCAGGAAAGTCTCGATGCGGTCGTCCTGTGTATGACCCAGAGCAATTACGCTTGCGCCCGATTCACGCGCCCAGTCCGCCAACAATCCGTGACGTGCGCGTCTGGCCTCTGCCTGTGCGACGGCCTTCGCGCTCTCGGGCCGGATCCAGGTCAGGGTGTGGTGGGACACACCCAGGCTGGCGCACATGTCTGCTACGCCGCGCGCCTCGTCCGCCGCCTCGGGACGCAGGCCGTGGTCGACAGTCGCGGCGATAAGCTTGCGGCCTCGTTCGCGCGCCCAGTCGGCGCCGAGGGCGAGCAGGGCGGTCGAGTCCGAGCCGCCCGACACCGCAAGGCCAACCACGCCAGTCGTGTCTGCAAGGATGTCGAAGGCCTCTGCCGCCCTGAGGCGGAGGTCGCTGCCCGGTTTATTTGAGTCCGAGAATGTCACGCTCGAAGATTTCAAGCAGCTGACGCCAGATGTCGAGTGTATCTTCGAGATTGTCCGCCGTGACGCCCGCGTCGAGGTTCACGTCCATCTGCAGCTTGATCTGGTTCTGGTCGACCGTCAGCCGGACATAGCGCCAGCGGGAATTGAACGTGTTGGCCGTCTCGTATGAGAAAGCCGCCGGCTTCGTCGCTCGGGCGACAAGCTGAATAGAGTTGCAGAACGCGCCGCTCTCGCACTCGTAAAACTGGATGACGTAGTCCGTGCGGGAGATGCGGCCCGAGATCACGGGATCGCCATTGACGGCGACGCCGAGTTCGACGCGGTAGCCGGTTTTCTCCATGAAGCGGGCGATGCCTGACGGGTCGGACGCATCAAACATGCCGCCGCGCACTCGCTCTGCCGAGGGTGGCGTTTGCGCGAAGGCGGGCGCGGCCAGCAGCAGCGAAGCGATCGCCGCCGCTACGGCCGACGTCAGGGAAATGCCGGAGCGTGTCTGCTGTCGCACGTGCAGGTGTCCGTAAAACGGATGAAAGGCGCTACTTGCAGTTTGCCTTCTGGCGTTCCGACGTCGCCATGGTTTTGGCGGCTGCGGGCGCTTTGGGGTACTGCTTGGCCATGAGGTCGAGCGTCTTGCAGGCGTCGGTCTTCTTGTCCATCAGCCGCAACGCCCGGGCGAACTTCACCAGCCCACTCGGCGCATTCTCGGACTTCGGATAATTGCCCACCAGCTTGCCATAGGCGTTGGCCGCTTCCTGGTAGTTGTCCTGATACAGCAGCGTGTCGGCCAGCATGTACTGTGCGTCGGACGCGCTCTTGCTCTTCGGATATTTCGCGAGGAACGACGTCGCCGCCTGCTGGGCCGCCGGATAGTTGCCGCCGAGCAGGAGGTTCTTGGCTTCCTTCAGAAGGCCTTCCTCGTCCTGCGGCAGTTGCGCGACATCGACGGCGGCAAGTCCAGCGCCGCTGTTGGTCTGGGGAACCAGGCTGATCGTTGCTTCGGCCGCCTGGACGCTACGCGCCGCGGCGGCCTCCTCAGGGCGGCCGCCGGCTATCGCCTCCAGCGCCTCCACCTTGTCCTTGAGCGTCTGGACGTCAGCTTCGAGCTGCTTGTTCTTCGCGCTGGCTTCGTCCGCCGTACGCTTGGCCTGCGCGAGATCGAAGGCAAGGCGCTCGGCGCGGTCGGTCGCCTTCTTGAGATCGCTCTCCAGAGCGTTGAGCCGGTTGCGCAGCTCCTCGACCGCAGGGTCGGGCGCAGCGACGTAGGGCTGTGACGAGAACACCTGGCCCTCGGCGCGGGGCGCGACCGCAATGGCGGCGGCCAGGAACGCAAAACCCGCCAGCAGGGCCAGCATGGCCTCACGAGCGGGGTACGGAATCGCGCGTGCGCGAGCTTTGGACGATCGTTTCATGGGTTAAAAGCTATCCGCCGCCCGCGCCAGAAATATGGCGAATGCGGGCGGCGGACTGCACTTGTGCGTTAGCTGACGGCTTCGGTAACCACGTTCGTGTAGGCGTTGCGGTTACGATTCCAGGCGGAGTCGTCATGGCCCGGGTCGATCGGACGGTCCTTACCAAAGGAGACCGTCGTCACGCGCGAGGCGTCGATGCCTTGTGACTTCAGGTAGGACGCCACCGAGTCGGCGCGACGTGCGCCGAGGGCGATGTTGTATTCGCGGGTGCCGCGTTCGTCGGCGTTGCCTTCGATCTGGACCTTCGTGCCGCCGTACTGCTTCAGCCACGAGACCTGGCCCTGAAGCGAACGCAGTGCGGTCGCATCGAGGTTGTACTGGTCATAGCCGAAATAGACGCGGTCGGTGTTCTTGTTGGCGAAGTCAGCCTTCGAGCCGGCGAGCGGGCCGGTAACCGGCGGCGGCTGCTGCGGCTGCACGGGCGGCTGCGGCGGCGGCGTCACGACAGTGGTTTGCGCCGGGGGAGGAGTGGGCTCCGGTTCCGGATTCGAGGCGCAGGCAGTGGCAAGCATCGCCGCGACTGCAAGAACCGAAAGACTGATAGACCGCATTTCAAAACTCCTTTTCCCGCGCGCCCCCAAGATGGCGCGCAATCCAAATCCCCCGGCATTACCTGCAAACCCATATGCGTTGGCAAGTGAGACGGGCGTAATGAGCTACTAAAGTGGCAATATACTTCGGCGTTTTTTGTGGCAAAGCGAAGGTTTGATTGCAATCGCGTAATCCGCTCTGTGTATCACTATTTTGCTGAGCTGCAGGCCTGTTACGCAGCGACTGCCTCTTCGAGCGGCGCGCAAAGTGACTCGCGCGTGACAGTGTCCGGCTGAAATCGGCGCCGAGGTGTGATCAATCGAACACGACCCACATCGGGCGCCGCGCAGGTCATTCTGCTGATTCTTGCGGCGGTCGCTATTTGAGGATCGGCGACCAGGCGGGATCGGAGGCATCCGTCGGCGTCGGTATGCGATGGAGGTTCCGCCCCGTTACATCGATGCTCCACAGCTTGGGACCGGCGCCGGGACCGGCCTCGCGCGCAAACGCGATCACGCGGCCGTTCGGCGACCAGGTGGGACCTTCGTCCTGATAGGACTTGGTCAGCCGGCGCTCGGCGGTGCCATCGGGATGGATCACGCCGATGTAGAAGCCGGCCGAGTCCTGGTTTGTGAAGGCGATCCAGTCGCCGCGCGGCGACCACACCGGCGTCGTGTACTGGCCATCGCCGAAGGTGATGCGGCAGGCATTGTCCGTGCCGCCCGTCGGGCAGGACATCGGGCTGCCATCGACACGCATGATGTAGAGCTGTGGGCCGCTGCCACGGTCCGACACGAACACAATCATCTGGCCATCAGGCGAGAAGGACGGCGACGTATCGATTGCGGGCGATGTCGTGAGCTGGCGTGGCGGCAGGCGTCGCGCCAGCTCGAGGACGTAGATGTCCGAATTGCCGCGCACTTCGCGGCTCAGCGCCACGTAGCGGCCGTCCGGCGAGAACCTTGCGGCGTAGCTGCTGCTGCCCGCTCCCTCGGCCAGCACTTCAACGCGGCCTGTCTCGATCTCGTAGAGGTATGTGCGCAGCAACGTCGCCCTGGGGTTGCGCGGATCCGCTTCGTAGGAACCGTAGATGATCGTCTGCGAGGAGGGCGAGAAGCGCGGCGTGATGATGCTGCTCTTGCTGCCCAGCAGGAACTCGGGGCTGTAACCGTCCTGGTCCATGATCGCGAGGCGGCGCTTGCGCTCAGTCGGCGGGCCGCTCTCGGCGACGAAGACGATGCGGCTGTCGAAATAGCCGGCGTCGCCCGTGAGCTGTGCGTAGATGTCGTCGGCGACCTTGTGCGCGAGGCGGCGCCAGTTGAGCGGCGTCGGCACGGTGTACTGCGTGGCGAACTGCTGCTGTCCGCCGAAGACGTCATAGAGGCGGAACTGCACGGTCATGTTGTTGTTGGCGTCAACCACGACATTGCCGACGACCAGCGCCTTGGCGTCGATCACCGTCCAGTCGGGGAAACGCGGCGTCAGCGAGATGTCGAGATCCTTCTCGATGAAGGACGCCTTGTCGACGATCTCGAACACGGCGGAACCAGCAAGATCCTGGCGGATGATCTCGCCGATCTGCCGCGCCGCATCCGCGGCGCCGCCGCCGCTTGCGTCGAATTCGGGCACCGCAATGCGGACTGGCGCGAAGTTGCGGCCTTCGACCTCGACCCGGAGCTGGGCCTGAGCCGGCGCGGAGGCGAGGGGACCGATGACGGCGGCCGCGGCTACGAAAAGAAATTTCAGAAGGCGCATCGGATTAGTCCTCGTGTCTGTCCCGGACCCCTGGCGAAAGCCGTTTCGTTTCGTCATGTGCGTCGTCTCGGTCATGGCAGGAAAACGATGTCGATGTACTGCGCGGGCTGAACCTCGAAGTATTCGGCGGGCACCCTGAAACCAATTTTGTTGCACATCTCGAGCGCGATGCGGGCGCGCTGGACGAACACTTGGAGCGGCGGGTCCCCGGAGGGTTCGCGTGAAGGCTCGATAAGCTGCGGCGCACCGAGAAAATGGCCGTCGCGGCCGAACCGCACGCGGATCGTGGCGCGCAGGCGGCGGGCGTCCGCCATGTCTTCCTGGTCGGTCCAGCAATTGTTCGAAGTGAGCTGTGACGTGATGAAGTCCTTCACTGTCGCTGTCATGCGCTTCATGTCGCCATAGCCCTTGCGGGGCGCGGCGTCCGGAACGTCCTTGAGGTTCGTGGCTTTCTCGGCGCTGGCTGAGCGGCTCTGCTTGGGCGCCTTGTTGGCCTCGGCCATCAACTGCTGCAGGGCGCTCTGGAAGTCCTCTTCTTTCGGTTTGGGCGCGGGCTTCACGTCCTTCTTCTCGGCCTCGGCGTCTTTCTTCGGCGGAGGAGGCGTCTCGGCCTCGGGGATCACAACTTCTTCCGGTGCGGGCGCGGCCGAATTTGGCGTGCTGACCTCGTCTTCCGGGACTTCGGTCGCTTCCTCGTCAAGTTCAGCTTTCGCGGTCACCGGCGCGACATTGGTGGTCTCGTCGATGGTCACGAGATCGACATCGAGCACGGCCATCTCGATCGCGTCCGCGTTCGGGAGCGTCATGCCGAAAAGGCGAATGCCGCCCACAATGATGAGAGCGTGGATCAGGAAGGATATGAAAACGCCGCCCTTCATGCCGGGAGATCAGCCTCCCTCGCGAACGCGCTTCTGGAAGAGAGGGTCGACCGGCAGGCCGGCGCTGGTAAAGCCAGAGTCCTGAACGATCGTCAGCACCTCCATCACGCGGCCATAGGCCACGGCTTCGTCGGCGCGGACGTAGATGCGCTTGTCGGTCTTGTTGTTCGCGATCGACTTCAGCATCCCACCGAGTTCCGGCAGGCCGACCGGGGTGTCTTCCATGCCGACATAGATCTGGCCCTTGTCGTCGACTGTGACGACCAGCGGCCGCTCGTTCTCGGTCGGAAGCTGTTTGGCGCTCGTCTTGGGCAGGTTCACAGAAACACCGGTCGCCAGCATCGGCGCCGTGATCATGAACACGACCAGCAGCACGAGCATGACGTCCACCATGGGTGTGACGTTGATGTCCGCCATCGGCTTGCGCCTGGCGCGCCGGCCGCCTCCATTGCGGATGAGCATCGCCATCAGGAAGCCGCCCCTCTATCGTTCAGCCGCCGCGACAGGCGGAGGGAGACTTCCTGCGCGAAGTTGGCGAGGCGCTCGGAGAAGGCTGAAATCTCGCCGGAGAACTTGTTGTAAAAGATCAGCGCCGGGATGGCGGCGGCGAGGCCCATGGCGGTCGCGAACAGCGCCTCGGCGATACCGGGCGCCACGACGGTGAGGTTGGTCTCGCCGCGGGCGGCGATGTCACGGAACGAGTTCATGATGCCGATCACCGTGCCGAGCAGGCCGATGAAGGGCGACGAGGATGCGATGATTGCCAGCGTCGAGAGCCCGGATTCCATCCGCAGCGTCTCACGGTTTACCGCTACGTCCATCTGCGCGCGGGCGCGATCGACGGTCGCCTTGGCGTCGTCCGGGCTGCCGCGCCTTGCATCGCGCCATTCACGGGCGCCGGCCGAGAAGACCCGCGCCATGGCGTCGGAGCCGCGGTCGGAAACACGGTCGCTGACATCCTCCAGCGGCTGGCCCGCCCAGAAGGCTTGCTCGAACCGCCGGGCGCGTGACTTGGCGCCGGAGACGCCGAACCATTTGTCGATCGCCACCGCCCACGACCAGACGGACGCGAGCAGCAGGATGCCCATGACGATCTTCACGATCAGGTCGGCGCGGACAAACAGCGCAATGAGTGAGAAATCCTGAGCCGCTATGGCTTCGGGAAGGGCGGTAGGGTCCATTCAGGCCTCACTCCAGTTATCGGGCGACCGGAAAGCTTGCGGATCAGCCCATCAGCGCAAGCTTCATGCATCGCTTCTGGTTACGAAATTAGGCGACATGAAGGTCAATACCGGCGATTCCCCGGGGCTTCAGGGGCCATTTGGCGGGGATTTCCTATATGCTTCCCAGTGCGACAATTCCGCGGCGGAAGGCTTGCGCGCGCGTCCATCTGCATGGATCGCGACCGCAACAATCTCCGCCTCGGCGATTACCGCCCCTGACCGTTCTATTTTCTGCTCAAAATTGAGGCGCGGACCTCTCATTCCCGTGAACCGTGTCCGGACCAATAACGCATCGTGAATTCGGGCCGCTGCCCGATAATCGATAACCACGCGGGTCACCGCGAAGGCGCCATGGTCCTCGCGGTCCGGCGGCGTACCCATGACCCGCAGGAATTCCGACCGGCCCCGCTCGAAATAGCGGAGGTAGGTGGCGTGATAGACCACGCCGGTGGAATCCGTGTCCTCGTAATAGACGCGTACCGGCAGCAGGTGTTCGCCGTCCTGCAGCCGTCCCGAATAGGGCAGATCGGTGGGCGGTTCATCGCTCATGACGACCCGCATAACGCGCGTCGGGCTTCAGGCAAATGGCTGTCGTTCGTAGTCGATCTTCATTTGGCCCTGTCGACCACGTCTTCAGCAGCGTCCTTCACGTCCTCGGTCGCACGCCCAGGAATCCGGACTAAAGTCCGCTTCCGGGTTGCTGGTCATTTCAAACATCAGGCGCAGCTTCGCTTTCGCACGGGCGTGCTGCCCTGCGGGTCGCTGTGTGCGCCTCCAGATGGAGGGCCGGGGACGCGGGATCGCCCGCGTGGTTTGGCTTGCCGTCCTGATGGACGACTGCCGGCAGTAAGAAGAAACGCGAAATCCCGCG
>JAUYPV010000105.1 GCA_030697555.1 Hyphomonadaceae bacterium
TGCCGACCGAGCCCACAGCCAGCACGCCGATCGGCGCCCATCGCGCGGCCGAGCCACCCGCCATCGCGCTCATCGTGTCGCGATCTTCAACTCGGCCATCGCGCCGGGGCGCGCCGGCGGGCAGTCGGCGCCTAGCGCGACGCGCACCGGCACGCGCTGCGTGATCTTCGTGAACACGCCCGTCGGATTCGCGTTCGGCACGAGCGCGAACTCAGCCGTCGCGGCGCTGCCGATGCGCGTGACCGAGCCGCTGCACGCCGTCGGCGCCGCATCGAGATGCACCTCGACGAGTGCGCCGACCATCACGCGCGCGATCTCCGTCTCCTTCACGTTCGCCTCGATCCATACGTCCGCGTCGTCGTGCGCCAGCGCCAGGCGGGCGCCCGCCGCCACGTATTCACCCGCATCCGCGAACACCTCGTCCACCACGCCCGCCGCCGGCGCCGCCACAGTGTGCTGCTCCAGCGCCAGCCTCGCCGCGGCCAGCTGCTGCGTCAGTGCGTGCCCGCGCAGGGTGAGCGCCGCGACGCCCGCCTCGATCACCGCCGCCTCGCCCGCTTCCGCCTGCGCTTCCACCGCGCCCGCCGCGCGCTCCGTCACGCCCGCCGCCGCCCGCAGCGCCGCGCCACGCGCCGCCTCAAGCCGTCCATCCGCCGCGTCCATCGCCGCCTGCGTGACCAGTCCCTTGTCGCGCAGCGCGCGCGTCCGCGCGTGTTCGGCCATGGCGGCCTGCAGCAACGCGGCCGTGGCGGTCACATCGGCCCTCGCTGCCGCGAGCTGCGCCTCGCGCGAGTCTATCCGGCTCGATCCTTTCGCCCGCGCGAAGCCAGCCCTCAGCGTCTCGCGCGCGATCTCCGCCTCGATCGCCCGCAGTTCCAGCTCCAGCGCCGAGACGGCCAGGCGCGCCTCGCGATCATCCAGCCGCACAATGGTCGCCCCGGCCTCGATCCGGTCTCCAGCATCGACCGGGATCTCGACAATGCGCCCGGCGACATCCGCCGAGATCGCCACCATGCGGGCCCGCACCCGCGCATCCGATGTGTGGATCGATCCCGCCCGCTCCACCAGCCACGCCCCGCCAGCGCCAAGCAGGATCACGCCCACGCCGGCGGCCACAGACGAGCGCAGAGTAAGGCGGATCGCAGCTGGCATCGGCTCAACCTGAGGTTGTCGACCTCAAGGAGCAGCCTCGGAGAGACCGGAAGCCATAGGGGCAGTCCCGGATCGCGGGATTTGTGCGCTCATCCCCAAAAGCAAACGCCCCGGCTTTTGGCCGGGGCGTCGTCAGTTGAAGTGAAACCTGAACCTAGCCGCGCACGCGGTTCGGGAAGTCGATGATGCAGCCGTCGGTCTGCTGGTGGACGTAGGCGACCTGCTGGCCGGCCAGCATCTTGTCGAGCACGTCCGGCACGAAATTGTTGTTCGCCGCCGCGCGTTCCTTACCGTAGGTCAGCCGGTCGTTGAGCGGGCCGTGGTAGACGATCTTCCAGCTCTTGGGATCGATCACCATCACCTCGGCCGTGCGCACCACGCCCAGCGGCTCGGCCACCTTCTGGCCCTCGTCCTTCAGGATCGGCATCTTGATGTCGAAGCTCGTGGCTTCGGCGGCGATCATCGGGACCGTGTCCTGGTTATTCGAGTTCAGCATGACGAACTTCACGCCCTTGGCTTCATAGGCGGCCTGCACCGCTTTGAGGTCCGGCGTCATCTTCTGCACGATGGGGCAGCCGACGCCCTGCATCGTCAGCACGATCGCCTTGGCGTCGGTCATCTTGTAAAGTTCGTGGCTCGCGCCCGCCTGGTCGCCCAGCGTGAAGTCCGGGATCGTCGGGGCCTTTTCGGCCTCTGCCGCCTTGGCGCCGGCCGGCGGAGCGGCTTCGGCCGTCTCGCGGTTGCAGGCCGAAAGGCCCAGCGCGATGGCGGCGATCGAAACGGCGGTGATCCTGCTAAGTCCGATATTGCGGAACATGGGGGAGATGTCCTCGGGTCTAGAGTGGTCTTTTGCCTGACGGGAAGTCCCGCCAGGGACGGCACGGATTATCACGAAAACGCCCAACAGCGTCAAACCGGCGATGCTGCAACGCACCGCATTGTGTTGTGGCTTGATCGCCAGGGCTTTGATCTGGCGCAAACGAAACAGGCGGCCCGAAGGCCGCCTGCTCCAGTCTTTGCCAATTTTCAGACCTAGAAAGTCTTCAGACCTAGAAGGTCTTCTTGATGCCGATCTCGAACGTACGGCCCAGCGGGTTGCCGAGGCGCGGGTCGTAGCCGAGTTCCTCCTGCGCCGCCGGCGGATCCTCGTCGGTGATGTTGTTCACCGAGGCGGTCAGCCGGAGCGTGTCCGTGATGTCGAAGAGGTAGGTGAAGTCGTAGGTCAGCCACTCTTCGCCGTTCTCGCCATACTGGATGCCGGCGCGCTCGTCCGTAACTGCGCTGACATAGTTCGCGCCGAAGCGGAAATTGTGGCGCTCCATGTTGTAGTTCGCCGAGAAGTTGGTCCGCCATTCCGGCGCCGCGCTGGCGACAGTGGCGAAGTTCAACGTGCCGAGACGGTCGTCGCCGGTGCTGATGACCACACCATCGAGCGACGTCGGGCCCGTCAAGAGTTCGGTGACCTGCGTTGCCGTGACGCCCAGGGTAAGGTCGCCCGGCCCAATCGGCATGTCGTAGGTTATCTGATAGTCGATGCCGTTGGTCGTCTGGCCGGGTCCGTTGCCGAAGACGGTCGAGATCGAGGCGAAGTTTCCGACGGCCGTCATGCCAACAAAGCACGGTGAGTTGAACGTCACCCGGTTGAGCAGCGGCTGGACGGCGGGATCACAAGTTGTGATCACCCCGTTGGACGCGGCACCACCGTTGAACACGAGGCGGGCGATCTGGTTCGGGTCAGCGAGCTGTCCGATCTCGTCTTCCGTCTCGATGTTGAAGTAATCGACGATGATTCGGAGGTCGTGGTCAGGACCGAAGCCCTGGGATTGCCAGATCGCGCCGACGTTCCAGGATGTTGCGGTCTCCGGCACGAGGCTGGTGTCCGTGATGAACTGGGCGCCGACCCAGTTTCCGCCCGCTACGGTGTAGCTGCGCACCGCGTTGACGACTTCGCCAGGGATGACCCCGATCGGAGGCGCCTGATAGTTGGTGCCGTAGGATCCACGAAGCGAGAGAGGGCCGAACACGTCCCACTTGCCGGACACCTTGTACACGGTGGCGCCGAGGCCGCCGGAGAATTCCTCGCGACGGACAGCCGCTTGGAAGTTCAGGTTGTCGAGCAGCGGAATCTGCGCTTCTCCGAAGACGGAGTACTGCTGCTGGTCGTTGTAATCCGGCGGATTGATGCCGAAGAACACGAATGGCCCGGGATTGTCGGGCGTGCAGCCGCGGAACAGCGGATCGTTGGTGGGCCGTGGCGTTTGCGGCACCGCCGGGCTGCCGCCGGTGGTGCTGGCGGGCCAGTCGCACTGCAGATTGCCGTTGTACAGGGGGCTGTTCACAACCTCGCGCAGCTCAAGCTGCCGCACCTGTCCGCCGAGCGCCCATCCGATTTCACCGCCTGGCAGATTGATGCCCGACATGCCGTTGAACACGAGGTCGGCCGTCAGGCTGCTGTTGATGTCCTCGGCCGCGCGATCGTCGAACAACCAGCGCGCCAGCTCGATCGAGTTCTCCTGGCCCGCAACGTACTGCGGGTTGGCAAGGCCGCGTTCGGGCTGGTTCGGGAAGTTGGTTGCGAAGGGGTTCCACCACTGGCACGCGCCTTTGCCTGCCAGCGGCGCGTTCTGCGTGCCGAAGCGCGCAGGGTCGAGGTCGGGCACGTTGCAGCCGGGTCCGCCGAAGCCGTTGAGGGCTTCCTGCAGGCGGAATCCGAGCACGTCGGCGGCGTCGGCATAGGAGATCGACTGGTTGTAGGTGACGGCGGCATCGTAGCCGACATCGCTGAATATTCCGGCCCAGTCACCGAAGGTGCCTTTGATGCCGCTCGAAACGCGCCAGACTTGGTTGTCGATCTTCGAGGGCACGCCATAGCCGTTTCCGTCGCCGAACACAGGGTTTCCGCCGTGAGCGAAGGCGCGGTACGTGGTCGGGGTAAAGCCCTGTGCCGCTCCTGGTGCGCCGACGCGGGCCGCAAAAGCAGCCGCGAAGGGGTTGGTGATCGGCACATAGAACTGGTTGACCGCTCCCGTAGCCATGGCCGGCCCGCGGATCACCGGCTGAGCCGGCGACCCGAACGCCTGCGGCGTCAGCACCTGTCCGTAGGAGGCCTCGAAGTGGAAGTCCATGTTGTCGGAGATCGACGTGTTCAGCTGGGCGTACCCGCGAAAAATATCGTTCTCTTCGACTAGGTTGTAGTAGCTGATGTAGTTGTAGTTGCACGTGAAGGTGTTGGTGTAGAAACCGCCAACCGCCGCGCAGCTTGCCGGCGTGAAGTCGGATAGCGGCGCAGAGAGCGCCGTACCGAATTCGTTGGCCAGAGTCGGGGTGGCTGGCAGTGCGCCGCGGGCCGTCCATCCGGCAAGGTTGGTCAGTGTCGACCAAGGCGCCGGGTTGACGGTGAAGTCGTGCGAGACCACTGCGAAATCGCGGTCTTCGGTTTCGAGACGCGAGCGGTGCTCCCACTCGACCGACCACATGAAATTGGTGTCGCCCTCGCCGATGCCGCCGAGCAGGCTGAGGCCATAGTCGCCGTCGGACCCGTCGATGTATTTGTAGTTGGCCTTGGCTTCGAGGCCGGTGAAGTCGTCTCGGGTGATGAAGTTGACGACACCGCCCGTGGCGTCTGCGCCGTAGATCACCGCCGCACCGTCCTTCAGAACCTCAGTACGGGAGAGGGCCGCGGAGGGGATGTTCGACGTGTTCTCGCTGCCGCGGCGTCCGTTGAGCAGGGTCAGCGTCTTGTCGGCGCCGAGGCCGCGAAGGTTATAGTTGACCGAGCCGGTAAGGGCGGCGCCGGAGAAGTAGTAGGCTTCGCCGGTGGTCGGACCCGCGATGGTCAGCGATTTCGCGAATTCGAGCGCGGTCGGCGCGCCCTGCTCTTCAAGCTCTGCAGCCGAGTAAACTTCGACCGGGAGAGCCGCGGCTTCGGACGTACCGGCGATGAAGGAGCCGGTAACGATAACCCGCTGGCCTTCTTCATCTTCCGGCGGCGCCGTTTGCGGTGCGACCTGATCGACCTGGGCCTGCGGACCCGCTGCGGTGGATTCCTGCGCCCAGACGGGCAATGCGACGCCAGCCAAACCAGCGATAAGCGCAGCGCTGGACGCGCTGCGGAGCGTGAACTTCATAGCTGTAACCTCCCCGTATATGAGTCATTTGCGACTCTATCGTTACGTTCACTTTTGGATGGAATGAGCCGTTCCGTCAATGACGCAGCGTTCATCTCACTCTTGATTCCATGACCGCACTTGCGAACAACCCGTCTGGGCTGCCTGGAAACGAGGCAAGGTTTTTGGCGCACCACCCTAACCACGCGGTGATTTGTGCGTGCGATACGCCTGTTGGCGGGTGGAACGAGCCCAAGCGTTGCACGGATGCATCATCGCACTCGCAAAAAACAGATGGCGCATAAGTGAACGAGCAGACTTTCGTCCGCTCGTCACGGCGTGATGGCCGCGTGCGCCGGAAACCCAGCCCCTAGAAGCGCTTGGTCACGCCCAACTCGACCTGGCGGCCGCGTGGATTGCCGATGCCCGTCAGGTAGCCGTTGCGGTTCTGCGCCGCCAGCGGATCCTCATCCGTGATGTTGAGGATGGTGAGCCGCAAATCGAGTTCCTCCCAGAATGGCGCCGAGTAGATGTAGGTCAGATCAAAGTCCGTGTAGTCCTCGGGGAATATGCCGAAGGTGCTGGTTCCGCCGGCCGGGTTGATGGCGGTCAGCGTGCCTGCGGTCGGATAGGTCAGCGTGCCCTGGAACGCGGGGTCGCGCTCATCGTGGACGCCGGACTGATAGTTCATGCGCAGGTTGATGTTGTGCTGCTCGTTGGCCCAGCGAACCGTGAGGTTCGAGCGCCAGTCGGGAACCAGCGGAACCGTCAGCGAGCCGTTGACGAAGCCCAACCGTACCTGCGGATCCTCGAACCGGATGCCCGCCACCTCGAAGCCCTGGGTCTTGTAGACCAGGTTGTTCGTTGCGGTGAAATTGACTCCGAACGTGCCGTTGAGGATCGGGTAGGAGAAGTCTACCGCATAGTCGACGCCGTTTAGTGTCCGCCTCGGCCCGTTCTGTGTCGAGCGCGCTACCGCGACCAGGTCGGCCGCCGTCGTCACGCCCGTGATGCAGGTTGGTGTCGTGAACGCGACCATGAAGGCGAGGCGCGCACTGCAGTCGGCGAACTGGTTCAGCGTGCTCGCCTGTGCTGGGCCTGCTGCGTCCGGGATCGCCGGATTGGTGCGGTTCTTCTGCGAGTTGGTGATGACGGCGGAGTCGGAGTTGATGCCGAACACATTGTTGAAGACGGTCGCTGTCGCTGTCGTCGTCACCTCGCCGTCGATCACGATTTCAAAGAAGTCGGCGGAGAGCCGCAGGCGGCCATCGCCGATATCCATGTTGTAGCCGATGCCGGCGTTGAACGTGGTGTCGTCCTCTATGCCCAGGTCTGGATCGACCAGCGTGACGGCGGTGACTCGGCCGACGTTGGTGGCGCCGAAGCGGGTCGAGGGATCGGTCGCAACGGTGATCAGGCCCGGATCGTTGTCGAGCGCCTGTTCAGCGCGGAAGTTCGTGCCGTACGATGCGCGGACATAGAGGTTGTCCGTGATGTCGTACTTGCCGTTCACGCCCCAGATGTCGCCGATGATCCGGCCGCCGTTGTATTCTTCGCGACGGACCGAGGCGCCCAGGTTGAGATTGTCGAGAACGGGGACCGCAATCTCCGCGTAATAGGCGATCGTCTGCGAGTCTTCGTCCGATTCGACGTGTTCGTCGGCCGAGAAGAAGGCGCCGGGCGTGCCCGCGCAGCCCCGGAAGCCGGAAAGCTGGTCGGGATAGGGACACAGGGCGAAGTTGAGGTTCCGCTCGTCGGTCGACTGGCCGGTCGAGGAGAGGTTGCGGCGCTCCGTCATGCGCCACTGCACGCCGGCCGCCCAGCCGATCACTCCGCCGGGCAGCTCGAACGCCGGAATTTCGCCCGACCAGGTCGCATCGAACGTCGTCGAGAGTAACTGGGTCTCGGTGACCCGGTCGGCTATCATCCAGTTGATGAGATCGACAGGGTTTTCATACCCGGTCGGGCGCGGTGTTGCGCTGGCCGGCAGGACAGGCGTGCCCGCGTTGAACATCGGGTTGGCCGCGCCGGTCGCAAAGCTGGTCGCCCATCCGCTGGAGAACGGGTTGAAGTACTGACAGCCATTGGTGCCAGGCGCGATGTTGCTCTGGATGCCTACGGTGCGGTTGAAGGTGAAGTCCGACGTGAAGTCCGTCGCCACGCGGTCGATGGCGGCGCAGTTGAAGCCGCCATAGCCCATCAAGGCCGCCTGCAGGCGGGACACGACCACGTCCGGCGCGATGTTGGTATCGGTATAGGCGTTGTACTGGCCGGAATAGTCGTACTTGATGCCGCCCAGCACCGAACCCAGCAGCGTGTCGCTGTCAAATTCTCCGGTGAAGCCCACCGAGGCCAGGAAGCGCTCGCGTTGCTGGTGGCTTTCTCTCAGGCGGGATTCGTAGAGGGGGTTGCCGCCGTAACCGAATGGACGCCAGTTATTCGCTGTATAGATCGCGCCATTGCCGGCGACCTGTCCGGCGGTGACACCGGTGCGCGCCATGAAGTCGTCGACGAACGGGTTGCGGACAAACGTGCCCGTGCCAGTGCCCGTCAGCGAGTAGATCTGCTGGTTGACCGGAATCACATACTGGCAGCTCGAAGCGCAGTTGGCGCCGACGCCCGCAGCCGTCGATCGCATCCCCGCCAGCGGCGCTGCAGTAGGGATATCGTGACGCAGCGTGTCGCTTTTCGAATACGTCACGTCCATGTGGAACTCCATCGTTTCGAGGAGATCCGTGTTGACTTCGAGATAGGCGCGATAGCTGTCGTTGGCGCTGATCAGGTCCTGGAAGTAGAACTGTTTCAGCGCACAGGCCGTATTGGTGCTGGTCGTGGTCGGCGAGCCGTTGAGATTCGCGACGATCTCGCCGCCGACCTGCTGGCAGGCCTGTGTTGCGGCCGCCCCGACACTTCCGGGCAGGTCGTTTACCGCGCCGGTAGCGCCCGCGGTGACCAGGCCTGCTCCGGGGGTCAGGCTGTTGGCCGTGTAGAAGTTCTGGGAAGCATGGAAGCGGCCAGGGTTCGGCCCGTTGAGACTGTAGAGGGTCGGGTTCACGGCGAACGGCTGGGTGGAGAAGTCACGCTTCAGCTGGCTCATCCGGTCGACGTGGCCGTAGTGCAACGACAAGAGGACGTTGCCCGCATCCCCAACCCAGCCGGTCTGGAAGTCGGCGTTCCATTCGCCTTCCGAGCCGTCGTACATGCTCCTCTCGACGGTGACGATCGGCGCGTCGATGTCGCGCCGTGTCCTGAAGTTCAGCACGCCGCCGACAGCCCCGGCGCCGTACGTAGTCGATGCGCCGTCCTTTAGAACCTCGACCTGTTCGAGCGCTTCCATCGGGATGGTGTTGAGGTCGGCGCCGAAACCGCCATTGGTGGAGGCGAGGCGGCGGCCGTTCATCAGCACCAGCGTGCCGTTGGGTCCGATGCCGCGAAGATCGGCGTTGGCGAAGCCGGCGCCCGTGGGTATGTCCTGGCTGGTGTTGCCGAAGCCGAGGTCAGCTCCGTAGTTCACGGTCAGCGACTTCACGAATTCGGCGACGCTTGGGCTGCCCTGCTCCCGGAGTGTTTCAGCGGTGTAGACCTCAACCGGCTTGGCGGCGTCTTCCGCCGTGGTCGCGATCAGCGAGCCCACGATGACCACCTTCTCGCCGCTGTCGGCGGGGGTGGCGGGCGATGTCTGGTCGGCCCCGGCTTGAGGGGCCTGCGCCTGCGGCGCAGCCTGGGTTGTCGCGACTGCCTGGCTGGCTGGTGTCTGGGGTTGCGGAGCAGCTCCCTGTTGGGCCCACGCGCCCTGAAAGCTTCCAGCAAGCCCAAGTATCAACGCGGCGCGCGATGCGCCGCGGATTGCGGTTTTCATGTATTCCTCCCCGAGAGCACCCGACTTGACGCAGGGCTTCTGCCGCGACCTTGGAAGTCGGGTACAAACCTGTCAATGATAGGGTAAAACCGTCAGGACTGCCCGGAAGCGTCCGCGGCCTATACGGCATGCCGTTAGGGAAGATTGCTGGCGGCAGGACTCGTAATTAAGGTTACATTAAATCTGTGACAAAATGTACACACTCGGTCCAGAACTCTGTAGCCGCTCATGTTTTTACGATGTGTCAGCGTCAAGGCGATGTTCACAGACTGGTGATCCCGCAACCGGGTTCGCGAGGGACGAGGGAACCGCTTCCCATAACGCAATCGCGGGCGGGACGAGAACAACAATCGCGGGGAGAATCGGGGCCGCAGTCACAACACCCAATGCGGTCATTGGTTTGACGACTGGGACAACGACTGGGACAACGACCGCCGGAACGATGGGAACGGGCGCCGCCAATGCTGGAACTACGGCAGGTATCGCGGCGGGTGTCAGGACAGGTGCACCTGTCGGAAACGTCGCTGCAACTGCAACCGGGAACACTGTCAGTCCTGCTGGGCCGGACGCTGTCGGGAAAGACATCGCTGCTGAGGCTGATGGCGGGACTGGAAAAGCCCTCATCGGGACAAGTGCTGTTCAACGGAAAAGACGTGACGGGACAACCGGTGCAACAGCGGCGGGTAGCGATGGTGTACCAGCAGTTCATCAACTACCCGGGATGGACGGTGCGGCAGAACATACAGTCGCCGCTGAAGGTGCAACGGCGGCCGCAACTGGAAATCGAACAGGAAACACAACGAGTAGCCCAACTGCTGCGATTGGAACCGCTACTGGACCGCAAACCGCTGGAACTGTCGGGAGGACAACAACAACGCGTAGCGCTGGCGCGAGCGCTGGCAAAGAAAGCGGACCTGGTCCTGCTGGACGAACCGCTGGCCAACCTGGACTACAAACTACGCGAAGAACTGCGAGCAGAACTCCCAAAACTATTCGCCGGAACCGGAGCAATAATCGTCTACGCAACAACAGAGCCGATGGAAGCGCTAGCACTAAGCGGAATGACGGCCACCCTATCGGAAGGCCGCATCACCCAGTTCGGCCCGACGCTCGATCTCTATCGCCGGCCGCATGACCTGATCACGGCGAAGACGTTTTCGGATCCGCCACTCAATACGATTGGCGTTCACGACGCGAACTGGCAGGGCGCGCCACGGGGCGCGAGCACGCTGGCGTTCAGGCCGCATCATCTGACGCCGGGAATGGGTTCGGGCAGTGCGCTGGCGTTCAATGTGAGCGTGATCTCGACGGAGATCACCGGGTCGGAAAGCTTCATCCATGTGGCGCGCGGCGCGGACCGCTGGGTGATGTTGGCGCACGGTATTCATGTCTATCCCTCTGGCGAGCAGCTCCAGGTGCATGTCGAACCGGCGCATCTGATGGCGTTCGATGCGCTGGGCGTGTCGCTCGATCCGAGCTTGCGCAGGGCGGCTTAGCCGATGGCCCGCATCGACCTGGCCAACGTACGTCACGCTTACGGGCGCAATCCGCAGGCAGATTCCGACTACGCGCTCCGCCATGTGAACCAGGCGTTCGAGAATGGCGGGGCTTATGCGCTGCTAGGTCCGTCGGGTTGCGGCAAAACTTCTGTGCTTAACATCATCTCGGGTCTCGTGCAGCCAAGCCAGGGGCGTGTGCGGTTCGACGGCGAGGACGTGACGGATCTCTCAACCGAGAAACGCAACATCGCGCAGGTGTTTCAGTTTCCGGTGATCTACGACTCGATGACGGTGCGCGAGAACCTCGCTTTCCCACTGCGCAACCGTGGCGTGAAGCGGGCCGAGGCTAACCGGCGTGTTGACGAAGTGCTGGAGATGATCGGGCTCAAGTCGCGCGCCGACCGCAAGGCGCGCGGACTGACGGCGGACGACAAGCAGAAGATCTCGCTGGGGCGAGGCCTGGTGCGCTCGGATGTCAACGCCATCCTGTTCGACGAGCCGCTGACAGTAATCGACCCACAAATGAAGTGGGAGCTGCGTGCACAGCTCAAGGAGCTGCACCGGCGCTTCGGCTACACCATGATCTACGTGACGCACGACCAGACTGAGGCGCTTACTTTCGCGGACAGTGTGGTCGTTATGTACGAGGGGCAAATCGTGCAGGTGGGGTCGCCTGAGGACCTGTTCGAGCGGCCAAGCCATACGTTTGTCGGTCACTTCATCGGCTCGCCGGGCATGAATGTCATTCCGACCACGCTCGACGGCGCGCATGTGCGGGTCGGCGAATATGTTGCGCCCCTGCCCGGACTGCCGCGGCTGAGAGGGGAGCCGAAGCTCGAGATCGGCGTGCGGCCGGAATATGTGCGCATGGGCGCCGAAGGCATTCCGGTGCAGATCACGCAGGTTGAGGATCTCGGCCGTATCCGGATCGTGCGCGCGGTGGCGGAAGGGCACGTCATCGCCGCTGTGCTACGCGAGGGCGACGAGATCCCGGCCGACCCGCACATTACGATCGATCCCAAGGGCCTCAACCTCTACGCCGATAGCTGGCGCGTCGACTTCTCGGGTGACCGCAAATGAAGCCGGTCAACCAGAAAGCATGGTTCCTCGTCCTGCCCGTGCTGCTGCTGGTGGCGATCTCGGCCGTGATCCCGCTGATGACGGTGGTGAACTACTCGGTGCAGGACACGTTCGGGAACAATCAGTTTTTCTGGGCGGGAACGAGCTGGTACGAGAAGGTGCTGCATTCGGAGCGGTTCTGGAACGCGTTGCTTCGCGACCTGATGTTCTCCGCGATCATTCTGGCGATCGAGATTCCGCTGGGCGTGATCGTCGCGCTCGCCATGCCGCGCAAGGGTTGGGGCGTAGCAGTCTGCCTCGTGCTGATGGCGCTACCGCTGCTGATCCCATGGAACGTGGTCGGCACGATCTGGCAGGTGTTCAGCCGGGAAGACATCGGGCTGCTCGGCGGCGCACTGAAGGGAATGGGTGTCGACTACAACGCCGTCCAGGATCCGGTGGATGCCTGGGTGACGCTGATCGTCATGGACGTCTGGCACTGGACCAGTCTCGTGACCCTGCTCGCTTATGCCGGCCTTGTCTCGATTCCGGACGCCTACTACCAGGCCGCGCGCATAGACGGCGCATCCGGCTGGTCGGTGTTTCGTTTCATCCAGCTCCCGAAGATGGCGCGCGTGCTCACCATTGCCGTGCTGCTGCGGTTCATGGACTCGTTCATGATCTTCGCCGAGCCTTTCGTCGTCACCGGGGGCGGGCCGGGCAACACGACGACCTTCATGTCGATCGATCTCGAGAATCTGCGGGCTAGCAACGAACTCGGTCAGGGCGCGGCCATGTCGCTTATCTACTTCCTGATCATCCTGCTGTTCTCGTGGATCTTCTACGCGGTGATGACGCGCGAGGATGCGCCGAGGCCCGACAAGGCGCCAGACAAGACGGGGGGGGCGCCATGAAACGCCTCTTCCAGACGATCATCCCGGTGCTCTACATCGTGTTCCTGCTGGTGCCGATCTACTGGCTCGTGAACATGAGCTTCAAGACGAACACCGAGATCACGACCGGCCTCTCGTTGTGGCCGCGCGAGCCGACGCTACGCAACTACACGGTGATCTTCACGGACTCGAGCTGGTACTCCGGTTATATCAACTCGATCATCTACGTGGTCCTGAACACCGTCATCTCGGTCGCAGCGGCCCTGCCGGCGGCGTACGCGTTCTCGCGCTACCGCTTCTTCGGCGACAAGCACCTGTTCTTCTGGCTGCTGACCAACCGCATGGCCCCGGCCGCGGTGTTCGCCCTCCCATTCTTCCAGCTCTATTCGGCGTTCGGCCTTTTCGACACGCATATCGCGGTCGCGCTTGCGCACTGCCTCTTCAACGTGCCGCTGGCTGTGTGGATTCTCGAAGGGTTCATGAGCGGCGTGCCGCGCGAGATCGACGAGACCGCCTATGTCGATGGCCATTCTTTCCCCAGCTTCTTCGTGCGCATCTTCATGCCGCTAATCGCCAGCGGAATCGGGGTCGCGGCGTTCTTCTGCTTCATGTTCTCCTGGGTCGAGGTGCTGATCGCGCGGACGCTGACGGCGACCGACGCCAAGCCAATTGTGGCGATCATGACGCGAACCCAGTCCGCTTCAGGCATGGACTGGGGCGTGCTAGCGGCGGCCGGGGTGCTCACGTTGATACCGGGGGCGATCGTGATATGGTTTGTGCGGAACTACATCGCCAAGGGCTTCGCGCTCGGAAGAGTGTGATGGGTTCCGGTCTGAAACGCAGCAAAAGAGCCAGGAGAAAAACATGGCCAACGCTTATACCTCCCCCGAAGCCGCCAATGTCGAAAAGCGCCGCACCGGTGAAAAGATGACCACGTTCGGCGTGATCCTCGGCGGCGCCGGCCTGGCCGGCATCGTGGTCTCGACGATCCTCAAGGCCGTCTGGCTCGGCATTCTCGGCGGACCGATCGCGGGCCTGTCGTGGCTGGCGCTGATCGTCGGCGTGGTCCTCTTCATCATCGGCTTCAATCAGATCAAGGCGGCGCGCGGGAACGGCGCATGACGCCAGCGCCGTCGCAGAACGCTGACCAGGAAAAAGCCAGGCGCCAGATGATGACGGGTGTGATGCTCGTCATGGGCGCCTGCGTCTTTGGCGGCCTGACTGCGGTGGTGCTTGTGGCTCTCGGCCAGCGTGAGGCTGCCGGGATTGTGGCGGTCCTCGCGGGCCTTGCGATCGTCGTGGGCGTCGTCGTCCAGGTCTCGGGCTTCAGGAAGATGAAGGCGCTGGTGCAGGGCGGGTCGAAATGAGCTTCGCCTGGATGGCCTGGACGCTGCCGACCACGCTGTTCTTTGTGGCGATCGCGCTCTTGCTGACCGGAATGGGCGTGCTGGCGAAGCTGGCGCCGCGCAACGAGCCGCGCGTCGGCATCCTCCGCATTGCGACACAGCGAGGGGATCGCCTGTTCCTCTCCCTGCTCGGTTCGGCTTTCATCCACCTTGCGTGGATCGCCCTTGCCCCTGCGGCCTTGCCTCTCTGGATGGCAACCATGGCGTCGCTAGTTTACGCCGCCCTCGTTTTCCGATTTGCTTGACCGGAAACAGATTCCAGCGCGCTGATGACGCTGGCGAGGGAGGACTTCCATGCGTTCAACATTTCGCTCACGCGCCCTGATGCTGGCTTTTGCGTCGGTGCTGGCGCTGGGCATGGCCGCATGCCAGCCGCAGCAGCAGGCAACCAGCGGGCAGGTCGACCCGAACCGCGCGCCCAATCCCAGTGCGGCCGCGGAGATCACGAAGTTCCTTGACACGGAAATCGCTGGCGTCTCCGTGCTTGATCGTCCGGCCGCCGAGGCGGAACTCAACTGGTTCGTCAAGGCGGCGGCGCCTTACCAGGGCATGGAGATCAAGGTCGTCTCCGAGACAATCGCCACGCACGAGTATGAATCGAAAGTATTGGCGCCAGCCTTCACTGCGATCACCGGCATCAAGATCACGCATGACCTGATCGGCGAAGGAGATGTGATCGACAAGCTGCAGACACAGATGACGTCCGGTCAGAATATCTACGATGCCTATGTCAACGACTCGGACCTCATCGGCACGCACTGGCGCTATCAGCTCGTGCGCAACCTGACGGACTGGATGGCCGGCGAAGGCGCCGCCGTCACCAGCCCGACGCTCGACCTACCCGATTTCATCGGCGCGAGTTTCACCACCGGGCCGGACAAGAAGCTCTACCAGCTTCCCGACCAGCAGTTCGCGAACCTCTACTGGTTCCGCTATGACTGGTTCACCGATCCCAAGAACAAGGCCGACTTCAAGGCCAAGTATGGCTACGATCTCGGCGTGCCGGTGAACTGGTCCGCTTATGAGGACATCGCCGAGTTCTTCACCGGCCGCACGATCGACGGAAAGAAAGTCTATGGTCACATGGACTACGGCAAGAAGGACCCGTCGCTCGGCTGGCGCTTTACCGACGCGTGGCTGTCGATGGCCGGCAATGGCGACAAGGGCGAACCCAACGGCCTGCCGGTTGATGAGTGGGGCATCCGCGTCGACGAGAATTCGCGTCCCGTGGGCTCGTGCGTCGCGCGTGGCGGCGACACCAATGGCCCGGCGGCTGTCTATGCGATCGCCAAGTATCTCGAATGGCTGAAGAAATACGCCCCGCCGTCCGCGCAGGGCATGACGTTCTCTGAATCCGGCCCGGTGCCGTCGCAGGGCGAGATCGCGCAGCAGATGTTCTGGTACACCACCTTCACCGCCGATGCGGTGAAGCCGGGCATTCCGGTGCTCAACGCCGATGGCACGCCGAAATGGCGCATGGCCCCCTCGCCGCATGGCGCCTACTGGGAGCCGGGGCAGAAGCTCGGCTACCAGGATGCCGGCTCGTGGACGCTGATGAAGTCGACGCCCACGGAGCGTGCGCAGGCCGCGTGGCTCTACGCCCAGTTCGTCACGTCGAAGACGGTGGACCTGAAGAAGTCGCACACCGGCCTCACCTTCATTCGCGAGAGCACGATCCAGGACAAGAGCTTTACCGAACGAGCGCCCAAGCTTGGCGGCCTGGTCGAATTCTACCGCTCGCCGGCCCGCGTGCAGTGGTCACCCACCGGAACCAATGTGCCGGACTACAACCGGCTCGCCCAGCTCTGGTGGCAGAACATCGGCGACGCCAGCTCCGGCGCGAAAACGCCGCAGCAGGCGATGGACGCGCTTTGCGCTGCGCAGGAAGACGTACTCGATCGGATAGAAAAATCCGGCGTGCAGGGCGAGCTTGGTCCCAAGCTCATTGCGCCCGAGGATCCGCAAGTCTGGTTCGACCGTCCGGGCGCGCCCAAACCGAAGCTGGCGAACGAAGATCCCAAGCCCGAGACTGTCGACTACGACACCCTGATCAAGAGCTGGCAGAAGTAGGGTCCACGGCGTTCGGACGTCGAAACGTGGAGCTGAAAGAAAACCGGCCTCGCAGTTTCCTGCGAGGCCGAGGTTCTCTCGGGTAAAAGTTACAGTTCGAAGTTCCGCCGCCTCCTAGCCGGCCCTGCGCCTTGCGCACGCTCCATGAAGGCCCAGGGCGCGGAGAAAATCAATACCGGCCAACCGGCTTGTTTTTTGGGGCTGCGAATTCGCGGGGCGCTGAAGTCTTGGTCGGATTTTGCCGGCGCAGGCAAACCCGCTACCACTTGGCGATAGAGAACCGGACTGATCGGGCGGGACGAGGGAGAAACGGGCGATGTTCAGGACAGTCGTGGCGGGAGCGATGCTGATGGCGGCTTCATGTGTGTCAGCGCCGGCGCCCTCTGAGCCATCGCCGCTAACACAAGTCGTCGGCCCGATTGCGCAGACCGAAGCGAGCCACGCCTTTGGCGGCGCCGCCTATACGCTGCGGCCGGAAGACCTCGAGGCCCAGGGTTATCTCGAGGAGGAGTTCTTCGTTTCCGGCAAGGCCAATGTCTACGATTGGCCCGCCACCGGCGCTGTCGTGCGCACGGCCGATGCGCCCTACACCACGCGCGTTCTCGTCCGGCGGCCGAAATCTGCGGGCAAGTTTTCCGGCAATGTCGTCGTCGAGATGCTGAACCCGTCGAACCTGTTCGATCTCAACATCGGCTGGGCGATCCAGCACGACGAGATCGTTCGCTCGGGCGACGCCTGGGTCGGCATCACGGCAAAGCCCGTCGCGGTCGCGACCATGAAGGCCTTCGACGCACAACGCTATGCGCCGCTTAGCTGGGCCAACCCGTTGCCGGAGAGCGATCCGAAGAACTGCATCGTCAGTGGCGACACCACGAAGGCCACCGAGAATGGCCTTGTCTGGGACATGCATACGCATGTCGCGCAGTGGATCCGCTCGAACGACGCCGGCAACCCGTTTCGCTATGGCGGCGCGGCGACGCGCGCGAAGCACCTCTACGGCTGGGGTTATTCGCAAACCGGCGGCTTCCTTTTCACCTACATCAACGCCATCCAGCCGCTGGTGGTGGCCAGGCACGGCAAGTCGCCATTCGACGGCTACATCGTCGCGATGCTCGGCGGCCCGTCGCCGATCAGCCAGTGCGCTGAACGCATTCCCGCCGGCGATCCGCGCCGTCCGCTCCGCAACGCTGGCACGCCCGTGATCCACGTGATGAGCCAGTCGGACTATCTCGGCTGGGTTTCCAATCGCCGCGAGGACAGCGACATCAAGGGTGACCAGTACCGCCACTACGATCTCGCCGGCGCCGGCCATGCGACACCGGACGAGCTCTGGTATGCCGCGCGCTCGGAAGACATCGTGAAGGGTGGCCGCACGCCGCCTGCTCTCAACTGCGACCAGGGCGCGCGCAGCCGCTTCCCCAGTTCCATCCCGTTCAACGCGATCTATTCTAACCTCAAGGCGTGGGTCGGCGAAGGCATCGCCCCGCCGCCGTCGCAGAACATCGAGGTCGTGAACGGCAAGGCCGTGCTGGATGCGCAGGGCAATGTGAAGGGCGGCGTCCGCTCGCCCTTGCTCGATGTCCCCACCTCGACCTGGAACGGCAACTCGACCGGCCTCTCCTTCTGCCGCATCGCTGGCCACGAAATTCCGCTGACGCCCCCGCAACTCGCCGCTCTCTATCCGAGCCAGGCCGCCTATGAGACCGCCTTCCGCAACAGCGTCAACGCGCTGGTGGAGCAGCGCTTCATCACGAAGGCGGACGGCGAGGCTCTGAAGAAAACCGCCGGCCAGACAAAGGTTCGCTAGGCGGCGGGCAGGGTTCCGAAATGCGGATTTTCAAAGGTTTTACGACCGCCGCCGCTTCAGGCTTGCGCCTGCCCCAAATCCGTTTAGGAAGGCCCCTCGCTTGTAGCGCGGAGAGGTGGCCGAGTGGTCGAAGGCGCGCCCCTGCTAAGGGCGTAAGGGGGTAACCCCTTCGTGAGTTCGAATCTCATCCTCTCCGCCACTATCTCCCAATAAAGCAGCTTCTAGGACCCTCGCCTCTGCGCCCTGGCTGGCCGCACGACTCGTTCGCGGCTCATGAATTCGATCCATTCGCGACCCTCCACTTCCATGCCGTCGTAGAGGAAGACGCAGTTGACGAAGACGACCTGCTCGAACTCCTTGAAGCGCACGGTGGGGCCGCCCACGACGATGCAGCCTGCAAGTTCGAGCTGACGCCAGTTGGCGTTGTCGTCGACTTTGACGATGATTCCGCAGATGCGCCCGGTCAGTGAAAACATGCAGGAACTCCTTCCTGCATCATTCAACGCGCGTCCTGCTTCCGGGGTCCGACGCCAAATCTGCATTCGGCCGTGGAACAAAACCGTTCGACCGGAATTCGCCGTAATTGGAGGGGTCAGAACTTCGCTGTTGCGCCGAAGGAGAAGCTGCGGCCCAGATCGTACTGGTTGATGATCACTTCGCCGCCGCCGAGCGACTGGCTCTCGAAATAATCCTCATCCAGCAGATTGCCCGCCTTGAACTTCAGCGTGACTTCGTGGCCGAAGGCCTCGACGTCCTTGCGATAGACGAAGTCGAGCATCACGCCCGGCTCCTGGATGATGTCCGGCTGGCCTTCCGGGCCGCGCGCCGAGGAGCGTTCGCTGACATAAGTGATCAGGAAGGTGCCCTGCGAGGTGTCGTCCTCGAAGCCGAGTTGCAGGTTGGCGACGTGCTCGGACTGGCCCTGCAGGCGTGAATTCACGACGATGTAGCTCTGCGCGGGCACGACGCTGCCGGTGGGCGTGATGATCGTGTCGCCCGTTCCCGCCTTCAGTTCCGAGTCGGAGTACGTGTAGTTGGCCTGCACGAGGAAGGAGTAAGGCGCGAGCCAGCCGTCGCTGAACACGCCGTCGAACACCTTCTTGATTTCTATCTCACCGCCAGCGATCGTCGCACCAGGCGCGTTGATATAGCTCTGCTGGGCCGTGGCGCCCTGCTGGACGACGATCGATTCCACCGGCTGGTAGAGATCCTTGTAGAAGGCGCCGACCGTGAAATACTGCTGCGGCCCGAAGAAGAACTCGTAACGCGCGTCGAAGTTGTCGAACTTGGTGTCGCGCAGGAACGGGTTGCCGAAGAAGATGCGGTCCGTCTCAGGATCGAGATAGCTCTGCGGCGCCAGTTCGCGGAACTGTGGGCGGCCGATGGTCTGCGAAGCGCCGACGCGGAGCTGCATATCGTCGGCGAAGTTCCACGTCACGGTGGCGGCTGGCAGCAAGTAGGCTTCCTTCAACTTTGGAGGGTCGGCCATGGCTGCTTCGGTGTCGAACAGGCTTCGGATATCCAGGCGCTGCACCGCGCGTTCTCCGCGCAAGCCAAACGAGGCGCGGACATACTGGATGGGTTCGATATCAATCTTGGCGTAAGCGGCGATTGTTTCTAGTTCAGCTCTATAGGAGCCGAATGCGTTGGTTGTTTCGGCAACCACGAAACGGTCGGGATTGATGTTGAAATCGGCGAACAGGAAATCGACGCGCGACTGCTGTACGGCGAGCGGCAGTCCCTGGGACGGCGTGAAGCGCAAGGTGCGGCTGTCGGACTTTCGTGAATTGTCCGAGTGTGCGAGGCCGGCGCTGACGACTGTGTCGCGCAGGCCGAGATTGGCGAGGGAATAAGTGAAGTCGAGACCCGACGATCCGATCTGATCGCTGAGATCGCTGAAATTGGTCTGGTTGCGAACCTTAGAGCTGGCGTCATAGAGATAGCGGCTGATCGAAGGGTCGAAGAGATAGCGAACTTCCCATTCATAGGGCGCCTCGCGCGCGGTCTGCGCCCAGGCAGTGCGCCAGGCGATGTCGAGATCGCCGAGGTCGAACGTGCCAGCTAGCTGGGATGAGAAGAGCTCACGCTCATACCACGCTGTGCGCTCGGTAAGCACGTCACTGCCTGCCAGTTCATCCAGTCCAAAGCGGCGGTAGGTTTCCTTGGTCGTGCGGTGGATCCAGAGATTGGTCCACTTCACTTCGCTTTCGCCGAACTCGAGGCCCGTCCCCAGCAGTGCATTCCAGCCGACATTGTTGTCGGTGGATGTGTAGTTGTAGTCGTCTTTGACCTGAATCTGGCCGAGGCTGGTTTCGACGCGGCCTCCTTGCTGTATCCCATCCTTGGTTTCCCAGTCATTGGTGTAGCCAAGCACGCCGACGAAGCCGAGCCGGTTGTCGCCAAAGTCGAAGATCTGACCGGCGGAGATGTCCGCCTGGTAGTTGCCAGGGATCGCGTCGTTCACCTGGGTGAGGCGCAGCTTCGCATTCTCGAGGCTCTGGCCCATGTCCTGGAGTTGCAGCGGAGAGAAGTTGGCCGCGCCGATACGCTTGTTGTTGATCCACGCCTCCTTGATTCGGAACGGGAGCTTGCGCAATCCGTCATCGAAGCCGAGCTGGTCAGCCTCCCCGCCATCGTGCGTGTAACCGGTCGCGAGCGTCGTCTCCGAATTGACGCTGGCGCCGACGCCCACCTCAAGGAAAGGCGTGCGCGGCATGCTGACGGTCGACAGGGCGACTACGCCCCCGCCGAACTCGCCTGAGAATTCCGCCGAATAGGACTTCTGCACCATCACGCCGCCGAGCACGTTGTCGGGGAAAAGGTCGAGCGGAACGACGCGCTGCAACGGTTCGGGGCTGGGCAGGGGCGATCCATTGAGGATTGCCGACGAATAACGCTCACCCAGGCCGCGCACATAAATGAACCGGCCCTCGGAAATGCTGAGGCCCGTGACGCGCGTCAACGCTTCGGCTGCGTTGGAATCGCCCTGGCGCTCGATATCATCCATCGTCAGGAAGGCCGCGACCTCGGACGTTTCCTGCAGCGGCTCGGGAATGAAATTGCCCTGCACCACCACGACATCGCGTTCTTCCCCGCCGGGCGGCGTCTGCTGCTCGGCGGCCTGGTCGCCGCCAGCCTGGTCTCCGGCCGGAGCCTCTTGCGCGAAGCCATGGGGCGCAACCATCGCCGAGGTGGCGATGAGGAAAGCGCTGAGCGAGCGTCGGCGGATTTTCATGGGGCTTGGTCCCGAAACAACGTGGGCCTTTGAGTGAGGGAGGGCGACGGCTTGTGACCGTCGCCCCGAAGACGTCCTGCCGAAATCAGCAGGCCTCCTCGCCAATCAGGGAGCTGCAGGTCCAGCCGCGATACCAGGTGTCGGCGCCATTTGGCACGGCGCCGACATAGGTCGCGTTGGTGAAGGTGGTCGACCACGTCGCCGTGTTGATCGGCGTCGTGACCACCGTTGCGTTCTCGCTTGGGCCGTTGATGAAGGCCACGGCGCCGCTGCCAACTGCAGTGAGGTTGGTGGTCCCCGCCGAGTTGTTGTTCGCGCCGGCATTGAACGCTGTTGCGGTCTCGGCTTGCTGGTTGCCATCCGCCGCGAAGGCTGTGGCGCAGCTCATGAACACCGAGTTGAAAGTCGGTGCGGCCACCGTGGTGTCGGCGTCGTCCATGTCAAGACAGGCGCCGGCGCCGCCGAGCTTGGTGACGACAGAGTTCACCAACCGCAGGCCGTTGCCCGAGTTAAGCAACATGACTTCCACGCCGCTGGAGCGGCTGACCAGCGTCGCATTGGCGATGCGGGGCTGGGTGTTGAACGGGAAGACCGCAGGCGTGCCGGCCGGCGTACCTTTGCCGCCCGCCGAACTCAGTTCGAACATCCGATCGCCGCCGTTCGGACGCTGCACGGCAAGCAGGAACTGTGTACCGCCGCGCCAACCGGTGTCGAGGTCGAAGCTGTCGTCATCGTTTCCGGTAAGGACGATGAAGGAAAGGTTCACCGTGCCGCCGAAGATCTCGATGCCGTCGTCCGAGGAGTTGTGGACCTGCACGTGGTCGACGACTGTGCCGTTGCCGACGCCGCCCATCGTGATGCCGTTGAGCTCCTGGTTGGGGAGAACCTCGAAGCCCGAGTGCTGCACGCGAACATAGGACAGACGGCCGGAGTTGTCGGTGTTGGTGAGTCCGCCGTAGTTGGCGGCGGTGCCTTCAACCGTAGCATCGCAGAGAATGCTCGGCGCAACCGTGCCAGTCGGGCACCCGCTGGCCGTCGGCGCCCGCCCGAGGATCACGAGCCCGCCCCATTGGCCGATCGAGTCGACCCCGGTCGTGCCTTCGACGCTTTGCCGGCTGGTGAAGATGATGGGGCTGGCCGAGGTGCCGATCGCGTTGATCTGCGATCCGCGGTTCACGACGATGTAGTCGAGCGTGCCGGAGCCGAACACGCGCACGCCCGGTTCGAGCGACAGGATGCCCGCCGTCGCGCCGGCGTTCGGCGTGGCCGGGTTCGGGCCCAGATCCTGGCCGACATTCACGCGGCCAGAGATCGAGTAGATCGTGCCGGTTGCGTTGGGAACCAGCAGGCTGCCGGTGATCAGGGCCGGAAGCTGGCAGTTGCGGAGGTTGGCGACAATGCCGACGTTGGTGAAGCCGGTGGGGCACGACGCTGCGGGGCCGGTCGGCGGGGGCGGCGGCGGCGGTCCGGGCGGCGGCGGGGCCGGCGGCGGCGGGGAAGGAATGAACACGCCCTCACCCGGCGAAGCGACGCCATCGGCGCCTCCGCCGCATGCGGCGACCATCGTTGTTGCAAGGCAGGCCAGCAGGGCCGCACGTACCGCGTTCTTCGAAGTCATACTGGTCTCCCTCGAGCTCTTCAGGGGCCGAAGGGGAGCGTCTTTGGTGCCGGTCATTCTGACGCCCCACATCCCCGGGGAGTCCTTAGGAAGGGGCCGTGACAGCCAACGGACACTTTCGTGACAGTTTTGATTCCTCTCGCGATATGGGAGATATCCACAGGCGGTCGCACAATGACGTGGCGCACAGGCAACACAACGGGAAGCCGTAGATCAGGCGTGAGGCGCCAGGGCAAGTTGGAGACCCGGCGGCTGCGTTGCATCATGCAGCCTTGCTCCGGGCGAGGCAGATTAGACGAGGCAGGTTTGGGCGAATTGCCCCATCACAGGCTGATATGCGCGATACCGTCCGCTTCACACTGAATGGCATGGCCGTCGAAGTCGTCCGGCCTGATCCGCAACTGACGGTGCTGGACTGGCTGCGCGATCATCGGCGGCTGACCGGCACGAAGGAAGGCTGCGCCGAGGGTGACTGCGGCGCCTGCACCATCGCCATCCGCGATCCGGGCGGCGGCGTCCGCGCGATCAATTCCTGCATCCAGTTCCTGCCCATGGTTGACGGCTGCGCGCTGGTAACCGTCGAAGGCTTGGGCGGCGCCGATCCGGTCCAGACGGCGATGGTCGCCGAACACGGCTCGCAATGCGGCTTCTGCACGCCGGGTATCGTCATGGCGCTGCACGCTCACCACGCCCGTGGCGGATCGACCGATGCGACCGGCATCAGCGATGCGCTGGCCGGCAATCTTTGCCGCTGCACCGGCTATGGTCCGATCATTCGCGCCGGCCAGAAAGCCTGCGCCACGCCCGTGCCGAAGATCGCGGCCGCCGGGGTCGACGCCGATCCGCTCGGCTACGACTACACGCCCGCCGATGGCCGCGCCGCGCGCTTCTTCGCCCCTGTGACGCTCGACGAGCTTGCGCGCCTCTGCGCGAAATATCCCGACGCCGTGATCCTCGCCGGCGCCACCGACGTCGGCCTCTGGGTCACCAAGCAGGGCCGGCGGATCGAGACCTTCATCTCGGTGATGCGTGTAGCCGAGTTGCAGTGGATCTCTGCGACCGGCACAGGCCTCGAACTCGGCGCCGCCGTCCGCTATGCCGATGCGCACGAGGCGCTGGCCAGGCTGCACCCTTCATTCAACGGCTACATCCGCCGTCTCGGCGCCGTGCAAGTACGCGACGGCGGCACGGTCGTCGGCAATATCGCCAACGGCTCGCCCATCGGCGACATGCCGCCCGCGTTGATCGCCCTGGGCGCAACCATCCGCCTGCGCAAGGGCAAGGCCGAACGAACGCTCCCGCTGGAAAAGTTCTTCATCGACTACGGCAAGCAGGACCGCGCTGCCGACGAGATCATCACGCATGTCTCGATCCCGGCGCCGCCCAGAGGCGCCCTCTTCGCTGCCGAGAAAATCTCCAAGCGCTTCGAGCAGGACATCTCCGCCGTCAGCGCCGGTTTTCTGGTGCGGGCGGAGCGAGGCATCGTCGTCGAAGCACGCGTGGCCTATGGCGGCATGGCTGGCGTTCCGAAACGCACCGCCGCCGCCGAAGCCGCGCTCACCGGCAAGCCGTGGACCGAAGCCAGCGTCCGCGGCGCGATGATTGCGCTTGCCTCCGACTTCAAGCCGCTCAGCGACTGGCGCGCCAGCGGCGCCTATCGCCTCGAAAGCGCACAGAACCTGCTGCTGCGCTTCTTCCTTGAGAACTCCGGCGGCGCTTTCGCAACGCGCGTCCTCGATCTCGCGAGCGTCGCCCATGGCTGACGCAAACTCCGCCAACGAAAACGTCACAGGCGCCGGCATCGCGCACGACAGCGCGGAAAAACACGTCTCCGGCCGGGCCCTCTACATCGACGACATGCCGGAACCGAAAGGTCTCCTGCACCTCGCCATCGGCATGAGCACGAAGGCGCACGCAAGGATCAGCAAGCTCGATCTCGATGCGGTTCGCTCCGCTCCGGGTGTCGTCACCGTGCTCACCGCTGCCGATATTCCGGGGAAGAACGATGTCAGCCCGATAGCGGGCGACGATCCGCTCTTCGCCGACGGCCTCGTCCAGTATCATGGCCAGTCGATCTTCGCCGTCGCCGCCGAAACCCGCGACGCCGCCCGCCGGGCCGCGCGTCTTGCGAAAGTCGACTACCAGGACCTTCCCGCCAACCTCACAATCGCCGACGCCCGCAAGGCCGAAACCGTCATCGAGAAGGCGCGCGCCTTCCGCATGGGCGACGCCGCCGCCGAACTCACGAAAGCGCCGAGGCGCATCAAGGGCACGCTGGAGATCGGCGGGCAGGACCATTTCTATCTCGAAGGCCATGTCGCCATGGCCGTACCCGGCGAGGATGGCGACATCACCGTCTATTCCTCGACGCAGAACCCCACCGAGATGCAGGTCGTCATCGGCCACGTGCTGCATCGTCCCAGCCATTCGGTGATCTGCGAAGTGCGCCGCATGGGCGGCGGCTTCGGCGGCAAGGAAACCCAGTCCGCTCTCATTGCCGCCGCCGCGGCCCTGGTCGCCGCGAAGACGGGCCGGCCCGCCAAGCTGCGGCTGGACCGCGACGACGACATGGTGATGACGGGAAAGCGCCACGACTTCGAAGTCAGCTACGACATCGGCTTCGACGACGACGGCCGCATCCGCGCTGCCGACATCGATCTCGCCTCGCGCTGTGGCTACTCCGCTGACCTCTCCATGGCGATCAACGATCGCGCCATGTTCCATTCCGACAACGCGTACTTCCTGAATTCGGCGCGCATCGTCTCGCACCGCTTCCGCACGCACACCGTCTCCAATACGGCCTTCCGCGGTTTCGGCGGGCCGCAGGGCATGATGGTGATCGAGCGCGCAATGGATGAAATCGCTATCGCCCTCGGCAAGGACCCGCTCGATGTCCGCGTCGCTAATCTCTACGGCGAAGGCCGGGACGAAACTCCGTACGGCCAGCGGGTTGAGGAACGCATCATCGGGCCGATGATCGAGGCGCTGGAGAAATCCTCGAAATACCGCGCGCGCCGGGAAGCGATCCGCAAATGGAACGCCGGCAACAGGTACATCAAGCGCGGCCTGTCGCTGACGCCTGTGAAGTTCGGCATCTCCTTCACGGCGACGCATCTCAACCAGGCCGGCGCACTGGTGCACGTCTATGCCGACGGATCCGTCCAGCTCAACCATGGCGGCACGGAAATGGGGCAGGGCCTGATGGTGAAGGTGGCGCAGGTCGTCGCAGCCGAATTCGCTATTCCCCTCAGCGCTATCCGCATCATGGCGACATCCACCGCGAAGGTCCCCAACACCTCCGCCACTGCGGCCTCCGCGGGAACCGACCTCAACGGCATGGCCGCTCGCGAAGCGGCGAAGACCATCAAGGACCGGCTGATCGCTTTCGCGGCCCAGAAGTTCAGCGTCGACGAAGCCGAAGTTTCCTTCGCGGCTGGACGCGTTCTCGCGGGGCCCCACAGCATCGCCTTCGCGGACCTCACCCAGGCCGCCTACTTCGCGCGCGTCGGGCTCTCCGCCACCGGCTATTACAAGACGCCGAAGATCGCGTGGGATCGCGAAGCTGGCCGCGGCCGTCCGTTCTTCTATTACGCCTGGGGCGCAGCGGTGTCCGAGGCCGCCATCGACACGCTCACGGGAGAAAACCGCATCCTGCGCGTCGACATTCTCCACGATTGTGGCCGCTCGCTGAACCCCGCGATCGATCTTGGCCAGATCGAAGGCGGTTTCATCCAGGGCATGGGTTGGCTCACCACCGAGGAACTCTGGTTCGATGACAAGGGGCGGCTGCGTACGCACGCGCCATCCACCTACAAGATCCCAGTCGCCGGCGACCGCCCCGAAATGCACATCGCGCTTTGGGACGGCGAGAACCCGGAAGACGCGATCTACCGTTCCAAGGCCGTCGGCGAACCGCCGCTGATGCTCGCCATCTCCGCGTTCTCCGCGATCAGCGACGCCATCGCCGCCGTCGGCGAATACAAGATCGCCCCGCGTCTCGATGCTCCAGCTACGCCCGAACGTGTGCTCGCCGCCGTCAACCGCGTGCGAAAGGTCGCGCCATGACACGCACATGGGCCGCCTATGCGCTTGATCTCATCGCCAAAGGCGAACCCGCCGCCATGGTCACGCTCGCCGCCGTTCAGGGTTCCGCCCCGCGCGAGGCAGGCACGCGGATGATCGTTGGTCTCTCCGGCATTTTCGGCACTGTCGGTGGCGGTAACCTCGAACACCTGCTGATCGACCAGGCGCGCCGCCTCGCCAGCCAGTCCGACATCGATGTCTCGCAACAGGATTATCCGCTTGGTCCGCTGCTCGCCCAGTGCTGCGGCGGCCGCGTGCGGGTCCTGATCGAGCGGCTCGGCGCCGGCAGCCGCAACTGGCTCTCCGTCGCCGACAAGGCCGAGCAGGCCGGCCGGCGCTACACGCTCGCAGGCGAGGTTGCCGGCGGTCGCATTGGTCGTGAGATCACCGAAGGTTGGTCGAGGACCGCCGCCGAAGGTGCGGAGCTGTTCGACGCATCCGGCCCCGCAGGTCCAAAGGCCGCGTGGACCCGCATCGTGGAATACTTCGCCCCCATCGCGTCCGACCTCCACATCTTCGGCGCCGGCCATGTCGGCACGGCCATCGTCCACATCGCGCAGACGCTTCCGTTCCGCCTCCACTGGTTCGATGGTCGCGCCGAACTCGCGGGCGTGCCCACCCTCACCATCCGCGAAGACCTGGTCACCGCCGCGATCGAAGCTCCACCCAGCACGTTCTTCCTTGTCCTTACCCACGCGCACGAACTCGACTACCAGCTCGTCCGCGCCATCCTGAGCCGTAACGACGCCCGCTATTGCGGCCTCATCGGCTCGGATACCAAGCGAGCGCGCTTCCTCTCGCGCCTCGCCAAGGACAATGTCGACGCATCGGGCCTGACATGCCCCATCGGCGCAGGTGGCATTCGCTCGAAGGATCCGGCCGCTATCGCAGTATCTGCCTGCGCGGAACTGCTTCTGCGGCTGGAAGCCGCCGCCAACTCAACGCTCGCTTCGCAGCGAGTCGCTTCCTAGGCCTCCAGTGCAAGCAGGGCGAACGTCGCCAGCCAGTGCTCGCCCATATAGTCGCCCGCCACATGCGGCAGGCTCGCTTCGATATGCCGGTCTGCCGCCTCGCGCGCCCGGCTCCCCACGGGCCGGTCGCCCATCATCCCCGCCAGCGACCGCCAACACCACGCTCGCGAAAAGTTCAACCCATCGAGATGCGCGATCTTTCCATCGCTCCGGTCGCTGACTCGCGCGGGCGCAAACAGGGACATCGGCGCGCCTTGCGCCGCACGCGGCAAAAACCTGCCGAACCATTCGCGGAACTCCGCGGGCTCAAGCACGCGCCGCATGCACTCCACTTCCATCAGGGCCAGCGAGAGAAAATCATCCTGCGACGGCTCCCACGCCTGGCAGTCGCGGTCGCCCGCATACCAGGACAACGCCTTGGCGCGCATCAGGTCGAACAGTTTCGGATCGAACGCCTCCGCCCAGTCCGCCGCCATGCGTAGCGCGAACGCTGTCGAGGAGTGCATTCCCGTTCGCACCGGATAATCCGCCAGCGGCAGGAAGGCATGGAAGCGCTGCGCAAACGCCAGCGCCAGCGGCCGCATCGTCTCCGCCGCGCGCAGCATGTCGCCCTCGTGCAGCTCCAGCTCGGCCTGCAGCGCCAGCAACCAGCCCCAGCCATATGGCCGCTCGAATCCACGCGCGCCCGGTCGATCGAGATACGCCACCTCCGCGGCGACATTCTCCGCCGTGACGCGCTCCGCGAACAGCGTTGCAATCGCCGGGGCCGCACCAAGATCGGGATACCGCCGCACCAGCTTCGCCATCAGCCAGTAGCCGTGCACGCAGCTATGCCAGTCGAAACTCCCGAAGAAGATCGGATGCGCCGCCCGGGGCCCGATCACATCCTCCGGCCCGGCCAGCACGTGATCCATCTTGTTCGGGTATTCGCGCCCGACATGCGCCAGGGCGAGCCCCGCGAACTTCTCGGCTGTCTCTTTGGTAAGGTTGGTCATTCCGGAAATGCCAGAAAGCGCATGAGGATGATGTTCGCAATCAGGAGTGGAATAGCGGTCGGAATCTGGAACGCCTTGCCGAACCGCGCCAGCGTCGCAACGCCCACACTCCACATCGTCGCAAGATCGACGCCCGGCGTCCACGCAGCCGCCAGCCCAGTGACAATCGCTGCAGCCATCACGACCAGCAGCGGATTTGCCCGCACCACGAAGCCGAACACCACCACCCCAATGCCCAGCAGAATCAGCATCAGTTTTTCCTTCCGAATCCGCCGCCGCCCGGCGTCTCGATGATAAATGTGTCTCCGGCCTCGACCGCCACCTTAGCCGTGGCTGGCAACTCTTCGATGCGCCCGTCGCAGCGGCGCACATAGTTGCGCGCAGGCTTGCCCGCGCTGCCACCCTCCAGTCCGAACGGCGTAGTCGCGCGCCGATTGGCGAGAATTGCGGCTGTCATGGACTCGCGGAACCGTATCGCCCGCACCGCACCGTCCCCGCCACGATGCGCGCCTTCACCCCCGCTGCCGCGCCGCACGCCGAAGCGTTCGATCAGGATTGGGAAACGGCTTTCGAGGATTTCCGGGTCGGTCAGCCGCGAATTGGTCATGTGCGTCTGCACCACCGATGCGCCGTCGAATGTCGGCCCGGCGCCCGATCCGCCGCAGATCGTCTCGTAGTACTGGTAGCGCTCTGTCCCGAACGTGAAATTGTTCATCGTCCCCTGTGACGCAGCCAGCTTGCCAAGCGCGCCATAGAGCGCATCGACGATCACCATGCTGGTCTCGACATTGCCCGCCACCACCGCCGCGCCGCGCTTGGGATTCAGCAGCGACCCTTCCGGCACGACTATGTCGATCGGCTTCATGCATCCCTCATTCAGGGGGATCGCATCGTCCACAAGTGTGCGGAAGACATAGAGCACGGTCGCCCGCGTGATCGCCAGCGGTGCGTTGAAATTGCCCGCGTCCTGCGCCGTCGTGCCTGTGAAATCGACAACCAGCCTGCGCGCCGCGCGATCCGGCTTCACCGCTACTCGGATCACCGCGCCATTATCCATCGGCGCTTCGAACGAGCCCGCGTCCAGCGCGGCGATCACACGGCGGATATGTTCTTCCGCATTGTCCTGCACATGCCGCATGTACGCAGCAACACCCGGCGCACCATAGTGCGCCGTCAGCCGCTTCAACTCTTCCGCACCGCGCACGCACGCCGCGATCTGTGCTTTCAGGTCGGCGATATTGCGGTCGATGTCGCGGGCAGGGTGCAGTGCCGAACCAAGCAGCTTGCGCGTCTCCACCTCGCGCAGTCTCCCGCCCTCGACCAGCAGGAAATTTTCGATCAGCACGCCCTCGTCCTCGATGCGCCTGCTGTCCGGCGGCATCGAACCTGGCGTAATCCCGCCGATATCCGCATGATGCCCGCGCGCCGCGGTGAAGAAGGAGGGTGTCTTCTCGTCGCCAACAAACACCGGCGCAATCACCGTGATGTCGGGCAGGTGAGTGCCCCCCGCATGCGGTGCGTTCAGCATGCAGATGTCCCCCGGCCGGATGCCGCGATCATCTTTCGCGCGCTCGTCTAGGATCACTCGCACCGACGCGCCCATCGATCCCAGGTGCACCGGAATGTGCGGCGCGTTTGCCACCAGTCCGCCATCCGCATCGAACACGGCGCACGAAAAATCCAGCCGCTCCTTGATGTTCACCGACGCCGCCGTCGTCTGCAGCGCGAGACCCATCTCCTCCGCTACGCCCATGAAACGGTTGTTGAAGATTTCCAGCAGCACCGGATCGACACTTGTCCCCAGCGCCGCCAGGGGCGCAAGCGCCTCCGCGCGTCCCAGCACCAGGTCGCCATGCGCATTCAGCGCCGCGCGCCACGCGGTATCGACAAACGTCGTCGCCCCGTTCTCGATGATCAGGGCAGGCCCGCTCACGGCAAAGCCGGCCGGCAGCGCCTTCCGTTCGAACACCGGCGTCCGATGCACCTTGCCGCCGGCGTGCAGCTCCACAGTCGCCATCACCGTCGGCTCACCGGCCAGCAGCTTCACGCGTTTATCCGGCGGCCCCTCGTCGCGCCCGACAGCCTCCGCCGACAGCTTCGCCACCAGGATCGCCCGGCCCGGATCCGTGAAGCCGAATCTTCGCTGGTGTTCCGCCTCGAAAGCCTTCGCCAGCTCCGCCATGTCGCCCCACGCGATCGGCAACGCAACCTCGCCGCTTTCATAGCGCAGGTGTGCCGTACCCCGCGTCTCGATCATCGCTTCCGGTACGCCTTGTTCGACAAGCGCCGCTTGGGCGCCATTCTTCAGCGCCTCGAGCCGCGCATCAAAGTCGCCGCCCAGCTTCTCCTCGACCGACAACTCGCGGATCGCGCGCATGTCCGCCAGCCCCATGCCCCATGCCGACAGCACGCCCGCCAGCGGATGCAGCAGGATCGAGCGGCACCCGACAGCATCCGCCACCGCGCACGCGTGTTGCCCGCCCGCGCCGCCGAACGCACACAGCACATAGTCGCGTGGATCATAGCCGCGCTGAATCGAGATTTTCCTTATCGCCTCAGCCATATGCTGGTTGGCGATCGCGATGAATCCCTCGGCTGCTTCCTCCGCCGACAGCGCGCGCCCGGTCGCTCGTTTCACCTCGGCGCATACTTCCTCGAACCGCCGCACCACGCTCATCACATCCAGTGGCTCATTCCCGGCCGGGCCGAAGATCGCCGGGAAGAATTCCGGCCGCACGCGGCCGAGCAAAACATTGCAATCCGTGATCGTCAGCGGTCCGCCGCGCCGATAGCACGCCGGCCCCGGATCCGCGCCCGCCGACTGTGGCCCCACGCGCAGCCGCGCACCGTCGAAGAAACACACCGATCCGCCGCCCGCCGCGACCGTATGAATCTGCAGCATCGGTGTCGTCAACCGCACACCTGCAACCAGCGTATCGTTCGTCCGCTCGAATTCGCCGGCATAGTGCGAGATGTCCGTCGACGTGCCGCCCATGTCGAAGCCCAGCACCTTGCCGAACCCCGCTCGCTTCGCCGCAGCCGCCGTCGCCACTAGGCCGCCGGCAGGCCCGGACAGCACGGCATCACGCCCGCGAAACGCCTTCGCCTCCGTCAGGCCGCCATTCGATTGCATGAACAGCAGGCGCGTCGAAGCATCGAACGCGCCGGCCACTCGCGCCACATAGGCATCCAGCACTGGCGAGAGATAGGCATCCGCCACCGTCGTATCCGCCCGCCCGACATACTTGATCAGACCGGAAATCTCCGAACTCACCGACACCTGCGTAAACCCGATGTCCCGCGCGATCTCCGCGATGCGTCGCTCATGCGCCGGATGCGCCCAGCCGTGCAGGCACGCGATGGCGCAGGACCGCACACCATCCGTCCACGCCGCTTTCAGATCGCCCCTCACCCGCGCTTCATCCAGTCGAAGCAGAACTTCCCCCTCTGCCGTTACGCGCTCCTTCGCTTCGATCACACGATCTTGCAGCAGGTCCGGCTTCACGATATGAAGTGCAAAGATGTCCGGTCGAGCCTGCGTGCCGATTTCCAGGAGATCGCCGAAGCCCTCGGTCACCACCAGCGCGACCTTCGCGCCTTTGCGCTCCAGCAGGGCGTTGGTCGCGACGGTGGTTCCCATCTTGATGGCCGCGATGTCGTCGAGGCCGGCGCCATGCTCTCGCAGGATGGATGTCACCGCTTCGACCGCGGCGTCCGCATACCGCCCCGGCGCTTCAGACAGCAGTTTGCGCACGATCTCCTCACCGGAAGGCGCACGCGCCACGACGTCGGTGAACGTCCCGCCCCGGTCGATCCAGAAATGCCAGCCGCTCATCGGGGACATTTGCCCCCGGCAGCCTCGCGCGATCAACCTGAATCAGCGCCCCGGCAGACGCCGTTGCCAATGCAACGAAGCCCGCTAGGCTCGATCCCGGAAGCACGATTCCCGCGGGGGACTGAATGACCGACATCATGGCCCGGCCGCGCCGTATCGATATCGGCGAGGTGATGAACCGCACCTTCGGCGCCATCGGGCCGAATTTCGTGAACTTCTTCCTCCTGTCGATGATCCTGGCGGCCATCCCCAGCATGATCATCAGCGTCGGCATTTATGTACTCCTGCCAGCATTGACGGATGCGATGGAGTACGAGGCCGCCATCTTCGCCTTCCTTGGCATCACAATGATCCTGGCCTTGCTGCTCATGGTGCCGGGCTACGTGCTGATCGGCGCAGTGACGCATGGCTCCATTGTCCATTTCAACGGCGGGCGCACCACGTTCGGCGAATGCCTCTCCAGCGGTCTCAAATATTCGCTGGCCCTCATCGGCCTCGGCTTCGCTACTTTTTTCGGCCTTATCCTCTGGTATCTGCTGCTCTTCATCCCTGCGATCCTCGCCATGGTGCGCTGGGCGGTTGCCGGGCCGTCTCTTGTCGTCGAGAAGCGCGGTGTATGGGAAGCGTTCAAGCGCTCCAACGAGCTGACGCGCGACAATCGCTGGCGCGTCTTCGTGCTGGGCCTGCTGTATTTCGCCATCAGCTCGTTGATTTCGTTCTCCATCAGCTTCGTCGGCATCATGCTGGTTGGTTTGCCCACCGCGGCTACTACCGAAAATCCCTTTGCCACCCCGGATTTCAGCACCGCCGCCGCCTGGGTCATGCAGGGCGTCCAGGTGATCTACACCAGCCTCAACGCCATGATCCTCGCTGTCGGCCAGACGGCGCTCTACTACGAACTGTGCAGGGTGAAGGAAGGCACGACGTCCGAAGAACTCGCGAAGGTATTCGACTAGCGTTTTGCGCCGTGGTGCTTGTCGGCGCGGCGCTGGCCCATCAGCAGCTTGGATTCGAGGTGTTTGCGCAGCGCGGCGTAGTAGTCGCGCAGGAACACACCGTCGTATTCGTTCGGGTCCTTCCTCCAGCCGATCTTCCTGCGGATGCGGTCGGCCACCAGCCCGATTGAATCCGGCAGGTTCTGGCGCAGCACGTTTTCGAGGACGTGCAGCTCCTTGATGCCATAGGCGTCGAGCTGTTCGATCGTGAACCGGCTTTCAAAACGCGGCAGATCCGGCCTGGCCGCAAGGTCGGAGAGCAGGGCCCGCCGCGGCGTCTGCACCACCCAGGTTCCCGCGATGATGTCGCCCGCGCGCAACCGGTCGCGATTGAACAGCGGGAAGAAGATGAACACGGTGGTCCAGATGAAGCCGGCCAGCGAGATCCATCCATCCACCGAATCCGCATTCGCCGCCATCATCGACATCGGCAGGAACACTTCGATCTCGCGCATGGCGTTGCGCGCAAAGATGGCGTCGGCTTTCAGCACGCCGCCGCCGCGGCTGGCGACACGAATTTTCAGGATACGCTTGCCCGGCGTCGCCGCCCGTGCGCCCAGCTCGAAGATGAAGAAATAGAAGTTCCGGAGTACGAAGAAGCCGACCAGCCAGATGATGGCCACGATGTCGAACGACTGGGTATTCCGCACGCCCGCAAACAAGGCGAGAATGGTCAGCACGATCATGGCGATCACCATGAACACCGCATCGATCAGAAAGGCGCCGGCGCGTTCACCGGCTGTTGCGATCCGCACGCCCAGGTCGACGCCCTCGGGCGTCACCAGCGAACGCGAGAACCGCCGTGTTTCATCGAGCGGCGTGCTGCGGTTGGGCGCCGGAGATTTGGTTGCGGGCGCCCTAGACATGCGTCGCCTCCGCACGGCGCGGCATAAAGAAATAGACCAGCCAAAGCAGCAGCGTGCCCGCGGCGATGGAATAGCGGGCCACGGTCGAGGTGATCACCTGCCGGCCGACGCCTTCTAGGATGCCGGCGATGAACAGCATGATCAGCACGCCAACCATCACGCGCGCCGCACTACGGCCTGCTTCCGCCGCCGCATCCAGCCGCGTGCGCTGTCCCGGAAAGGCGATCGCGCGGCCAACGTGCAGCCCGGCGCCGCCCGCCAGCGCGATGGCCATCAGCTCCGTCACGCCATGGATCAGCAGCCAGCCGCCGAACTCGACGCTCAAATCATGCATGCCGAACAGCGCCCAGAAGGCGCCCAGCATGCAGCCGTTCAGCGCCATCAGCAGCATGCTGGGGATGCCAAACGCAAAGCCGACCGCGAAAGCCAGAATCGAAACACTCGCGTTGTGCGTGAACAGGTAGGTCGCGAACACCGACAGCTCGTTTCGCATCGCGCTATCGTCGAACAACGTTTCGCGCAGGAATTCCCGCGAGGCCGAAGGCGTGCGCCCGCCGGCGAGGCCTTCAGGCACAAATGACAGGAACCAGTCCGGATCGTTGACCACCAGCACATAAGCCGCCACGGCGGAAAGAATGGTCGCCGCCACCGCGACGAGGATGTCGGGCAGCAGCCGCTGCACTGCCAACGGCCAGTCGGTGCGAAAAAACTGTCCGATGCGTTTGCTTAGCCGGCCCCGCGCGCCATAGACGAAGAAATACGCTCGTGCGCACAGGCTCTCGAGATAACCCACCAGCGCCTGATCCAGCGAGATTGCACGCGCCACGGATAGCGAGGACAGCGCCGCACGATAGAGCTTTGGCATCGCCATCAGCTCGTCGTCGCTCAGCGATCCGGCGCCGCTGTTCTCCGCGCGCTCCAGCAGTCTTTCCAGCCGCTTCCAGTCCGCCTCGCGTTCCATCCGGAACCGGCCGCTGCGCAGGACGAATGTCTCTGTCATATCCGGCCCATCATAGTCGGCTCTGCCTCTTCAGTTCGAGATACCGGTTCAGCAGGTCCGGCCCCACACGGTCCGCCGGCGCATTGATGATCTCGGCGCCCAGCCGCTGCAGGCGCGTCAGCACCAGGTCTTTCTCCACCAGCAGCGAATGCGCAATCACCGACCGCGTCGCATCCATCAGTTTGGTTGGCTCTTCCTGCGTCATTGTTTCGAGCTCTACATCGCGCAGGGTGACGAACAGCACGAGATGCTTCTTCATCAACCGGCCGACATTCTCGATCATCAGTTCCGCGCTGGTCGGATCGGCGAAGTCGGTGAAGATCACGATCAACGACCGCCGCTTGATCTCCGCGGAGAGTTGCGTCAGTCCCAAGGTGAAATTGGTTTCCTCGGTGGAGTAGTCCAGCCGCGCCGCCAGGTGCTGGAGCAGGGTGAAAGACTTCACGCCCGACACCGCGCCCGTCGAAATGTTCGGCCGGGCATCGAAGCCAAACAACCCGACCCGGTCGCCCATCTTGAGGCTGACATAGCCGAGCAGCAGCGCCGCGTTGATCGCATGATCCACCTTGGGCGCCGCCCCCAGCGGCTCGCACATCAGCCGTCCCGTATCGATGGCAAAGATGATCGTCTGGTCCTGCTCGGTGCGGAATTCCTTTGCCAGCAACTGCGTGTGTCGCGCCGACTGTTTCCAGTCGATCGTCCGCCGATCCATGCCAGGCATGAACTGCCGCAGCGCCTCGAACTCCGATCCGCCGCCTTTCTCGATATGCAGCTTTTCTCCAATGGACGTGTCGCGCGCGAAGATGCGGATCGCTTCCTTCTTCACCGAACGAATATCCGGAATGATGTCGATCCCGCGGTCGACATCGACAACGCGCCGCTTGACCGCCAGGCCAAAGGGCCCCCGCCACTCCACCCACACCCGCTCGATCATCCCCGCGCCGCGCCGCACCGTGTCGAGGATTGCCGTCGCTTCGGCTCGGTCACCCGCCGTCAGCGAGCGATAGATCCGCGAACGCGGTTTGAGGAAGTCATTCACTTCGAACTGCACGTCGATCTGCCGCGGCGGCCGCGCGCCCCCGCCGAACGTCGCCTCCGCCGTCGCCTCCACTGACGAGCCGATGTGCGCCTGCGGTTGCACCCTCAGCGCCAGCTTCATCTTCTGCCGGTCCGCCGCGAGGAAGATATCCGCCGCAACCAGCAGGGTCACCACCACGATCCACACCAGCCCCATCGGCCAGTAAGTCGGCGCAAACACCGCAACGAGCAGCGCTAGCGGAGCCCCTGCTCCGGCCCACGCTGCTGCTGCAGGCGACGGATAGATCACCGCGGCGCCTCGATCCGCTCGATCACTGACGCAACGGCCTGGTCCGCCGTACGCCCTTCAACCTCGGCGCCGGGCGACAGCACGCACCGATGCCGCAGAGCCGGCATCGCAAGCTGTTTCACGTCATCCGGAATGGCGAAGTCGCGCCCGTCCAGCGCCGCCCGCGCCCGCGCTGCGGACGCCAGCATTGCGCCAGCCCGTGGGCTTGCACCCGTCGTCAGGTCCGCGCTGATCCGCGTGCCGCGCACCAGGTTGACGATGTAGGCCAGCACCTCGTCCGTCATCTTCACGGACGCCACGCATGCCGCGGCTTCGTCCAGCACGGCATGGCCCGCCACGGCGGCGACGCCCATCTGTGCCGGATCCACCGACCCCGGCCGGGCGCCATAGGTCAAGACGATCTTGATCTCCTCCGCCTCGCTCGGATAATCCAGCACGTGCTTGAACAGGAAACGGTCGAGCTGCGCCTCGGGCAGGACGTAGGTGCCTTGATGCTCGATCGGATTCTGCGTCGCCACCACGATGAACCAGGGCGAAAGCATATGTTTCGTCCCATCGATGGTGACGCTCCGCTCCTGCATCGCTTCCAGCAGCGCGGCCTGTGTCTTCGGCGGCGTGCGATTGATCTCGTCGGCGAGGATAAGCTCGTTGAAGATCGGCCCCTTCACCAGGTTGAACGCATTGGTGCGGAAGTCGAACAGGTTCGATCCGATGATGTCGCCGGGCATCAGGTCCGGCGTGAACTGGATACGCCCGGCGCCGAGCCCCACGGCCTGCGCGAACGCCCGCGCCAGCAGCGTCTTGGCGACGCCTGGCACTCCCTCCAGCAACACATGCCCGCGTGAGAAAAGCGCGCACAGGAGGAGCTGGACGGTATCGTCCTGGCCGATCACCGCCTTGGCCACTTCGGCCCGGATGCGACCAGCAAGGTCCCTAACGCCGTCTATGTTCACGTCCGATCTCCTGTCTCCAGTGGTATAGTCTGTTGATGGCGCGCAGCAGTTGCGCGCGCGAGGATGCGATGGCCACATCCGTGGCCAGTCGCGAAAAGGACGCTTCGCTCTTCTGCACCTGCGCGACGGCGTCCAGCATTGTTGTCTGCTGCGTTTCCGTAGATCCCGACGGCGCCCCCGCAGCGGTCGCAGCCAGCGTCCGCGTCATCGCGACATAACGCTGGCCGATATTCTTGTCCCGCCCGGTCAACGACACCAGCAGCGCTGTATTCTCCACCAGCATCGCCTTGCCCAGCGCGATCTCCCGCCCGGATTTCTGTTTCACATTGCCGGCCACGGCATAGACCGCCATCAGCCCCCCCGCGAACGCCAGGCACAGCACGGCCGGCAGAAACGGCGGCACGAACATCAGCCGCAGGAAATTCCGCGACCGCTCGATGCCATGCAGCGTCATGTCGAATGCGATCGGCGTATCCTCGCTGACCACTAGCCTGATCACCTCCAGCCCCGCCCGCGCGGTCAGCGGCGAGGCAAGCCCCTGCGTATTCAGCAGATCCGGATCCGACAGGATGTAGATGCTGGAATAATCATCATCATATTCACCGTCATCGCCGCCGGCATAAACACCCAGCACCGTTCGCCCCTCGATGTCAGACAGGATCGGCGTGAATGCGTCGCTATCGATCACCTGCAGAGAGTCGATCGGCCCGGTCTGAACGAAGCTTCCCACCGCCTCCTCATTCTTCAGCGCAAGGTCCCTGACGCCCCGGAAATGCTTTACGGTAGCTTCTGGCGAAATCTGCTCCAGCGCGTTTTCGATGATCTCGTCCCGGCCGAGCCCTTGTGAGATCACCCAGCCGCGATGGTTCTGGTCGGGCCTCACATTCCACTTCGGCATCACGATCAGGATGGGCCCTGGTGAGCCGTACACTTTGTCCCAGTCCACCGTCGCGCCCAGCGGCGGCGTCATCACCGCGAACTCTTCGTGTCCACCCGCCTCGTAAAGCGAGCCCCGGCTGGTACGCACGTGCCGGCCTTCCTTCTGCAATAAATCGACAAGTCCTGCGAAGCCGATGGCGGACTTCGATTCCGCGTGCTCGCCGCTTTCCTCAGGGCTGCGCAGATCGTCGGCGAAGGCCGACAGAACGATGAAGGCCGCAAACGAAACCACGCCCACGACCACCAGCCCGAGAACAATGCGAAGCGAGAACGCGCCTTGGGATTTCTGGTTCGCGCTCATGCCAGCCTGCCTTGCGGGGGCCGGCCTTGTGGCGCTGTCCAGCTCTCCGCCAGCGCAAAGTCCGCATACGCCTTGCGGCACGCCTGATAGCTCTCCGCATCCAGTGGCCGTCCGCCGAACCAGCTCTGCTCCACCGCGCGTGTGATTGGCCGGAAAGCGCTGCGCACGACATCGGGCAGCACGTCCAGCCCGGCGATCTCGCGGCTAGTCTGCGCCTTCTTGATCGACTGCGGGATGCGTTCCTCGATATCCTCGATCGACCGGTGCAGCAGCGTGCGCGCCGCCTCATCATACCGTCCCGCCGCCGCCAGCCTGTCCGCTTCTTCAAGCAGTGCACGGGCCCTGGCCGGCGCCGGCCGGTAGTCCGTCACCTGAACCGGGGTCTTGTCCTTTATCTTCGGGTTGACACCAATGCGCGAATTCCAGAACTCCCGCGCGATGAACCAAGCCAGTGCAGCGACGCCCAGCGCGATTGCGCCCCAGAAGATGATCTCGAATATTGGGCCCAGCGCGCTTAAGAATTCCGTCAGGCCTCTTAGCCAGCTCGGCGGCGGTTCGGGAATCTTTTCCGGCGTGAAGGCAAACTGCAGGTCCTGCCGGCCGAGCAGCTCCTTGTGCCGCTTGTCGAACTCGTCGGCGAAGGCGGGACCAGAAACGCACAGCGCTTGCACGGCGATTGACGTCGCAACGCAAAGCCTCCGACGCCATTTCCCCCGATCGAACGCCACGCCGGTTGCGATGTCCCCGCGAATGAGCCTGCTCACCTTGCGGCATGTGACCGGGTCGAACCGCCCAAATCAACACCAAATGTGAGGCGCCGACGAAACATCAGCCAAACTCCACTTTGACAGCAGGGAACCGGCGCCTGATCCTTCCCGGATTAACCGAGGGGAGACCGTCATGAGGCTCACAGCGCTTCTGGCCCTGGCCGCCACCGTCCTGAGCTCGCCCACCGCTGGCGCGCAGACCGGCCTCTCCTCCGCGGTGAAACAGGATACGTGGTCGGTTCGCGGCCTCAACGCTCCGGCCGAACTGATCGTCGATCACTGGGGCATCCCGCACATCTTCGCAGGCTCGGCTCGCGACGCCTTCTTCCTGCAGGGCTACAACGCTGGCCGCGACCGCCTCTGGCAGGTCGACCTCTGGCGCAAGCGAGGCCTTGGCCTTCTCTCGAAATCCTTCGGCTCCGACTATGTCGAGCAGGACAGGGCAGCGCGCCTTCTGCTCTATCGCGGTGACATGGCGAAGGAATGGGCCGCTTATTCACCCGACGCCAGGGAGATGGTCGAAGCCTTCGTCGCCGGCATCAACGCGTACAATGCCGAAGTGCGCGCTGGAACCAAGCCGCTTCCCGTCGAGTTCAAGCTCACGGGTTCGGCGCCAGAAGACTGGAAGGCCGAAGACGTGCTGCGTATCCGCAGCCACGCGCTGGTCTCCAACGTTTCGTCCGAAGTCGCGCGCGCCCGGGTCGTCTGCGCCGCGGGCGTCGAGGCCGACATGCTCCGCCGCAAGCTCGATCCGCCGGCGCATAAGCTGTCGACGCCGAAAGGCCTCAACCCCTGCGATGTTCCCGCCGATGTGCTCGCTGACTATGTCCTCGGCACCAAGCAGGTCTCGTTCGACGCGCTGAAGAGGGGGCCGAAGTCCGCTGAAGCTTCACCGGCGGTGCAACTCGCCGACTTGATGGACCGGCAGGCGAACGAAGGCTCCAACAACTGGGTCGTAGCGCCGTCGAAGACCGAAACCGGCCGGCCGATCCTTGCCAACGATCCGCACCGCCAGCTCGGCGTGCCTTCGCTCCGCTATGTCGTCGGCCTCAACGCCCCGGGCCTCAACATCATCGGCGGCGGCGAACCTGCGCTGCCCGGTGTCTCTATCGGCCACAACGCCGACATCGCGTTCGGCATCACCATCTTCGCCATCGATCAGGAGGATCTGTACGTCTATGAACTGAAGAAGGGCGATCCCACGAGCTACAAATACAGGAATGGCTGGGAAAAGATGACGATCGTTCGGGACACGATCGAGGTAAAGGGCGAGCAACCGCGCGAGATCGAGCTGCGCTACACCCGTCATGGTCCGGTGATGAAGGCCGATGCCACAACCAACCGCGCCTTCGCCATGCGGACCGTCTGGAACGAGCCCGGCCTGTCCGGCTATTTCGGCTCTTCGCGGCTGCTCCGCGCCAGGTCGTGGGAGGAGTTCAAGATCGCCAGCAACAACTGGGGCGCTCCACCACTCAACCTCGTCTATGCCGACGTGAAGGGGAATGTCGGCTGGGCCGCGTCCGGCCGCACGCCCATCCGCAAGACCTGGGACGGCCTGATGCCAGTGCCGGGCGATGGCCGCTATGAATGGGCCGGCTTCCACAAGGACAACACGCTGCCGTCCCTCTTCAATCCCACGCAGGGCTTCTTCGCCACCGCCAATGAATACAACCTGCCGCCCGAATATCCGGCGGAGGACCGCAAGATCGCGTTCGAATGGACCGATCCTTCGCGAGCCAATCGCATCAAGGAAGTCCTCGCCGCCAATCCGAAAGTCAGTATCGCCGACTCCATGGCGCTGCAGACCGACAGCACCAGCACGCAGTCGCGTCGCGGCGTTGCCCTCCTCAAAGGCCTCAAGTCGAACGATGCCGAAGTCGCCAAGGCGATCGCCATCCTCGGCGCGTGGAACAACAACGAAACCGTCGATAGCGCCGCAGCCGCCATCTACGAAGTCTGGGCCATCAAGCATCTCGGCAAGGCAACCGTCGCGAAAGTGACGCCGGAGGCCGCCCGCGCTCTCGTGGGCGACGGCCATCTCGAAGCGGTGATCACGTATCTCGAAAATCCCGGCAAGCAGCTCGGCCCGGATCCGACAACGGGTAGGGACGCCATCCTGCTTTCGAGCCTCTCCGCCGCCATCGCCGAGCTGAAGGACCGCCTCGGTCCCGATATGTCGACATGGGCCTGGGGCCGCCTTCACCAGGCGAGCTGGACGCCTGCCGTCGGTGATCTCGCCGACCCGCAACTGAAAGCACAAATGTCCGTTGGTCCGCTGCAGGTGCCTGGCTCGGCCTCGACGCCGCGGGCGCAAAGCTATCGCGCGGCCGATTTCTCCGTCGCCGCCGGCGCCTCCGTGCGCTTGGTGATGGATGTCGGGGCCTGGGACAATTCGGTGGTGATGAATTCGCCCGGCCAGTCCGGCGATCCCTACAGCGCTCATTATCGCGATCTCTTTCCGATGTGGGCGGAGGGTTCCTACGCGCCACTTGCCTTTAGCCGCGAGGCTGTCGACCGCGTCGCCGAATCAATCATCCGCCTCACGCCTGCGAGGTAGTTCGCTCCGCGAAATGACTCAGCGGAATGAGGGCGCGAAGGCGTGAGCCATTTTTCGTTAAGCTTTGACCGAAATTAATTGGCGTCCTGTTGTGGTTCGGCTACAGTAGAGTTGTGGGGCTGATCCGGTCGGCAAAGTATCGATTGGAAATAGCGAAAGACGATTCGCCTAGCCCTGCCTGCGCCTAAATCGCAACCATCGAAGTGTTCACGAGCAATACCTGCTGCCGCCCACGAATTACCGGGCAGTAACTGCGATTCCGAATCCGCTGGGGTCCGTGAAGGGGAAGAATTCATGCGTAAGCTATTTGCCGCCCTGGCTTTCGGATTGCTTGCCGCCTGCGGCGGTGGAGGCGGGGGGAGTAGTGGCGGTGGCGGCGGTCAATCTCCGCAGGCGCCGCCGACGGCGCCCGAGGCGGCGCGCCTGCTCGTCCAGGCGACCTTCGGTTCGACCGAGGCGACGATACAGCAGGTTCAGAACCAGGGCATCAACGGCTGGCTCAACGGACAGATTTCCGTGCCGTTGGGGACAACCCATCAGGCCTATGTCGATGCCGCCATCGCGGCCAACGGCAGCGCCGACGCCAACAATTTCTACCAGACGTGGTGGCGCGCCGCGATCCAGAATGAGGACCAGCTTCGCCAGCGCACGGCTTTCGCGCTTTCCCAGATCTTCGTCATCTCGATCAACGATCCGACGATCGATGCGCGAGGCCTTGCGTCCTACTACGATATACTGAACCGCGATGCGTTCGGCAATTTCCGCACGCTGCTGGAGGACGTGACGCTCCATCCGATGATGGGCCGCTACCTCACCTTCCTCGCCAACCAGAAGGAAGACGCCGCCGGGACACGAACGCCCGACGAGAACTATGCGCGCGAAGTCATGCAGCTCATGACCATCGGGCTGGTCGAACTCAACAATGATGGCACGCCGCGCCTCAACGGCTCGAGCCAACAGATCCCCACCTACACACCCGCCGACATCGCGGGCCTCGCCAAGGTGTTCACCGGCCTTAGCTGGTATCATCCGTCGCCCACCAACAACACGTTCTTTGGCGGCAGCGCCAACGCGGACCGCAACGTCACGCCGATGATCTTCTATCCCAACTTCCACTCGACCTCGGAGAAGGTCTTCCTTGGAACCACCATTGCGGCCAGCTCCACCGTCGACGCGGCAGGGGATCTCCGCATCGCTCTCGACCGGCTCTACAACCATCCCAATACCGGGCCGTTCATTTCCCAGCGGCTCATCCAGCAGTTCGTGACCTCCAACCCGAGCCCCGCCTATGTCGGGCGCGTCGCCACCGTCTTCAACAACAACGGCTCGGGCGTGCGTGGCGACATGGCCGCGGTCGTGCGCGCAGTCCTGACTGATCCCGAAGCGCGCAACATGGCCGCGGTCAGCTCGGTCGATTTCGGCAAGCTGCGAGAACCGGTGATCCGCGTCACCAACTGGGCGCGCGCCTTCGCCGCCACGTCGCAAACCGGCAACTACCTGATCACCTCGACCAGCGCTAACACCTCGCTCAGCCAGTCGCCGATGACGTCCCCGTCGGTCTTCAACTTCTGGCGTCCGGGTTTTACCCCGCCGGCCACCACGCAGCTCGGCCAGCGCTCGCTCGTCGCACCGGAGTTCCAGGTCATCGATGAGGTCACCGCCGCCGCCTACATCAACGTGATGCAGGACTGGATCAACAACGGCATCGGCCAGACGCCGCCGGGCGGCGCTGGGCGTGACGTTCGCACCGGCTATACGGCCGAACTCACCCTGGTCGACAATCCGCAAGGCCTCGTCGACCGCATGAACAGCCTGCTGTTCTATGGCCAGATGACGTCGACGCTTCAGGCCCGCCTCGTCACGGCGATCAACGCAGTCACCATCCCCGCAGCGAACGGTTCGAACCAGGCGCAGATCGACGCCGCACGGCTGAACCGGGCGAAGACCGCGGTCTTCATGTCGATGGTTTCCCCCGAATATCTCGTTCAGCGCTGAGGAACGCACATGACAATGTCCAACGCGACCCGCCGCGAAATCCTCCGCCGCGCTACGGCCATGGCCGGTATCGGCGCCGCCGCCTCGACCTTCGGCTTCCAGCTCGCCACCATGGGCTCGGCCTCCGCCCAGACCGCGCCGACCTACAAGGCGCTGGTCTGTATCTTTATGTTCGGCGGCAACGACGCCAACAACATGGTGCTCGCCACCGACAACGACAGCTGGGGCCGCTACTTCTCGGCGCGTAATACGGGGCAGACGCCGATCGCGCTGATGCCAGCGGGAACGGCTGCGACGCTTCCGGGTGCACAGAACCCCGTCACTCAGCGCGTCCTGCCTGCAGGTAACGCAGCCTATGTCTTCCCGGAAGCCTGGGGCGGCGTGCTGCCGATCGC